>JAGHHM010000020.1 GCA_017887695.1 Oscillospiraceae bacterium | reverse complement strand
GGCCGGCGGAAGGATCCTTCCGCCGGCCTCCGGCTCTTGTCGTATGGGCCGATCTCATTTCTATTTATCCATCAGGGCCAGGAATTCCTCCCGGGTGTAGAGGATATTCAGCGCCTCCAGCAGGGCGTTGGCAGTCATCCGCTCCGGCAGCCCCAGCTGCTTCAGCAGGGCCAGCCGCCGGCTCTGGCTGTCCGCCCCGCCGCTGAGACCCAAGGAATAGAGATCCGCCTTGGTGATGGGCGCACCCCCCACCGGGACGGTATCGTCATCCTCGAAGGTGGCCCCCGCCCGCTCCAGGGCGGAGAGAAGCACCTGGGGGCTCATGCCCTCCACCCCCAGCTTTCCCTCTTTCCCCGGAGCGGCCTTCCGCCGCTCCTTGCCGTAGATATCGGGAATATAGGCCTGCTTGAGTTTATCTTTTGGGATGGCTCCCTTGAGGAAATTCCGGATCACAAACCCGGCCCCGTCGCTGTCGATGAGGAGGATCAGCCCCCGCTCCGCCGCCAGCCGCCGCAGCAGGGCCAGCCGCTCCCGGTCGTTGAATACGCCAAATCCCCCGGTTTCCACCACCGTGGCCTCCACCACCTGCTTAAGGGCGTTCTTATCGTAGCGTCCTTCCACCACGATCACTTCCCGGATCCGCCTCATGCCCTGGCCCCCTGTTCCAGCTCCATCAGCAGAAGCTTGAGTTCCTGGGCCCCATCCACACCGCTGACGCTCTTGATCCGCAGATCTGTCTCGTAGCACCGGCGCACTGCCATGGCGCACCACTCCCGGCTCACCCGCCGGGCATTCTCCAGCAGGAGCTTGGCGGGATAATCCGATCGCATATTCCACTGCTCCATGAGCCAGAATTTATCCTTTCCCGTGTCCAGGGCCAGCCGGGCGGTATAGAGCTTGCGCAGCTCCTTGCCCATAAGGGCCAGGAGCATAAAGGGCTCCTCCTGCTGCTGGAGAAGGCTCCCCAGCACCTCCGCCGCCTTGTCAAAGTTCCCCTTGGACACCGCCCCTGTCATCTCAAACACCTGGGCCTCCAGAATCGGGGCGGCCACGGCGTCGATGTCCCCCTTGGTAATCCGCTCTCCCCGGGCATAGGCGGAGATCTTGGCGATCTCCGGAATGAGCCCATTCATAAGGCTTCCGCAGGTAAAGATGAGATGCTCCGCTGTGGGAGCGTCAATAGTGTGGCCGGTGGCTTTGAAGCGCCGGGACACCCACTTGAGGATCTCTCCCTGGCTCTGCTCCTCAAACTTTACCTCCTGGACGTTCTTCTCCAGGGCGGCATACAGCTTCTTATAGGTCTTGTTGGGCTTATAGTCCACCTGGTCATAGACGAACACCAGGCAGCAGTAGGGCGGCAGATCCTCCAGGAGAGCAATGAGGATATTGCGCTGCTCCTCCGGCAGCTTGTAGAGATCCCAGTCCTCCACCTGAACCATGGTCCGCTCCGCCATCATGGGCATGGCCTACGCCGCCTCAGTGAGGGACTGGGCAGTGAGGGTCTTTCCGTCCAGCTTATGGAAATTGAACTCCTCGAACCCGGCGGGCACCAGCTGCCGCCGCATCTCCCCCAGGTAGTACTCCCGAAGGTAGCTCTCCTCCCCGTAGAAAATATACCCTGTCCCCAGGGTCCCGGCGGACAGATCCGCCCGCAGCTTGTCATATCCGGCGCTGCCGCCGCTTTTTTTCTTTACCGCCATGGTCTCAGTTCCTCTCTCCGCCCGCCTGGATCACAATGTTTCCCTGAAGGTCGGTCCGATATAACGTCATCCCCTGCCAGGCCATGCGGTCCATGGCCTCTGCCGTGGGATGACCGTAGCTGTTTTCTCCCACGCTGATAATGCCGGTCTCCGGCGTCACCGCCTCCAGCAGCTCCTCTGTGGTAGAGTACTTGCTGCCGTGGTGACCTACCATCAGCACCTCAATGTCCGGCAGGTCATAGGTTTCCACCAGAAGCTTTTCCGTGCTGCCGCCCATGTCACCGGTAATCAACACGTCAAAATCCCCGGCGGTACAGAGGATGGTGAGGCCTTCCTCATTGACCTCCCCCTGGGTGAGCGGCGGGTAAATCGTCAGTTCCGCCTTACCCACAGGCTCTGTTGCCGGTTCCTCCACATAGGTCACCGGCACAGCGTATGCCTTCGCCAGCGCCAGCACCTCTCTTTGCAGGTCGTCCTCCTCGCCGCTGTCCGTCAGCCGGGGTACCAGCAGCTCCCCTACCTCCACCCGGGCCAGCAGCTCACCCAGTCCCCCGGCGTGATCCTCATGGTAGTGGGTCAGTATCATTTTATCCAGCCTGTCCCAACCATAGGCGGACATGGTGTCCGCCACCAGGGCGCCGGGACCCAGGGGCGTATACAGGCTGCCGCAATCCACCAACACCGTCTCATCCCCGGAGCGGAGCAGGGTAGCCGCCCCCTGGCCCACATCCACCGCTATAACGGTAAGGTCGCTGTCTCCCAGTGCAAGGCCCGGCAGGGACCGGGCCGCCAGAAAGGTTACCAGGGCCAATATACCCGCCAGGGCGTACTTTCGCCGCCCTTCCCGGGAAGCAAGACACACTGCCAGCATCAGATAGCAGAATACCAGCCAGGCCATAAGATAGGCACTGGTAAAATATACCGCGTGACCCGGAAGCCTTGCCAAGGTCCCTGCTGCCGCCAGCACATACCGGGCGAGGATCTCCGGCAGGGCCAGCACTGGAGCCAACCCGGGCAACGCCATGGTCAGAAGAGTCAGCACCAGGGCAGAAGCAAACAGGAAGGGCACCGCCCACAGCACCACCAGGTTGGCCAGCGGGGCCACCAAAGGCAGATACTGAAAATAGAACACACTGAGAGGCGCAGTAAGGAGCATGGCTCCCAGGCTGGCAGACAGTGAGCCGACCGCAAAAGACCGCAGGGTCTTGGTCCAGCGGCTCCGGGCCGGCCACAGGGCCGTCAATCCCCGGTAGATCCGGGGCGACACCGCCAGCAGTCCCGCCACCGAGGCAAAGGACAGCTGGAAGCTGACAGAAGCCACCGCAAAAGGATTGGCCAGCAAAATCGCCAGGGCCGCGGCGGCCAGGGAGGTAGGCGCGTCCCCCTCCCGGCCCAGCAGAGGCGCCAGCAGGAACAGGCCCGTCATGATACAGGCCCTAACCACCGACGGGGTGCATCCCACCATCACCATATAAAACAGCAGTACCGGGTAGCCGATAAAAGCAGTGAGCCGCCGACGCCGGCCCAAAAGAAGGCCTAGAAAACCGATCAGAAAGGTACAATGGAGGCCGGACACCGCCGTGATATGGAGCAGCCCTGTCTCCTCCAGGGCGCTGCGGCTCTGTTCGTCCATATCCTCCCGTTCCCCGGTAAGGAGCGCAATGATAAGGCCTCCGCTCTCAGAGGAAAAACGCTGGGCAATGGTCTGCCGCAAATGCAGAGCCAACCGCTGAGGGAGATATCGGAAAGATCCTGCCCGCCCCGGCTCCACTGTTTCTGTGTCCCCGTCGCCGTAGAGCCGCAGGAAAACTCCCTGAGAGGTATAGTACGTACTTTTCTCCTCTCCCATAGTGGCCGCTTCGTCAAATTCCATTCGGGCAGTGAGGCGGTTTCCCGGCTCCAACTCCAGGAGCTCCCGGCCACTGAAGTATACCGCCTTGCCGGGGATATCCCGGTTCAGCACCCGAACCGTTACCTTGGCGCCGTAGTCGGTTTCCTGTGCATACTCTAACAGCTCCACGGTGACGGTATCCTCCGTCCCCAGGAGCGCTTCTGCCGGAGCCAGGAACAGTGCTTCATAGCCGGTAAACCAGCCCAGGCCAAAGAGCAGTCCTGCCGCGGCCAGAGGCAGCCATCGGAGCTGCCGTTTTTGCTTTTTCCGCAGGGCCAGCCACAACAAAAGCGCCAATACTGCCACGCCGCCCGGGGCCAGCCGCCACAATGGCGGCAGAAGATACTGGCAGAGAAGGACGCCCGCCACGAAAGCCAAGGTAACATATACCAGTTTCCGCACCGCCGCCCCCTCCTTTTCGTGATTCACCCCGTGCTGACCCAACCAAGGTCGCCGAAAGAAGAGCCTGTCCCCTCCCGAGGCTTGGCGGCCAGAGTTTCCCCTATACGCCTAAGCCTCCAAAGCGGAAACCCAGTCCCTCCCGTGGCCCGCTGGCAGATCAGTATGCCCCATTATAGCAAAGGCCGGAACGAAACGCAAACAATAAGCTACTGGAGGCGGCGGAAAAGGCCGCTGTGGGGCCAACCCGGCAGTCCTGTGGTTTCTTTATCAGAAATGCGGCAATAGCGCCCTCGGGCGATAAGATCCCTCACACAGGCAAGGCGGCCCGGAGAACCTCATGGGTTCTCCGGGCCGCTCCTATATGGTCATATGCGGAGAAAATTACCTTTGCCTTTTTCGCGGGCTAACGTGCGGCCTCTACCGCCTGGTAGGCCGACTGGGTATCGGCGCTGTCGCTGGCGCCAAAGAGCCAGATTTCCCCCTCTGTGGTCCGTAGCAGCAGCCACGGCCCTGTCCGGGGATCCAGGCAGCAGGTGAAGCGCCCCCATTCACCGTTCTTGTACCGACCCTTGCTGACGCTTTCCATGGCAGTACCCGCCACCCGGGAGGAGGCAGGAATCTCCTCCAGCAGCTGAGCACTCTCAATATCCTCCAGAGGCACATCGTACTCTGTACCGCTGTGGCGGGCCACCACTGCCTCCTCTGTCACCCTCAGCTCCACAGGGATGGCCTCCTCGTACATCATCCACACTCCCACCAGGGGCAGGGCCAGCAGAATCAGCAAGGTGGCACCCATGAAAATTTGGGCGCCCCGCTTGGCCATGTTAAAGGTGGTGTTCACACCGGTACGGTTATTCACCACCAGGCGCTTGTCGTGGGGATTGTAGTAAAACATGCCCCAGATCCAGCAGTCGTCCTCATCCACATAGAACTCCTTGCCGCTGTCGGCGGTGAGCCGCTCCTGGGCCCGGCGGACCCGGAACTCAATACCGATGGCGGCCACCACCACCACTACGCAGTACACCAGCGTCACCGCCATGGCCCCCCAGAACCACTCCAGGGTCAAACACAGACCCAGGTTAAAAAAGCCGGTAGCCCAGGCGATCCACAGCCAGGTCTTGCCCCAGTTGTACCGGCGCAGCCGGGTGAGGGCCACAGTAAGGTCCGTATTCTCATCCACCACCTCAGAGCGCAGCCGGAACAGCCACCGGTAGCCCACATAGCAAAGGGCCACCAGCACCGCGTCGGCAACCCAGAGCACCCACATCTCCCGGTCCAGCAGCAGAGGCACCAGGCTCAGCGCCAGGGGCGGCAGGAACCACCAGGGGGAGATCCACTTCATAGGGATGGCCGCCGCCGCGAGATCGGACACTACTTGGGCGGAAGAACGCTTATGCCATCCCCGCTCCTCCTTGATCCGCCGCAGGTCCATATTGGTCAGTACAAAGGAGATCTGGGGCACAACGATGGCCACCAGGATCCACACCGACCAGAGAATAAACTGCACCGAAAACCGGGAGACAAACAGGCAGGGTACTACCAGAGCCAGCATTGCCAATGAGACCCAGCCCAGCTGCCGCCGGTATCGGCGCAAAACAGACTCCACTTCCGGGTCCTGCCGGGCCTCGTAAGGTAAGGTAGCCCCCACCACAATGTTCTTCTTCCACTTGGCCTCATTGCGCAGCAAAACATACATCAGCGGAACCACCCAGATGATACAGCCCCACAGAATCAGTGTTCCCACCATGTCAGCGCACCTCCTCGTCACACAGTTTCTCACACAGGCGGAGGATCTCCGCCCGGTCCAGTCCCGCCAGCCGCAGCTCACACAGCCGCAGCCGCAGGCCATCTATGGTCTCCCTTGGCACCGGAGGAGCCTCCCCCTCCCGCTGCCGCACCACCACGCCGGTGCGGCGGTCAGAGGCCACATAGCCCTCCTGCCGCAGCTGCTGGTAGGCTTTGCTCACCGTCATAGTATTGACCCCCAGGTCCTCCGCCAGAGCCCGGGTGGCTGGCAGCCGCTCCCCGGGGACCAGCTGCCCCGCGGCAATCCCCATGACAATCTGGTTGCGGATCTGCTGGTAAATAGGAATATCACTGTCAAAGTCCAATTGCAGCAGCATCCTCTCACCTCCTTGTATTATGTAATATAATACAAGTAATACACAATGTCAACACCATGCTGCCAAAGGGACAAAAATCCTTATGCCTGACAAGGAAGCCCTTCTCATCAGACAGAGTCCATCATCGGTAAATTCCTTTCCCTGAACGCTTTTTCGCCGGTTTGGCCAGAGAAAAAGGTTGACATTCCCAGCCGGCGGACTATAATAGTCCGTGCTGGTGTCTTGACACCTGCATATACTTATTATACTGTCATAGGACAAGGTGGATATTATGGATAAGATCAAAGCCTTCCTGAAGCGGAAGAACATTGTGATCTCCGGCAAGCGCTACGGCATTGATGCCTTGGGAGCCATGGCACAGGGCCTGTTCTGCTCCCTCCTCATCGGCACAATCCTGGACACCCTGGGCAAGCAGCTGGGAATCGAGTTTCTGGTCACCGTAGGCGGCTACGCTTCCGCCATGAGCGGCGCAGCCATGGCGGTGGCCATTGGCCACGCCCTTCAGGCACCGCCCCTGGTGCTCTTCTCTCTGGCCACGGTGGGCTACGCCGCCAACGCCCTAGGCAGCACCACTCTGGCAGGCGAAAAAGGTGCGGGCGGCCCCTTGGCAGTGCTGTTCATTGCCGTCATCGCCGCTGAACTGGGCAAGGCAGTAAGCAAGGAAACCAAAATCGATATCTTGGTCACCCCCCTGGTGACCATTCTGGCAGGCGTAGGCCTCTCCGCCTGGTGGGCCCCCGCTATTGGTACCGCCGCCTCCGCCGTGGGTGACTTCGTCAAGTGGGCCACCGTTCTCCAGCCCTTCTGGATGGGTATTCTGGTATCGGTGGTTATCGGCGTGGCGCTGACCCTGCCCATCTCCTCCGCCGCCATCTGCGCCGCCATTGGCCTCACTGGCCTGGCCGGCGGCGCGGCGGTAGCAGGCTGCTGCGCCAACATGGTAGGCTTCGCGGTAATGAGCTTCCGGGAAAACCGGTGGAGCGGCCTTGTCAGCCAGGGTCTGGGCACCTCTATGCTCCAGATGGGTAACATCGTGAAGAATCCCCGGATCTGGCTCCCTGCCATTTTAACCTCTGCCATTACTGGGCCCCTGGCCACCTGCCTGTTCCACTTTGAGATGAACGATCCCTCCGGCGGCGTAGCCTCCGGCATGGGCACCTGCGGCATGGTGGGTCCCATCGGCGTGTACGCCGGCTGGGTCAACGACGTGGCCACCGGCGCCAAGGCTGCCATTACCGGTATGGACTGGCTGGCTATGGCCCTCCTCTGCTTCATCCTTCCTGCCGTCCTCACCTGGGCCTTCGGGCTTCTGTTCCGGAGGATCGGTTGGATCAAGGAAGGGGATCTGACCCTGGAGTAATATTCTCTGCTCCTCCATACACATAAGAGCCGGCTGCCTGTTTACAGGGCAGCCGGCGCTGGTATTTTCATAAAAAGGTTGCGGATCCGGCGGAGCACAGACCAGAGAAGGCGGCAAAAACCGGGTGGGGTTGAACTCCCCCTCCCGGTTTCAGCATCTCAGAAAGCCACTTTTTCCACCCGGATGTTATTCAGCAGCGCTAAAGTCTCCTCACGGGTGCCCAGCCAATCATTGAAGGCAGTGGCACATCCCGCCGCCACCCCCAATTGAAGGGCCTTTGCAAAATCCTCCGTCCGCTTGAGCCCAGTGAGGAACCCCGCTACCAGGGAATCCCCGGAACCCACGGTATTGCGCACCTGACCGCAGCAGGCGTTGGCCAAATACAGCTGACCATCCTCTGTCAGAAGAAAAGCCCCCCGGCTGCCCATGGAAACCAAAACATTCCGGGCACCCTCTACCTGGAGCTGATGGGCCAGCTCCACACCTTCGGTATACTCCAGGTCATCCACTCCGAACAAGGCTCCCAGCTCCGCCAGGTTAGGCTTTACCAGGAAGGGATGGCAGGGCAGGCACTGCCACAGAGCTTCCCCCGTGCAGTCCAGCACCGTCAGACACCCTTGGGCAATCACCTGCCGTAAGATGGACACGTAGAAAGGAATGCTCTGTGCCCATCCGGAAATCACCACGCTGTCCTCCGGGCTGAAATCCCGCAGGCGCTCCAGCAGGCGGTCCATATCCTCCTGACGGAGGGCGGGGCCCCGGCCGTTTACCGCCGTCTCCGGCACACCCTTGAATTTCACGTTGATCCGGCTTTGACCGCCGCCGCTGAGCTCCAGCAGCTCATGGGGACAGCCCAGGTCGTCCAGCAGGTCCCGGATCGCCTGGCCAATCCTGCCGGCGGCAAAGCCCAGGGCCTTTGTCTCCATGCCCAGCCGCTGCAGAACCAGCGACACATTGATCCCTTTTCCGCCGGGATAAATGATCTCACTGCGGGTCCGGTTGACCCGGCCAGGGATCAAATCCGCCTCCACCGTATAATCCAGCGACGGATTGGTCGTAATCGTATAAATCATTGTATACACCACACACACAACAAATTGGTGGTATCATGATAGCATGTGATGATCGGCTTTGCAAGGCAGAATTTGACGAAAATCGGCAATCTTCCCCTTCCACAGCAGTTTGTTACACGCCCGCAACAACGAACGCCGCCCTTCCGAGGAAGGGCGGCGTCCTATCATTCAAGAGAAAGAAGCTATCAATTACATCAGGGGATCCATGCTGAGAGCGGGATGGCCCTTCTCAGTCAGGAAGGCCATCAAGGTCTCGGGATCCTCGGCGATGGTCTCATCGCCCACCATGTCACAGAAGTTATCGATACCATAGAGCTCCTTGGCAGACTCGTTGACACGCTCGGCCACCTGCTCCTTCAGAGCCTTGGGCATCCAAACGATACGGCCCAGGCCGCCTTCCGCCTTCATGAACTTCTTGGAAGCGATGAAGTGCTTGCCGTGGCCCATGAAGCCGGGGGTCTGCACACCGCCGCCGGTCATGGAGGCCATCTCGGAGAAGGTCATGCCCAGGGGGGTCATGCCGGCATGCTCACGGTTGACGATGACCACACCATTGGAGAAGGGCTCGATACCGCAGATGCACTCGAAGCAGCCGCAGGAAGTCATAGGATCCTCCATGATGGAGTACAGGGTCACAGACTCCAGAGCGCCCTGGCTGTACTTGTTGACAGCCTCGTTGACCTCTTCCCAGCGGCCAACGTTCTCGTCGATAACATGTGCCTTGGGAACCACCTGGCAGGGACCGGAAGGATCCAGCTCGTTGGTGGCCTTGGCGTCCAGCCAGCTCACGGCGCCGCACAGACCCAGACGCTCGGGGGTAACAATGCAGACGTGGCTGGGAGAGAAGGACTGGCACATAATGCAGGTATAGAACTGATCCACGTTCTCATCGGTGAGGCTCTGGAGGCGCTCGTCACGCTTGTCGTAGGCGGGAATGGCCACCTCGTGGCGGAACTTCTTGCACTCCTCGGGATCGGTGATGATGGTGATCTGGCACTTGTCGATAACGGCGTCGTAGTCGCTCTTGAGCTTGGCGTACAGCACCTCGGCAAAGTCCTTCAGCCGCAGGCCGGCCTCGAAAGCAGCCTTGCTCACGCGGATACGGATCATATCACGCTGACCAGTGTGCATCACGCCCTCCATGCAGTTGACATATGCATGGAACTTACGCTCGAACACGGACTCAAAGTCGGAGCTCATGTTCTTGCCGGCCACGTCGGCAATGAAGCAGATGGCGTTCTTGGAGCCCACCTCGAAGGAATCCAGGTCGGGCCCGATGAGGGTGAACTTGTGGTCCTCGATCTCGCTGAGCTCCTTGCTGCGCACCAGCTCCAGAGCGTCCACACGGGAACCGTCGAACTCCACCTGCATATCGCCGCGGCGGATGATCTCGCCCTCGAAGGCGGAGGAGAAGGCCACGGGGATGTCGATCTTGGTGATCTTGATCTTGATGTCGCGGGCCTCCAGGGAGGTGGCGTTGAACTTGGAGGTGTCCTCCTGGATGATCAGGCTCTTGGGCACCCGGAACATGTTGTTCTCCTCGGTATCGTTGGTGATAACGGGGAAGCCCAGCTGGATGGCGCCGGCGCCGCAGGCAACGGTCATATCGTCCACGGGAGCGTAGGCGTTGACAAAGGCGAACACACGGTCCATGGTGTAACGCCACATGGCCTCGTAGTTGCCGGGCTCAGTGCTGCCGAAGATGATGGCGGCACGCAGGGCCACGCTCACCACGTGGGCCACGCTGCTCAGATCACGGCCCAGGGCCACGCAGCGGACGTTGAAGCCCAGCTTCACGCCCTTCTCGATGCACTGGTCGATGATGCCGCCCACCAGGGTGACAAAGATACCCTGGGACTGGTACTCCTTCACCAGCTCCACGCCCTCCTCAGCGGTGGGAGCGGCGCCGATGATGACGGCCACGCCGGGGATGTCCCGGGTAACCAGGGGCACGCCCAGCTCACGGACCTGAGCGTCGGTGAAGTGCCCCATGACAGGCTCCTCGTAGGGGCAGCCGTTGTTGGTAGCCCACTTCATCAGCTCGATCATCTCGGCGGACAGGGCGGTAGCCACACCGGAGGTGAAGATATCCTTGGTGCGGTTATTGCGGGTCATAAACTCCTTGATAGTGGTCTCCAGGGCCTCCTTGGCTTCGCCCACGGTGGCCACCTTCTTGCCGGTCATAGCGTACAGGCAAGGCAGGCTGTATGCGGTATCGCCGAAGGTAGCAGGGGCGTCGGGGCCCAGCTTGGCAATGGCCTCGTCAACGGCCTTGACCGCAAGAGCATACATTTCGTCGTTACCGGCGAAAACTCTTTCGAACAATGTCTTCATTTGACGTTTCACTCCTTACGATTGCTCTCAGCATAAGTATTATTTTTCAGCGTCCATTTTCGCCTTGATAGCCCGGATCTCCTCTACCGCCTCGGGACTAAAGTCGTAGGGGGACTTCCCGTTGCGGTCAGCGTCGATCACATCGGCGTTGTAGTGGATGAATCCCAAAAGGTCCTCCTCCGGGATCCGGGAGCGGATGAATTCCTCATCCTCGGCGCTGCGCACCTTGTTGGCCACCACACGAACCTGGGTAATCCCCAGATCTGCTGCCAGCTCCTTGACCTTTCCGTAGGTCTGGATACTGCGGGCGCCAGGCTCAATAACCACCACAAACTGATCCATCATACTGGCGGTACCGCGGCCCAGGTGCTCCAGTCCCGCCTCCATGTCCATGACCACCACATCGTCCTTCCGGAACACCAGGGAGGAGAGAATGGCCTTGAGCATCACATGCTCGGGGCAGACACAGCCGCTGCCTCCGGTTTCTACCGTACCCATGACCAGCAGCTTCACGCCGTTGATCTCCTTGGCGTAGGTATCCGGAATATCACTGACCTGTGGATTGAGCTTAAAGAACTTATTGGCGGCGTTGGCTCCGGTACGCTCCTCCACCAGCTTGCGCATCTTGGAGATAGGGACAATGGCATTGACCTCCTCCTCGGAGAAGCCCAAAGCCAGCCCCAGATTGGCGTCGGGATCCACGTCCGCAGCCAGGACCGTGCGGCCCTCGGCGGCGTACAGCCGGCACAGCGTAGAGGCAAAGGTGGTCTTTCCCACCCCGCCCTTGCCGGTGATGGCTACTTTCATGTTGGAAATCCTTCTTTCGTCGTGCTCAGGCAAAAATGGCTTTTGCAATCCGCACATTCCCGTGCGGGCAGGGAATCCGGCTCAGGCCGGAAACAGTTTTATCAGATGCCGAGGGCAACGCGCTTGGCCTCAATGGCTTCGATCATCTTGTCGCCCAGCTTTTCAATATCCAGCTCAACCGTGAAGTTGGCCTCCACCCAGTCCTTGATGCCGTGCTCGCCCTGAAGCAGCTCGGTGACTTCGCTGGAGCCCTTGGTGTAGGGATCCACGCCCAGGTAGGTGTCGATACCGGTGGCCACCACGTAGTTACCGATGGACACGGCCTTCTCGCTCATCCACTCGGGGGCGCAGCCCACCAGGGGGATCTGGGAAATGTTCCAGCCGGAATCCTTGGCAATATCAGCAGCCAGAACCCTCATACGGGAGCTATCCACGCAGGAGCCCATGTGGAGGATGGGGGGAATGCCCACCAGATCGCACACGCGCTTGAGGCCGTCGCCGCAGAACTCCTTGGCTTCCTTGCTGAGGAGGCCGGCCTTGGCAGCCGCCTGAGCGGAACAGCCGGACACCACCACGATGATGTCGTTGGCAATGAGCTTCTTCATCAGCTCGATATGAGCAGTATCGGGACGGACCTTGGGGTTGTTGCAGCCAACCATAGCCACAGCGCCCCGCAGCACGCCGGACTTGACGCACTCCACCAGGGGCTTGGTGGTGCCGGTGACATCCACCTGGGAGTTGGTGACGCCGTCCAGACACTTCTTGATGGCCTCCAGAGAGTAGCCCACGGTGGCGTTGGTCTTCATCTCGGGGATGTACACCAGATCCTGGTTGCGGTTCTTGAAGTTCTCCACCGCCAGCTTAACGATGGCCTTGGCATTCTCACCGGCGTTCTCAGCATGGAACTCCACGAAGTCGGAATCCGGCATACGGGCCACGGGAGAGGTGGTGATGAACTTGGTATGGAAGCACTTGGACAGGGGGCCCAGAGCGGGGAAGATGCACTGAACATCCACCACGATGGCCTCGCAGGCGCCGGTAAGCACCACGT
>JAGHHM010000187.1 GCA_017887695.1 Oscillospiraceae bacterium | reverse complement strand
TGCCATGTCCTTTCCTCCTTTGCTACCGGGGATCGGTCCTTCGCCATTATATGGCTGTTGTTTCCCCATTATACCACAGGATCCGCGGCTGGTAAAGGGCGTTTCCCGCCACCTGCTGTTCGGTGAGACAGCTGTTTTCCAGGGGGGAAATACTTCCGACGTTTCTGATACTCTTGTGCAGGAAGCCGGCAGAAGGTACAATAGGAAGAGATAAGGGGGCGTGAGGATGGAAAACTTTGTGGGTCTGCTGATCCGACGGGAGCGGCTGGAGAAGAATTATTCTCAGGAGGGGCTGTGCCGGGGGATCTGTGCGGTCAGCTATCTCAGCAAGATCGAGCAGGGAAAGGCCCAGGCGGGAGACGATGTGGTGGTGCCGCTGCTGGCACGGCTGGGGATCGATTTTGAGACAGACCCGGAGTTCCTTGCCTGGGGAGAGGCTCTGGTGGTATCGCTGTACGAGAAACTACTGACAGGCCGGGAAGAGGACTGCCGGCAGAAACTGGAAGAGTTGGCAGAAAAGAAGGAGCGGTTGCTGCGCTCGCCATATATGCTGGATGCCCTGCTGCTGGAGGGACTTGACAATGAGGAAGACCATTTACCGGAGCTGCTGGATCGACTGGAGCCCTTTGCAGGGGCTATGGACCGCCGGCAATATCCTCTGTACCTGCTGTGGCGGCTGGCAGTCGGGCGGGACAGGGATGCAGAGCCTCTCCTGCGGTTGGCTGCCGGGACCTATTACACCGTTTCCGCGGGGAATATCTACCTCAGACGGGGACGGTACACAGAAGCTGCGGTGCTGCTGCAGCGAGGATATGACCGGGCTGCGGAGGAGGGGAGGCCTTACCTGATGCTGTTAGCCCGCTTGCTTCTGGGCAATTGTTACAGCGCTATTGGCCACCGCCGTCTGATGGAGGAGAGTTATCAGATTGCCCGGCGGTTGGGAGAGGAGCTGGGGCAGACGGAGCTGCTGGCCAGCATCGACTATAATATTGCTGCTACCTACCTGGAGTGGGGAATGGATAGAGAGGCCCTGGCGATCCTGGAGACAGCGCCCTGGGAGGATCTATGGTACTGGCACAAGCTGGCCATTGCTCTGGAACGGGCAGGTCGTATGGCGGAGGCACGGGAGGCCCTGGCCAGGGCATATGCCGATCAGAAGGAGCTGGGCCGGGACACAACGGTGGAAAAGATCCTGGATCTGGTGGCTTATCGGCTGGACAACAAGGACTATGTCAAGCAGGAGGCATATGCCGTGATGGTACGGGAAGTCTGCACCCAGGCGGAAAAGGAGCTGGGGGAGGGCTATGCCCGGTTCCACCTGCCCTTCCTGCTGGAGGCCCTGGAGGCCCAGCGGCAATACAAGGAAGCTTACCAGCTGATGAAGGAGTTTTCCTATAAAGATAGAATTATCGGCGATTAAATGTAGTTTATAGAGGAAATTTTCTCAAAACAACCGGATTGTGGCGTCTAAATGAACTGTGCTATACTGACGGGGAAGAAAGCGGAGGAGGAAACGCTATGCCCCGTACACTCTGGACACGGAATTTTACGATCATTACCCTTGGCACTGTGATCAGCGCCATCGGCGGTGTGGCTATGAGCTTTGCTCTGAGCTTTGTGGTATTCGACAATACCGGCAGCACTCTGCTGATGGGGATTTTCAGTGCGGCGTCTCTGCTGCCCCACACTTTGATACCGGTACTGGTTGCTCCTTATTTGGATAACTTCCGCCGCAAGCCGGTGATTGTGGGCCTGGACTATCTGAATGGAGGGATCTACCTTCTGATGGGCATATACCTTCTGTCCCATGATTTCCAGATGGGGATATATCTTGCTTTTTCCCTGGTGGTCAACACCGCAGGAGCTGTTTATCAGCTGGCGTACAGCAGCCTGTATCCCAACCTGATTCCGGAGGGCTTCGCCCAGAAGGGCTACACCGTATCTGGTATGCTCTATCCCACGGTGATCATGGTGATGACTCCGGTGGCCAGTGTGCTGTATGCCGCCTTTGGCCTGCCGGTGATCTGTATGGGGGAAGGGGGGCTGCTCCTGCTGGCAGCCACCGTGGAGACTCAGATCCGGGTAGAAGAAACCGTAAGCTGGGGCGGACGGTTCTCCTTCCGGGACTATTTGGCGGATTTCCGGGAAGGGTTCCATTACCTGCGCCGGGAGAAAGGCCTTCTCAGGATCTATACCTATATGCCCTTGACCCAGGGCCTGTCCTCCGGCACCGGCAATCTGGTTACGGCCTATTTTCGGACAACACCCGGATTGGATATGACCATGTACGCTTTTTTCACTACGGTGGAATTTATTGGACGTACCCTGGGGGGCCTGGTACATTACCGCGTTACGATTCCGCCCAGAAAACGGTTTTCCTTGGCCTATCTGGTCTACCAGACGTACAGCGTCATGGATGCCCTGTTACTATGGACGCCATATCCGCTAATGCTGGCCAACCGGGCTCTGTGCGGTTTCCTGGGCATCAACAGTGCCACGCTGCGGGAGAGCAGCGTCCAGAGTTATTTGCCAGACAATATGCGGGCCAAGGTGAACGCCGTGTTCAATGCCCTCATGTCCCTGTCCTCACTGGTATTCTCACTGGGAGTGGGGGCCTTGGGGGAGATAATGGACTACCGGTGGGCCATGACGGCACTGAACCTTATCATAATAGGAGTCTGCTGGTTCATTATGTGGCGAGGGAGGGAGGCAGTCAAAGAGGTCTATAATCGGCCGGTTTGAGACGGCAGAACCGGCATACGGTCAATTCCTTTGAAGGCAGGGACACGGTATACCGTGCCCTTGCCTTTTTCCCTTTCATGTGGTATGATGTGCCGAGAAAAATGGGGAGGTATCCTTACTTATGCGGATGCGGAAGAAGAAAAACCTGATCCCGCGGATGG
>JAGHHM010000186.1 GCA_017887695.1 Oscillospiraceae bacterium | reverse complement strand
CGCATACGGGGGAAGTCCGGTGGGATACCGGCGCAGTCTTACCTCTACTGTATTCGCCTTTTGGGCGTAAGCCAGATTACCCAGCGGCATTTTTACCAGCGCTCTTAGGTGGAGAGGCTGGATTACCACCCTTTGCTGGTATGCTCTCTCCCCCTGGGAGAGAGCATTTTTTTGCTATGCCAAAGCACATCCGAATGGACTGTATGCTGATTGCAGCGGTACATCCATACAACCACGGCCCATGGGCCGGAGCAGCCTGTCCACATGCCTACAAGCCTCATAGACCGATACGCTTCGCGGTATTTTCCGCGGACATGAAGTTTTGCGCCGGAAAAGGCGTCCATCAATGCAAGGAGGAGCAGCCATGATTCACTTTGTTGGCGCCGGCAGTGGCGGCGCGGATCTGATCACCGTCCGGGGAGCCCGGCTTCTGGGGGAGGCGGACTGCGTTATCTACGCCGGCAGTCTGGTCAATCCCGACGTCCTGCAATATGCCCGGGAGGGCTGCGCCCTCCACGACAGCGCCGGCATGACCCTTGAGGAAGTGATGGCCGTTATGGCGGAAAACGAAAAGGCGGGAAAAACCACCGTCCGTCTCCACACCGGCGACCCCAGCCTCTACGGTGCCATCCGGGAACAGATGGACCGGCTGGACGAGCTGGGCTTTGCCTATGACGTAACCCCCGGGGTATCCTCCTTCTGCGGCGCTGCCGCCGCCCTTCACGCGGAGTATACCCTGCCGGAGGTAAGCCAGAGCGTCATCATCACCCGCATGGCCGGGCGCACCCCGGTGACGGAGGGAGAGCAGCTGCGGAAAATGGCCAGCCACGGCTGCACCATGGTTCTCTTCCTCTCCACCGGCCTTCTGGAGGAGGTAGAGCGAGAGCTTCTTGCCGGCGGGGCCTATACCTCCGACACCCCCGCCGCCATCGTCTACAAGGCCACCTGGCCCGACGAGCGGGTATTCCGCTGCACCGTGGGCACCCTGGCAAAAACAGCCCGGGACAACCATATCACCAAGACCGCCCTCATCACCATCGGCGGCTTCCTGGGAACGGAGTATGAGCGCAGCAAGCTCTACGATCCCACCTTCAGCCACGGCTGTCGGGAGGCCCGGGAATGAAGGCCGCCGTCATCGCCTTCACCCGCCGGGGAGCGGAGCTGGGAGAGGCGGTAGCCCGGCATCTGGACGCCACCCTCCATGTGCCGCCCCGGCTGGCCCCGGAAACCGGGGCGGCGGCCTGCGGCTCTCTGGAAGCATGGACGGCAGAGGCCTGGCAGAGCCGGGACGCCCTCATCTTCATCGGCGCCTGCGGCATTGCCGTGCGGGCCATTGCTCCCCATGTACAGGATAAATTTACCGACCCCGCCGTGGTGGTCATGGACGAAGGGGGCCACTTTGTGATCCCCCTTCTCTCCGGCCATGTGGGAGGAGCCAATGCTCTGGCGGCCGCCCTGGCGGAAGTGACCGGAGGCCAGGCGGTGATCTCCACCGCCACCGACGTCAACGGCCGATTCGCTGTGGATGTATGGGCCCGGGAGCAGGGCCTTGCCATCACTGACCGGCAGCTGGCAAAGGCTGTCTCCGCCGCCATTCTGGAGGATGAACCCGTAGGCTTTGCCTCGGATTTTGACCACGCCTGTCCCCCGGGGCTCCGCCCGGGCCGGGCGGAGCTGGGTGTCTGGGTCACCTGCCGCTCCGGCGGCGGCCCCTTCCCCCGGACTCTGCGGCTGGTACCCCGGCGGCTGGTTCTGGGAATCGGCTGCCGGCGGGGCATCGCACAAGCCGCCATTACCCGGGCGGTGGACGCCGCCCTGGAGATGGCTGGTCTGGATCCCCAGGCCGCAGCAGTGGTGGCCACCATCTCCCTGAAGGCAGAGGAACCTGGACTGCTGGAATTCTGCCGGGAGCAGGGCTTTCCCCTCCAGGTATACAGCGCCGAGGAACTGGCGGCGGTGCCCGGCGCCTTTACCGCCTCCTCTTTTGTCCGCTCCGTCACCGGGGTGGATAACGTGTGCGAGCGGGCGGCGGCGGCCCGGGGCGGAACGCTGCTGCTGGACAAGCAGGCCCTGGAGGACGTCACCGTAGCCATTGCCCTGGCGGATCCGGCCCAGTGGCCCGATCCCCATGTATTTGAAAACGTAAGGGAGAAGCAGGAATGAAACTGACTGTTGTGGGCCTGGGGCCCGGGGCCGGGGAGGATCTCACCGGCCGGGCCCGCCGGGCCATCGAGGAAGCCGACCTGGTGGTGGGCTACACCGCCTATATCGCCCTGATCCGGGACCAGTTCCCGGACAAGGAGATGACCGCCACCGGCATGAAAAAGGAAGTAGACCGCTGCCGCATGGCGGTGGAAGCCGCTGTCAGCGGGAAAACCGTGGCCGTGGTCTGCTCCGGGGACCCCGGAGTCTACGGCATGGCGGGCCTCATCTACGAGGTGGCCCGGGAATATCCCCCCATCGACATCGAGGTGGTCCCCGGCATCACCGCCGCCTGCGGCGGCGCGGCGGTACTGGGCGCGCCGCTGACCCACGATTTTGCCGTCATCTCCCTGAGCGACCTTTTAACCCCCTGGGAGAAGATCGAAAAGCGCCTGGAGGCCGCCGCCGCGGCGGACTTCGTCATCTGCCTCTACAATCCCCGCAGCCGCAGCCGCGCCGACTACCTGCGGCGTGCCTGCGACATCCTGCTGCGGCAGAAGTCTCCCGCCACGGTGTGCGGCTTTGTCCAGAACATCGGCCGGGAAGGGGAACGGGCGGTGACATTGACCCTGGAGCAGCTGCGGGACAACACTGAGGTGGATATGTTCACCACCGTCTTTATCGGCAACTCCGACACCGCCCTCATCGGCGGGAAAATGGTCACTCCCCGGGGCTATCTCCAGCGGGAGAAACCGTAAATTTCAGGAAAGGAGCGTACCTGTGGAGGCGCTGCCCCGGCTCATGCCGTTCCCCGCAGCAGCCCACAGAGAGACAGCCCATGAAAAAAGCGATTCTGGCGGTGTCCTTCGGCACCACCTTTCCCGATACTCTGGAAAAAAATATTGCTGCCATTGAGGCGGACCTTGCCGCCGCCTTTCCCGACCGGGCCCTGCGCCGGGCCTTCACCAGCGGCATGGTGATCCGCCGCCTGGCGGAGCGGGACGGTGTGGAGGTAGACACCGTGGCCCAGGCCCTGGACCGGCTCCGCCGGGAGGGCTTTTCCGACGTGGTGATCCAGGCCACCCATGTGATGAACGGCGAGGAGTACGATAAGCTCCGGGCCCTGGCGGCCCCCTATGAGGAGGCCTTTGACCGTCTCTCCTTCGGCGCGCCTCTCCTCACCTCCACCCGGGACTACCAGGAGACGGTTTCCGCCATGCTGGAGCGGCTGCCGGAGAAAACTCCGGGCCAGGCGGTGGTTCTTATGGGCCATGGCACCCCCCACCACGCCAACGCCGTCTACGCCGCCCTGGAGTATGTCTTCCGGGACGCTGGCCGGGATGATGTGGCCATCGGCACTGTGGAGGGCTACCCCGAGCTTCAGGAGGTATACCGCCGCCTGGAGAATATGGGCGGCGTGGACCGGGTGGTGTGCCTGCCCCTGATGGTGGTGGCCGGCGACCACGCGAGGAACGACCTTGCCGGTGAGGGCGAGGACTCCTGGCGGTCCCGTCTCACCGCCCGGGGCTACCAGGTGCGCTGCATCCTGGAGGGCCTGGGGGAAAATCCTGCCGTCCGGGCCATTTTCGTCCGCCATGCCCTGGAGGCGGCGGCGCAGTAACCCACAAGAGGAAGGGAGGGGCCAAGCCCCCCTTCATATATACGAGGATCCTCGGTTCCCCCTTTCCGGAGGGGGATCAAAAGGGAAGCTGGGTGCAAATCCCACACAGTCCCGCTGCCGTAAGGAGGAGCCCCGCCGCATGATGTCACTGGGAAACCGGGAAGGCGCGGTAGGGGCCATGAATCCAAGTCGGAATACCTGCCGGGGATCAGAGCCACTACTCTACGAGCGATGGAGGAGGTGAGACAATGATCGGTTGTCGTAAAGCAGATCCCGGGTAGGGCCCCGGAGCGTTTCCGCCAAACCATATAAAAAAGAAAGGAATGACGCTATGAAACGTTCTGCCTGGAAACTCTGCTTCCTGCTGCCCATGGCGCTGGTGCTGCTTACAGCCCCTGCCGGGGCCATGCACATCATGGAGGGCTATCTGCCGGCCCCCTGGGCCTTCGGCTGGATGGCCGTATGCATTCCCTTTGTGGTGACAGGCTTCCTGTCCATCAAGAAAAAAACGGCCCGGGAGCCCCGGGCCAAGGTGCTGCTGGCCATGTGCGGAGCCTTCGCCTTCGTCCTCAGCGCCCTGAAAATTCCCTCGGTGTTCGGCTCCTGCTCCCACCCCACCGGCGTAGGGCTGGGCGCCATCCTCTTTGGCCCCACGGCCACCACGGTGCTGGGCCTCATTGTCCTTCTCTTCCAGGCCCTGCTGCTGGCCCACGGCGGCCTTACCACCCTGGGCGCCAACGTATTCTCCATGGCCATCGTGGGACCCTTTGTGTCCTTTGGCCTCTATGCCCTGCTGAAAAAGGCGGGGGCAAAGCCCGCCCTGGCGGTGTTCACGGCGGCGGCTTTGGGAGATCTGGCCACCTATGTTACCACCTCCATTCAGCTGGGCGTGGTCTACGGGAATTTCCTCCAGTATCTCTCCATTTTCGCCCTGACCCAGATTCCTCTTGCCATTGCCGAGGGGCTTCTCACCGTGGTGGTGTTCAACGTGCTGGAGAAATACGCCAAAGAGGACCTGCGGGCCCTGGCGGTGCTGTAAAGGAGGCGAGAGGATGAAACTGTGGCAGAAAAATCTGATTCTGGTACTGCTGGTGGTGCTCATCGCCGCGGTGCCTCTGTGGCTGTGCCGGGACGCGGAATTCGGCGGGGCCGACGGTCTGGCCGAGGAGCTGATCGTGGAGACCCATCCGGACTACGAGCCCTGGTTCTCCCCCATCTTTGAGCCCGCCAGCGGGGAGATCGAATCCCTCCTCTTTGCCCTCCAGGCAGCTCTGGGAGCCGGGGTCATCGGCTTCGTCCTGGGCCGGATGACCGCCAGAAAGCCGGAGGAGAAGGCGTAGCATGGGAACGGATCGCTGCGCCTACCTGTCCCGGCTGCGGCGGGTGGATCCCATCCCCAAGGTGTGGTTCGCCCTGGCCGCCCTGCTGATCTGCGTGCTGTCGGACAGCCTGGGGGTGGGGCTTTTCACCCTGGCGGCCCTGTCGGCGCTGAACCTTGCCCTGGGCGGGCAGAGGGCCGGCGACCTGCTCCGCTTTCTGAAGATCCCCCTGGCCTTTCTGGTCATCGGCTGCCTGACCATCGCCATTCGCCCCATCGGGGAGGCGGAGGCCCTTTGGGCCTTCCGCCTCCTGGGGCGGTGGAACTGGGGGATCACGGCGGAGAACCTGCGCCTGAGCCTGCTGGTGTGCGGCAAGGCCATGGGGGCCGTGTCCGCCGTATACTTTCTCTCCATGAACACCCCCATGACCGACCTCACCCTGGCCCTGGAGCGGCTCCATGTGCCAAAGCTGTTTGTGGAGCTGACGGAGCTGATCTACCGCTTCATCTTCCTCCTGGCCGGGGAGGCGGGGCGCATTCGCACCGCCCAGGAGTCCCGTCTAGGCTACCAGGGCTTCCGGCGGTCCCTGGGCTCCATGGGGGAGCTTCTCAGCACCGTGTTCGTCCGGTCCCTCCGCCGGGGAGAGCGGGTATTCTCCGCCCTGGAGAGCCGGGGCTATACCGGCACCCTCACCACCCTGCCCGGGCAGTATGTCCCGGGCCGCTGGCTCTACGGCCTGGCTGCTGCCACCGCCGCCTGCCAGCTTCTCATCCTGCTGGCGGAAAGGAGGCTCCTGCCATGAGCTGTGCCATCGAAGTGAAGGATCTTACCTACGCCTACCCCGACGGCACCCCCGCTTTACAGGGTGTCTCCTTTGGCGCGGAGCAAGGAGAGGTCACCGGCATTCTGGGCTCCAACGGGGCGGGCAAATCCACCCTGTTTCTCAACCTCAACGGCGTGCTGACCCCTCAGGGCGGGCAGGTGCTGCTGGACGGGGAGCCCGTCTCCTACGCCCGGCGGAACCTGCCGGAACTGCGCCGCCGGGTGGGCCTGGTATTTCAGGACCCGGACGATCAGCTCTTCTCTGCCGACGTGTACCGGGATATCTCCTTTGGGGCGGTGAACCTGGGGCTGCCGGAGACGGAGGTCCGCCGCCGGGTGGAGGACGCCATGACCCGTACCGGCGTTTCCGCCCTCCGGGACAAGCCCACCCACGCCCTCTCCTACGGCCAGAAAAAGCGGGTGGCCATTGCCGGGGTACTGGTGATGGAGCCCAGCGTCATGATTTTAGACGAGCCCACGGCGGGCCTTGACCCCCAGGGGGTCAGCGGTATCATGAGCCTTCTCCGGGACATCCGCAAGTCCCTGGGCGTCACCATCATTCTCGCCACCCACGACATGGACATCGTCCCCCTCTACTGCGATCGGGTGTACCTCCTCAGCGGCGGCCGGATGGCGGCCCAGGGCACCCCGGAGGAGGTGTTCCGCCGGCCGGAGCTCCTGCGGGAAAACCACCTGCGGCTGCCCCGGATCGCCCATCTCATGGAGATCCTCCGGGATCGGGACGGGGTGGACGTAAACCGCGGCGCCGCCACCATTTCCGCCGCCCGCCAGGAGATCCTGCGGCTGCTGGACGGGGAGCGGTAGGCCGCCGGGCTCCCCAGCCCCTTTCCGCCCGCCGGGGCCTTCCCCGCCGGGCTTCTGTCATGACCATCAGCCGGAAGAACCGGCTTTCCATCTATCTGCAAAGCAAAAGGAGAACGCGACATGAGCAAAGGAACCCTCTACGGCCTGGGCGTAGGCCCCGGCGACCCGGAACTTCTGACCCTGAAGGCGGTGCGCATCCTGAAGGAGGCGGACGTGATTGCCGTCCCCGACAAGGGCAGCGGAGAAAAAACCGCCTTACATATCGTGGAAGCCTATATCCAGGGCAAGCCTCTGCTGCCCTGTGCCACCCCCATGGTCCGGGACCAGCAGGTCCTGGACACCGCCCACCACCGGATCGCTGACAGCATCTGCGCCCTTCTGGAGGAGGGGAAAACCGTAGCCTTTATCACTCTGGGAGATCCCACGGTGTACTCCACCTACATGTACGTCCACCGGCGGGTTCTGGAGCGGGGCTATGAGGCAGTGCTGGTGCCCGGCGTTCCCAGCTTCTGCGCCGTGGCCGCCCGACTGGGCCAGAGCCTGTGTGAGCAGAGCGAGCGTCTTATGATCGTCCCCGCCTCCCACAAGGATATAGGGGACTGGCTGGACGCCGACGCCAACCTGGTGTTCATGAAGGCGGGCCGGGAGATCGGCGCCCTCCGGGAGGCTCTCCGCTCCCGGGGCCTTCTGGAAAAGGCCAGCCTGGTGGCCAACTGCGGCATGGAAGGCGAGCAGGTGTTCCCCCGCTTTGCCGATATGCCCGAGGACACCGGCTACTTCTCCGTGGTACTGGTGAAAAAGGGGGCCAAGGCATGAACCGCTTTCCCCTGTTTATTGATCTCACCGGCCGGGCTGCTGTGGTCATCGGCGGCGGCGCCGTGGGCCTTCGCCGGGCGGAGGTCCTCTCCCGTTTCGGCGCCCAGGTGACGGTGATCTCCCCCACCCTGGCCCATCCCGCCCAGGGCCTTGGGCACCTGCCCCGGCCCTATCGGCCCGGGGATCTGACCGGCGCCTTCCTGGTGGTGGCTGCCGCCGATGACCCCGCCGTTAACGATGCCGCCGAGGAGGAGGCCCGCCGTCTGGGCATTCTCTTCAACCGCGCCGACGACCAGAGCCGCTGCGACTTTTTCTTCCCCGCTATTTGCCTGGGGGAGGGCCTGGTAGCCGGCGTAGTGGGCGACGGCAGCGACCATCACAAAACCGCGGAGGCCGCCCGCCGGATCCGCAAAGCCTGGGAGGGATTGTCATGACCATCACCATCGGCAGCCGGGAGAGCGCCCTGGCGGTCATCCAGTCGGAGATCGTCATGGCGGCCATCCGGAAGGCCCATCCGGAGCTCACCCTGGAGCTTCTTACCATGAAAACCACCGGCGACCGGATTCTGGACCGGACCCTGGACAAGATCGGCGGCAAGGGCCTTTTTGTCAAGGAACTCTGTGCCGCCCTGCGGGAGGGCCGGGTGGATCTTACCGTCCACAGCTGCAAGGATTTCCCTATGGAGGAGGATCCCGATCTGCCCCTGACAGCCTTTTTCCGGCGGGAGGATCCCCGGGACGTACTGGTGCTGCCCCAGGGGCAGACGGAGATCGACTTCTCCAAGCCTGTGGGCTGCGCCAGCCTGCGGCGCTCCCTCCAGTTTCAGGCCCTCTATCCCCAGGCCCAGGTGGCTCCGGTACGGGGCAACGTGCCCACCCGGCTGCGGAAGCTGGACGAGGGGCAGTTCTCCGCCCTGATCCTGGCGGGAGCGGGCCTGCGGCGGCTGGGTCTGGAGGATCGGATCTATCGCACCTTCTCCCCGGAGGAGATGCTCCCCGCCGCCGGCCAGGGGATCCTGGCGGTGCAGACCCGGGCAGACTTTGATCTGTCCCTTCTTGCCTGTGTGGACGACCCAGACAGCCGGGACTGCGCCCGCAGCGAGCGTTCCTTCGTCCGGACCCTGGACGGAGGCTGCTCCTCCCCTGTGGCGGCCTACGCCACTGTGGCAGGCAGCACCATTACCATGGAAGGCATTTATGTAGATGAAGCAAACCGGCTGTACCGGGGCAAAATCTCCGGTCCCCGGGAACAGGGGCCTGCCCTGGCGGCGGAGCTGGCCCTGCAGCTGAAGGAGGAGGCATCATGGGCGGAAAAGTAACGCTGGTGGGGGCAGGTCCCGGGGATCCGGGCCTGCTGACCCTGAAGGGCCGGGCGGCCCTGGCCGGGGCGGACGTGGTGGTGTACGACCGCCTGGTAAGCCCCGCCATTCTGGCCATGATCCCGCCGGAGGCCTGCACCATCGACGTGGGCAAGGAGGCCTCCCACCACAAGGTGCCCCAGGAGCAGATCAACCGCATCCTGCTGGAGGAGGCCCTGGCGGGGCACAACGTGGTGCGTCTGAAAGGAGGCGACCCCTTCGTGTTTGGCCGGGGCGGAGAGGAGCTGGAGGCCCTGGCGGAGCGGGGCGTCCCCTTCGAGGAGATCCCCGGCATCACCTCCGCCATCGCCGCCCCCGCCTATGGGGGGATTCCGGTGACCCACCGGGACTACTGCTCCTCCGTCCACATCATCACCGGCCACCAGCGGGCAGGCAAACCCCTGACCATTGACTTTGAGGCCCTGGTACGGACAAAGGGCACCCTGGTGTTCCTGATGGGCGTTACTGCCATGCCTGCCATTGTGGAGGGCCTGCTGGAAGCCGGCATGGACCCTGACACCCCCGCCGCCATGGTGGAAAACGGCACCACCAGCACCCAGCGGCGGTGCGACGCCACCCTGGCCACCCTGCCGGAGCGGGCCGCCGCCATGGGTATCCACAGCCCCGCCATCATCCTGGTGGGACAGGTCTGCGCCCTGGCGGAGCGGTTCTGCTGGTTCGACCACCTGCCTCTCCGGGGCCAGCGGATCCTGGTGACCCGGCCCCGCGACCGGGCCGGGGCCCTCTCCGACAGGCTGCGGGCCCTGGGGGCGGACGTGTGGGAATACCCCTGTATCGAAACCCGTCCCATCTGGCCCTGCCCCGCCATGACCGCCGCCCTGGAACATCTGGAAAACTACCGGTGGCTGGTATTTACCAGCCCTGCCGGTGTGGCCGCCTTCCGCCGAACCCTTCAGGAGATGAAAAAGGATGGCCGCTACCTTTCGGGAGTCCAGCTGGCCGCTATCGGCTCCGGCACCGCCCGGGCTCTGGCGGACATGGGCCTCATCGCCGACTACGTTCCCCCGGTCTACGACGCCGCCCACCTGGGAGAGGGTCTTCCCGCCGAAGGAAAGGTATTGATCCTCCGGGCGGAAATCGGTTCTCCCGCCTTGACAGCGGCTCTGGAGAGCCGCTCCATCCCTTACGACGACATTCCGGTGTACCGCACGGTATACGACAACCCCCGTTCAGAGCAGCTGCGCGCCGCCCTGGAGGCCGGAGAGGTGCCCTTTGTTACCTTTACCTCCGCCTCCACCGTCAAGGGGCTTCTGGCCACCGTGGGCGCTGACGCGGATCTCTCCCGTGTCACCGCTCTGTGTATCGGGGAACAGACCGCCACCGAGGCCCGGAAACACAATATGACCATCAAAATCGCCGCCCAGGCCACCATCGACGCGCTGGTGGAGCTGACTCAGGATGCGGCATCTTCTTTAGAATACACATTTGGAGGCGTTATGCTATGAATCTCATTAACCGACCCCGCCGCCTGCGCCGCTCCGACGAGGTGCGCCGTCTGTGCCGGGAGACCCGCCTGTCCTCTGACAGCCTGATTTACCCCATCTTTGTGGATGAATCTCTCTCCGGCGTGCGGCCTATTGAAAGCCTGCCCGGACAGAACCACTATGGCCTGGACAGCGTGACCCAGGCCGTGGAGGAGAGCCTTTCTCACGGCGTCAACCACTGCGTTCTTTTCGGCCTGCCCAAGCACAAGGACGCCTGCGGCTCCTCCGCCTGGGCGGAGGATGGCGTGATCCAGCAGGCTGTCCGCACCATCAAGGCCGCCTACCCTCAGTTCCATGTCATCACTGACGTGTGTATGTGCGAATACACCGACCACGGCCATTGCGGCATCCTCTGCGGTGAGGAAGTGGACAATGACAAGACCCTGGAGGTGCTCTCCCGGACCGCCCTCAGCCATGTGGCGGCAGGGGCGGACATGGTGGCCCCCAGCGACATGATGGACGGCCGGATTGCCGCCATCCGGGAGACTTTGGACAACCACGGCTTCGCCATGACTCCCATCATGGCCTACTCTGCCAAATACGCCTCCGCCTTCTACGGCCCCTTCCGTTCCGCCGCCGGCTCCGCCCCCGCCTTCGGTGACCGCAAAGGCTATCAGATGGATCCCCACAACCGCCGGGAGGCCCTGAAGGAGTGCGCTCTGGACGTATCCGAGGGTGCCGATATTCTCATGGTGAAGCCTGCTTTGAGCTATCTGGACGTGATCCGGGAGTGCCGGGATACCTTTGATCTGCCGCTGTGCGCCTACTCCGTATCCGGGGAATACGCCATGATCAAAGCCGCTTCCGCCGCCGGGCTGGTGGATGAGTATCGTGTCATGTGCGAAACCGCCCTGAGCATTTTCCGGGCCGGAGCCGACATGCTCATCACCTACTATGCCAAAGATCTGGCCGACGCCATTAAGAAGGGTGACATCGGCTGATCTTTCCAGCTTGTTCTCTGACTTTGGGAGGGAAAACGAAAAATGAAGCCGCCTGTCAGGCGGTGAAATGGAAAAGGGAGACACGCTTCTCAGCGTGTCTACCTTTTTGACAGTGGGTAGGTATCATCGGCGGTTTTGTTTTAAAAAAGCCGCCCCGGGAGCAGCCAGACAAACCACATCCGGCAATGTTTCTGTTTAAAAGCGGGGCAGCAAACTGTACATGTCCTGACGGTTAAAAAACCGGAGTAAGCGATATAACGCTTACTCCGGCGTGGAGCTGGAAACGTGACTTGAACACGCGACCTGCTGATTACGAATCAGCTGCTCTACCGACTGAGCTATTCCAGCACACTATTATCTTTGTTCCGGTACATCTGCTCCCCTTGGAGAAGTCTCCCGCAGAGCAGTATTATCTCACAACTACACAACATTTAGAATATATCATATTTCTTTATGCCCGTCAAGCCTGTTTTCTTTTTGTCCTCAGGTTTTCTTTTTGTCCTCAGGTTTTTCCACTGTGATAACTCTTCGTATTTTTGCAGCGCCTCTTGCAGTTTTTTCTGTCCCAACGTGCATACCCCTTTCCGCTTTCGCAGAAATACGCCAAATTTTTCCTGTCACCTTTTCCCCAAATATTTTACATTTTTGTAAATTCAATATAAAAGATTCAACATTTTCCCCCATTTTTTTCTCTTCTTATTTTCTTCGACAAGTTCACATAAAATTTCCAATAATTTTTCTTTACAAAAAGTTATACACATTATCCACACAGTTTTCCACACCCGATTTCCCCAGTATTTTCAATGCTTTCAAAGCATATTGCCAGTTTTTGTAAAAATCCGCAAACGGAGTTTCGTGGTTGTCAGTTAGTCGCATTTTAGTTTACATAACGACACTTTATGCATCTATTCATCATTCCCCCGCCTTTCCCGATGCCCCTCACCCCCCTGCCCTGCAAAAAAGCGCCGGACCCCAGCCCACAAAAAAGGAGCCGGATAAAATATCCGGCTCCTGACGGTTTCTCATATGTCCAGATTGGCGTAGGCATTGAGGCTCATATCCCCCCGGGATCCCGCCAAATATTCATAATAGGCCTGGCTGCCGATCATGGCGCCGTTATCGCCGCACAGGGACAGAGGCGGCAGATACAGCTTCAGGCCGTTTTCCCGGCAGGCAGCTTCCAGATCCCCCCGGATCCGCTTGTTAGCAGCCACGCCGCCGGCAGCTACCAGGGTAGTGCGGCCACAGCGGCGGGCGGCCTCCATTGCCCGGGGTACCAGTTCCTCGCTGATGGCCGCCGCTACCGACGCCGCCAGGCTGGAACGATCCAGCTCCTCCCCCTTCTGCTGGGTGTTGTGAACCAGATTCACCGCCGCCGTCTTCAGGCCGGAGAAGGACATATCCAGGTCGTTGTCCGCGATCTTGGCCCGGGGCAGAGGGTAACGGGTATCGTCGCCCCCCTCTGCCAACAGCTCCATGGGTTTGCCGCCGGGGTAGGGCAGACCCAGCACCCGGGCAATCTTGTCAAAGCACTCCCCCGCCGCGTCATCCCGGGTAGCGCCCAGGATCTCCATATCCGTATAGTCCCGCACGTCCACCAGCATGGAGTTGCCGCCGGAGATGCACAGGGCCAGGAAGGGCGGCTTCAGCTCAGGGAAAGCGATATAGTTGGCGGCGATATGGCCCCGGAGGTGATGCACCGGGATCAGGGGTTTCCCCAGAGCGTAGGCCGCCGCCTTGGCAAAATTCACCGACACCAGCAGCGCTCCAATGAGCCCCGGGCCGTAGGTCACCGCCACGGCGTCGATATCCCCTTTCGTCACTCCGGCATCGGCCAGGGCCTTCTCCGCCAGGCCCGCAATGGCCTCCACATGCTTGCGGGAGGCGATCTCCGGCACCACGCCGCCGTAGATGGCGTGCATGTCCGCCTGGGACAATATGGCGTCGCTGAGGACCTGCCGCCCGTCCCGGACCACCGCGGCGGCGGTCTCGTCGCAGGAGGATTCAAACGCTAAGATCAGCATAAAACACACGCTCCTTATCAGGAAAATCCAACGGCAGCCGGGCAAAGGCCCGGGCGTCGGCGTCAGCCATTCTTCTCCAGCGCCAGGCCCTCCGCCAGAAAACGGAGCCGGGCCTGGGCAAAATCCCGGGCCAGCACCTGATCCACCGCAGAGAGGTATGCCTCCCGGTCCTCCACAAAGTACTTGCCGGTGGAGGGGCGGATTGAAATACTGTCCAGGGGCCACCCCGGCGTATAGCCGGGG
>JAGHHM010000019.1 GCA_017887695.1 Oscillospiraceae bacterium | reverse complement strand
TTGCGACCTTTTTGCTTGCCCATATCAGTCGGATCGTGTAAAATATATGAAACAAATCTACGTGGGAATATCAAAGGCATAATGGAGAAAAAGCATATGGACCATGAGTATTCCGCACTGTTTCAAAGCTACGATCACTTTCGCAATATTTCACCGAAAAATGGATCGTACACCACACCCTTGTCTGGTGTACCGCTGCGCAAGGATCTGGACAAGTTCCGGGGATGTCTGATCGGTGGTGCTGTGGGAGACGCCTTGGGTTACCCGGTGGAATTTTTATCAGAGCCAGAGCTGTTTGAGCGATTTGGGGCGACGGGAATTTCTTCCTATGTATTCCTGGACGGATTAGCAAGGATTTCCGATGACACGCAGATGACATTGTTTACTGCCAACGGGCTTCTCTTTGGCTTCACTCGGGGCTGCATGCGGGGCATCATGGCACCGTATACCAGTTATCTTGCCAATGCGTATCGGGAGTGGTATAAAACTCAAATCTTATCCAGCCCCATTACCAGTAAGTTCAACTGCTCCTGGATTCTGAATGTGCCGAAACTGTATGCGGAGCGTTCGCCCGGAGACACCTGCATGGAGGTTCTAAGGGGAGATTATACCGGGACTCCGGAGGATCCCGTCAATTTCAGCAAAGGCTGCGGGGGCGTCATGCGAGTAGCGCCCATCGGCCTGTATTTTGGAGAGTATCATCCCCTGGCTGCGGATATGCTGGGAGCGGATGCGGCGGCGCTGACCCACGGCCACGAGCTGGGTTATATTCCCGCTGCCATGCTGGTACATATCATCCGCCTGATTTCCCACAGCAGAGAGATAACCCTCAAGGAGGCAGTCCTGGACGCCCGGGTGGCCATGGAGGTTCTGTTCGCCGGGAGGAAACATCTTCCCGCATTTTTACAGCGGATGGATCAGGCTGTGACCCTTTCGGAAACGGATGGGGACGACTTAACAGCGATCCATGCTCTGGGCTGTGGATGGAGTGGGGATGAGGCCCTCGCAATAGCTGTCTACTGCGCGTTAAAATATTCCGGGGATTTTGATCGGGCCATTACCGCTGCCGTCAATCACCGGGGGGACAGCGATTCCACTGGAGCCATCACCGGAAACATCCTTGGTGCCTACCTGGGGCTGTCTGGAATTCCGCAGAAATATTTGGAGAATTTGGAACTGCGGGACCTGATTTTAGAGTTGGCAGAAGACCTGTATGACGACTGTCCGCTCCGCAGCAGCAGTGACCCACAGAATCCGAGCGCGTCACGCTGGTACGACAAATATGTCTCTGTGACCTATGGAAAATAATGATCGCCACCAAGGGGGTATGGAAGGCTTATGAGAATCCTTGCGATGAGCGACCTGCACCTGAGTAAAAAGCCCTGGCAGGTGCGCAAGGCCCTGTGGATGGGGAAAGGCGCGGATCTGGTATTGTTGGTGGGAGATCTGGTCAATGACGGCACGCCGGAGCAGTGGGCGTGTATGCACACCTGCATTGCGGAGGTTCTGCCGGATACGCCGGTTCTGGCTGTCGCCGGAAACCATGACTATCCCCGCTACCCCAGTCCGATGATCCGCTGTGAAATCTGTGATTATCAATCGTTGGCGGAGTGGCTGCTGGGGCGGCAATCCTATCCGACGGAATTGGACAGCAGCGGCACCTGGGCAGTCCATTTGGAGGAAGCCGAAATCCTAGGGCTGAATTGTGTGACCCATTGGCGGAAATTCCTGTTCCCGCAGGAAGCGCAGCTCCGGTGGTTGGAGACGCATTTGAACGAACAGAATGCTCCGTGGCGGATCATTCTGTGTCATGCGCCGCTTTTATCCCACAATCCCCAACGAACGGACATGCCCTATCTGTACCGGGATAAACATTTACAGGAGATCCTGAATGCCCATCGAAATGTGATCTTTCTTTCTGGTCATACCCATGTGTCCATGGAAAGCGCGATCCCTTGCGTGGAGTATGAGGAGAGCAGGAACCACATCTACATCAACGACGGCAGCATCCGGCCCACCACCTTGCTTCAGCAGGATGGTAGACCTGCCAAAAGCCCGGCGGATGGAAATGTGGTGGAACTGCTGCTGGAAGGGAATCAACTGACGATTACCGCCTATTCCACCAAAACCGCGGAACCCCTTCCGGGAATTCAGTACCGCTTTTTTAGATAGGGCAGAAGAGCGATTGGTGTTTGTGGTTAGTTGATGCGGAAAAGGGAGGTTCTTTACGATATGTCAGAGCATGGAAATCAGCGCTGCGGCGCCGTACCACCGGTTCTGAGCTCCAGAGAGGCCATGGTGGATGAACGGGGTACCGCCGTCATTCCGGAGGGGACCCGGGAGATTTTTGACATGGCCTTCCAGGGGAATCCGCAGTTGGTCCGCGTGGTACTGCCGGACTCTGTGAGGAAGGTGGGGAGCCGGGCCTTTGCCGGGTGCGAAAATCTGCGGGAGGTACATCTCAACGACGGGCTGGAGATTCTGGAGGGCAATGCGTTCAATGGATGCACCTGTCTGGAGGAGCTGGTGCTGCCGGACAGCCTCCGCCAGGTCCACGCCTACGCCCTTTACCATACCAGCTTCCGGGCCCCTGTGTATAACCGGTCCGGAACGATCCTGTATCACTATCCTGAACAAGCACCAGTCACATTTTTTGCTGTTCCTCAGAGGGTAAAGCGTTTGGCCCATGGGGCATTCCTGGAATGTGCTGCACTGAAGGAAGTTCACCTGCCGGAGGGGCTGGAGGTCATTGAGCGGAAAGCCTTTGTCAATACAGCCATCCGCAGTATCACCATCCCGGCCTCCGTAAAGGCGGTGGAGGGCCTTGCCTTTTGGAATTGCCGGAATCTGGAGCAGGTGGAGTTGCTGTGCGACAGTAGGGCGGTAGACACCGGCGCTTTTAACCAGCGCAATCACAAACTGCAATTCCAGCAGCCTCTGCTTTTTCTCGAGGAACTTCGGCTCCAGGGGACGGACCCGCTGGATGTATCTGAAAGGCTGAAGATACCAGAGAACGGCTTCTGGTGGCAGGAGGCCTTTATATCTCACGCGATGCAGTGCGCCCAAGGAGATCCCGGGGCAATGATGGAGTTTGCGGCGTATCTGGAGTCTCTGGGTACACACGAATTCTTTTCCTGCGCGGCGAATTTCTGGCGGTACCGGGCCAATCTGTACGGAGATCCTGCCGCTATTCAATGGATGAGGCAATGGGCATCGGAGCATCCAAAGCAACAGATCCCGTCTGTCATACGATCTACCCTCAAGGGTAACGCGGACGGTCTGACACTGCGGGCACTGGGATTCTTGTTTTTTGATCCCTGTCGGAAATATCACCTGCACGGTCTTGATCGTACCAACATTGTCCAGGTATGCTCCTGGTGTGATGAAGAAGGTCCTGATGAGGATGGCTTCGGACGTGAGGAACTGTACGACTGGTGGTATCTGGATGAACATCTCAACCAGCTCCCGGGCGTAGAAATGCTCCATTCGTACTCCTACAGTGAAACGCGAACCCTATTTGATCGGTTTGCTGCGCAGCACGCAGCTGCCGCCAGGGCTGTCCGGGAACGGAGGCAAAGAAAAACGCCAACAGGGAGGTAATTGCTGTGACGAAGATTCGGGATGGGATCTATGGACTGTGCGTTGCAGACGCATTGGGTGTGCCTGCGGAATGCCGTACCCGGGAAGATCTGCGGCAGCACCCCGTCACCGGGATGTCTGATGGGGGCATCCGGGGACAGAACGTGGGCTTCTGGTCCGACGACAGCAGTATGACTCTTTGTCTGGCAAAGAGCATTGCCCAGGTGGGCTACTTTCACACCCATGATATTATGGAACGGTTTCGGCAGTGGTTTGAAAAGGGCGCCTATACGCCCGGTGGGACCTGCTTTGATTTCGGACACACCTGTGCCAAGGCGATCCACCGCTATCAGCGTGGTGTGACCCCCGCCCTGTGCGGCGGCAATAAAATGGAAGAAAACGGGAATGGCTCCCTGATGCGTATTTTGCCCGTTGCCTTTGTCCTGTACGGAAAGTATGGAAAAGATGTTGCCGGATCTTCCAGAGCCATGCAGGAGATCCACAGAATTTCGGGCCTGACCCACCGGCATCCCCTGGCCCAGTCCGCCTGCGGGATCTATATTTCCATCGCCTGCCACATCCTGGACGGAGAAACCATCCCCATGGCCGTATACAACGGCGTGGAGAAGGCGCTGGAGTGGTATGGCAGGCACAGTCGGTTCCTGCCCATCGTGGATACCTGGAAAAACCTGGCCTTTGTTGCCCAGCAGGATGAGGCCTCCATCCGAAGCGGCGGCTACGTGGTGGAGACACTGGAAACCGCACTGTGGTGCCTGCTCCGGACGGGAAACTATAAGGACTGCGTTCTGAAGTGTGTCAACATGGGATACGATACGGATTCTACAGCCGCCGTTGCCGGCGGACTGGCCGGACTGTACTATGGGTATGATGGGATCCCCCGGGAGTGGGTTTCTCTGCTGGCGGGAAAAGAGATCATAGAGGACTGTGTACAGGGACTGGAGCGATACTGTATGGAACATCATCTGATGCCGGAAGCGCCGCCCCATAACCTGGATGATATCCGTCGGGCGGACCGGTGGAGCCATTGGAATACGGCTCTGGATCAGAAGGCGACGGTGAAAAACAGGGACAAATTCCTGGGCTGTCTCATCGGCGGGGCTGCTGGGGACGCGTTGGGCTATGCTGTGGAATTTCTGACGGAGAATGAAATTTTATTCCGATACGGAAAAAAAGGCATTAGCGGGTACCACCTTCAGGATGGTCTGGCCCGGATTTCTGACGATACCCAGATGACCCTGTTTACCGCCAACGGCCTGCTGGTGGGGCAGACCCGAGGCTGTCTGCGGGGGATCATGGCGCCATATCCGGATTATATTGCCCAGGCCTATCAGGAGTGGTACAAAACCCAGGTCTGTGATTTTCCTGCAGCGGAGGACTTCCATACCTGCTGGCTGCTGCATGTCCCTGGCCTGTATGCCCGGCGAGCGCCGGGAACTACCTGCATGGGGGCCATTGCGGCCGGGGCAGGTGGGAGTATTGAACGCCCTATCAATCATAGTAAGGGATGCGGCGGAGTTATGAGAATCGCGCCGGTGGGCTTGTATCTGGGCAGTTCCCAGATGGCGGGCTTGGCAGCGGATCTGGTGGCAGCGGACGCGGCGGCCCTGACCCATGGACACGAACTGGGATACATTCCGGCAGCCATGCTTTCCCATATGGTCCGGCTGCTCTCCCACAGTACGGAGATCTCCCTGGAAGCGGCTGTGCAGGACAGCATGGAAGCGGTCCAACGGATTTTCCCTCAGGCGGTCCATTTGCCTGCGCTTTTGGAAAAAATCCAGCTGGCGCTACAGTTAGCGAAAACGGGCGGAAGCGACCTGGATGTTATCCATGCTCTGGGGGAGGGGTGGCATGGAGACGAGGCTCTTGCCATCGCCGTGTTCTGCGCTGTGAAATACCAGGATGACTTTGACAAAGCGCTGCTGGCAGCGGTCAACCATGGCGGCGACAGCGATTCTACCGGGGCCATCACCGGCAATCTTCTGGGGGCGTATCTGGGGCTTTCCCACATTCCTGAGAAGTATACGGACCATCTGGAGCTGCTGGATGTGATCACAGAGATCGCAGAGGATCTGTACTACGACTGTCAGATCAATGAATACACCTATTCGGAAGATCCCCGGGATATGGCATGGGAGAAAAAATACGTGGATATCACCTATGGAGGGAAAGATCCCGATGAAGGTGCCGGATCTTCGGTGTGAAGGGGAAATTGACTATGGAGCGCTATGA
>JAGHHM010000185.1 GCA_017887695.1 Oscillospiraceae bacterium | reverse complement strand
CCGCCCCCGAGTCCTACCGCAACGACCCCTCCAAGGATTTCGATTACAAGGAGAATGTGTTCTTCCAGGAGGATGTGGGCGAGGCCCTGACCATCTACAACGACTACTATCAGATGCTGAAGGTGGGCGAGTAAACCGCCAGCCGAGGAGGACTCTATGCTGAAATTTGACGAGGGAAAACAGATCGCCAGCGTACAGGGCGCTTTGGCCCTGCGGCCCCGGATTGAGGCCATTGTGGACGAGATCTGTCAAAAGGGCTTCCATAACCTGTGCTGGCTGGGCATTGGCGGCACCTGGGCCTCCTGTTTGCAGGCGGAGGTCCATATGAAAGAGCGTTCCAACCTGGAGCTCTTTGTGGAGAACGCAGCGGAGTACCTCACCACAGGCAACCGCAGAGTGGGGGAGGGGACGATTGTGGTCATCTCCTCTGTGACCGGCAGCACTGCAGAGATGGTGGAAGGTGTCAAAGCGGTAAAGGCAGCCGGTGCCAAGGTGCTGGGCTTCATTGATGTGGAGACCGCGGAACTGGCAGGCATGGTGGATTGGGAGATCGCTTACCCCGCCAATGAGCAGCTGAAGTTCTTTATGGTGGCCGACCGGTTTATGTATAACCGCGGGGAGTTCCCCGAGTACGATGACTACTATGCCCAATTGGATGCCCACCTGGCCCGGGATCTGGTAGAGGTGGAGAAGGCCGCCGACGCCTTTGGCCAGGCATTTGCCGAGAAGCATCACGACGACAAGCTTCATTATTTTGTGGGAGCTGGCAACCAGTACGGCTCGACCTATTCCTATGCCATGTGCTACTGGGAGGAGCAGCACTGGATCCGCACCAAGAGCATCCACTCCGCCGAGTTCTTCCACGGCATGCTGGAGATTGTGGATCGGGATACTCCGGTAACCGTATTCGTGGGAGAGGACGCTCAGCGCCCCCTCAGCGAGCGGGTGGTAAAGTTCCTGCCCCGCATCTGCGGCAACTATACCGTCATTGACTCCAGGGACTACGCCCTGCCCGGTATTGACGACAAGTACCGCGGGAATCTCTCCCACCTGGTGACTCACGCTGTCACCCAGCGTATTGACGCCCACATGGAGGCCATTAATTGCCATCCCATGGAAATCCGGCGCTATTACCGGCAGCTGGATTACTGAGGAGCTATCAACCAAGGGGCGGTCCCGAAAAGCCTTCGGGGCCGCCCTTTTTCAGGAGGAAAGCATGGAACTGGGCATGTTTACCAGCGGATACCAGCGCTACCCGCTGGAGCGGGCTTTCGCCGATGCCAGGCGGTTTGGATATGACTATGTCGAGCTTTGGGGCGGCCGCCCCCACGCATTTGCTCCGGATCTCCAGCGCGGCGGATTGGCGGAGGTGCTGTCACTGGAGGAGAAATACCAGATGCCGGTATATGTCTATACTCCGGAACACAACGCCTACCCCTACAATTATATGTCGGGGAGCCGTCTCCAGTGGGAGGACAGCATGGAATACCTGGAGCTGTGCCTGGAGGTGGGAAAGGCTCTGGGGGCAAGGTATACCCTCATTTCCGTAGGCCATGGGGGCAATACGGCACCCCGCCGGGAACTGTGGACGAGGCTGCTGGAGAGCTTGCGCAGGCTTGCCGGGAAGGCGGAGGCGCTGGGACACAAAATCCTGCTGGAGGGACTCACGCCTTATGAGAGCAATCTGTGCACCACTGCCGGCGAGCTGGCCCAGGTGCTGGATGAGGTGAACTCTCCATGCCTGCTGGGTATGTGCGACGTGGTGCCGCCGGCGGCTGTGCGGGAGCCGGTGACCGACTATCTGGACAAACTGGGGACCCGGATGGCACACCTGCACCTGGTGGACTCTGACGGAGTGAGTGATACACACCTGCTGCCCGGCGACGGGCTCCTCCCACTGCCTGAACTGCTGCGGGAACTGCAGGAGCAGGGGTATCGGGGGAAGGCCACCATCGAATTGGTCACCGCCTATCTGGCCGAACCCGCCCTCTACGCCCGCCGGGCCCTGGAGCGGGTGCGGGCTATGGGCGGCTGAACCAGAACCTGCAAAACGAAAAACGCGCCCGGAGGCGCGGGGAGGTTCCTATGAAAGATGAGATCAAACTGGCCGCCGTGGGCGACAACTGCATCGACTACTATGACCAGACGGGGGATGCCTATCCCGGCGGAAACCCGGTGAATGTGGCGGTCTATACCGTACGCCTGGGAGGACAGGCGTCCTATACCGGCGTAGTGGGGGATGATGAATACGGCGCCCTCATGCGTCGGGCCATCGCCGGCAAGGGGGTGGACGTATCCCATCTGCGTACCGAGCCAGGCGCCACGGCCTTGTCCCACGTTGCGCTGGTGAACGGGGACCGGGTGTTCGGTGACTATGAGGAGGGGGTTATGGAGACCTTCCGCCTCACCGATGAAGATGTGGATTTTCTCTGCAGCCATGATCTGGTGGTGTCCGGCCTGTGGGGGCGCATCGACGGCGATCTGCCCCGCCTGAAGGAGCGGGGGGTACCGGTGGCCTTCGACTTCGCCGATAAACCGGGGGAGCCGGCGGCAGAGCGGGCCCTTCCCTTTGTAGATTACGCCTTTTTTTCCAACGACTCCGCCTCTGACAGGGAAGTGGAGGAGTTCCTAAAGGCGATATCCACCAGGGGGCCAAAAATTGTAGTGGTCACCCGGGGGGAAAAGGGCAGTATGGCCTATGATGGAAGCCGGTTTTACTTGGGCGGAATCGTCCCCTGCCAGGTCGTGGACACCATGGGAGCCGGGGACAGCTTCATTGCCGGCTTCCTCTATGGACTTATGCGTGGGCGGGACATTCCCGCATGTATGGCTCTGGGCGCGAAGAACAGCAGCGTCACTTTGGGCTACGCCGGAGCGTGGTAGTCCGGGGCTTGTTTGAAAAATGCCAACGGCGGCCCCGGATCCCTCGCTGCCGGGTGCATCGCCAATTTCCGAACAAACCCTAAGGGAACAGGGAAAATGTTTCGGGCGGGAATATGAAGGCGCTGGGCCCCACCTATCCCGCGCAGCAAAAAGGAGCAGAACCGCCGAAAGCAGCGGTTCCGCTCCTTTTTCTGACTACTCACAGACCAGCCGGGGCAGGCGGGGCCCCAGACGGGAGAGCAGCTCGTTGGTGATGGTGTCGGCGGCCCGGGCGGCCTGCCCGGCGGTGAGCTCCGCCGCCCCGTCCCGGCCGATCAGGG
>JAGHHM010000184.1 GCA_017887695.1 Oscillospiraceae bacterium | reverse complement strand
GTTATATGGGATAGCCTTTGTTACGCGAACAGGATGGCTGCAATGTCTGCCGCCATAGTCTCCCGCAGAACCCGCAGCTGGGTCTCGAAGGCGCAGTTGACCTCCACGTTGCCGTCCCGGAGGATCAATCCCCCCTCCATGTCCCCTGTCTCCTCGGACAGGGTGAGCATGGCAGTACCCTGAAGCAGGGCGTTGGCCCCGGTAACCACCTTGGCAATGACGCTGCCGGCCTTGCTCTCCTTGAGCTCCTGGGGCAGGCTGGGGGCCACGGACTTGGCCAGCAGGGCGTTGGCCTTGGCCACCACCTTGGCGCCTACCCGCTGCTTGTCACGGGTGCTGAGGATGATCTCCTCCCGGCCGGTCTTGGCCGCCTTCACCGCCAGCTTGGCCAGCAGATCGGCGTACTCTTCCTCGGAAAGGGCCATGAGCTTAGCCTGGGCCTTTTCAAAGGCAGCGTCGATCATCTCCTGCTTGGCAGCCAGGGTCTGACGCTTGGCCGCCATCTGGGCCGCACCTTCCAGCCGCTCCAGCCGCTGCTGAGCGGCCTTCTCCCGGCTCTGGGCTGCATCAGCAGCCTCCGCCTGGGCCTGGGCCTCATATCCGGCGCGGATCTCCCGGGCCTTTTCCTCGGCGGCGCGGAGGATCTCCGCTACTTCCGCCTGGGCGTCGGTCTCTATACGCGCGGTAAGTTTTTCAATTCCATTCATGCAGCTGTTACCGCCTTTCCTCTGGTATGGATGAGGCCCATTACAGGGCGTTCATCAGCAGCAGGATGGTCGCCAGCAGGGACAAAATGGCGTAGAACTCCACGATACCGCAGAGGATGATGCCCTTGGTAGCCTCCTCGGGGCGCTTGGCCACGATGTTGATAGAGGCGGCGGCCACACGGCCCTGATAGATGGCGGACAGCCAGCCGCCCAGCGCGATGGGCAGGCAGGAGCAGAAGATGGACAGGCCCTGGGCAATGGTCAGCTGCTGCACGCCGCCGCCGAACACGCCGATGGTCAGCAGAACGAAGAACCACGCCACCATGCCGTACAGGCCCTGGGTACCGGGCAGCACCTGCAGGATCAGGCACTTGGAGAAGTTTTCGGGAGCTTCGCAGATGACGCCGGTAGCGGCTTCACCCACCATGCCGGTGCCCTTGGCGGAGCCTACGCAGCACAGGCCCGCCGCCAGAGCCGCGCCCAGGAATGCAAGACCGAGACCGCCGAAAAGTTCAATAAAAGCTGCCATGTTACTGTTCCTCCTTGATAACATCTACATATTTTGTTTGAATAGCCAGAGGCTTATAGGGCTTGCCGCCCTCTTTATAGAATCGGTTGAAGAATTCCAGGCACTGCAGACGCAGATCGTGGACGTAGCAGCCCAAGAGGTTCAGCGCCAGGTTCAGCGCATTGCCGATCAGGGCCACAATGACGAACAATATCACATTTCCGAAGGTGGCGCCCAGGGTGTTGAACACCGAGGCGATGACACTGCCGGAGAGCATCAGGGCCATAAGGCGCACATAGGAGAGGATATCGCTGAAGAATCCGGTGACGCCGTTATACACAAGGCCCACCAGGGAGGCCACCTTGCCAAAGCCCTTGGCCTTCCGGGTTCCGCCGAACACCAGCATCAGCCCGCCCACCGTCAGGGGAACGGGCACGGCGGCCACGGTGCCGATACCGAAAATAGCCAGGGCCACGCCGGCCAGGATAATCCACCAGGTAATCTCGTCAAACAGAGCGTCGATAAAGTCGCCGGAGCGGATCTTGTTGACCACGCTCACCGCCATACCGGTAAACACCTGAATGGCACCCAGCACCAGGGAGCCCATCATAATGGCCACCGTGTCGTCCAGAGGCGTAAACAGGGCGGGCATCGTAAAGGTACTCTCCGGATTGACGATCTTGATAATCTGGGGGATAAAATCTCCCAGGAAGCCGCCGGTCATGGCACCGATAATGGTGGTACTCACGCCGCACCAGAACACCAGCTCCATGAAGTTGCGGGTTCCTTCCCGGGGCTTCGCCTTTTTCAGGACAAACAGAGCCCCGAAAATCATCAGCAGACCATAGGCCATATCAGCCATCATGATGCCGAAAAACAGGATAAAGAAGGGGGCCATCAGGGGGTTGGGGTCTGTGCCGTCGTAGGCGGGCAGGGAGTACATCTCCGTGACCACATTCAAGCATCGGCTGAATACGCTGTTCTTCAGCTTCACCGGCACCTTGGGATATTCTTCCGGGGTGGGATCTGTCAGCTCATAGGCACAGTCAAAGGCTTTCAGCGCCTTCTCCAGGGCCGGCACTTCCGGTACCGGCGCCCAGCCGTCCAGGCAGAAGATAGCACCGCCGGAAAGGAGGCGTTCCTTGGCGTCCTCCCGGGAGAGCACCTGCTGCACCCGGTCCACGCAGACCTCCACTTCCCCGCTGTCGGCTCCCAGAGCCCGGATAGCGTCCTGCTCCTGCTGCCGCTGCTGCTCCGCCTGGCTCAGCTCCTGGTCCAGACGGCGGATATTTTCCGCCACTGTTCCGGTAAGCTCCTTAAGCTGGGAGAAGCTGAAGCCGTATGACCTCAGGACCTCCAGCGCTGTCTGCTCCTGGCTGCGATGGACCAGCACCTCCATATACTGCTGTTCCCGGTCGGTGGACAGCAGCTTCAGCCAGGCGGTATCAGCGCTCTCCATCACCGCCCCGGCCATGGCGTCAAAATCCACAGCGTTAGGTACGGTACCCAGCAGAATGGACACATTTTTTGTCCCCTGATCCTCCAGGGGAAGATCGTAGGCGCTCCAGGGCTGCAGCGCCAGCTGCTCTGTATGGAGTCGTGCCTGGCGGGTATTGAGCTGCCCGATAACCTTAGCGTGCTCGTTGATGGCTTCCGCCTTGCTGAGTGCGGCAGCCATGGCCTTCTCGTCCAGCAGCTCCTTCTCCCCGATGGTACCCCGGGGCGCAAACATTCCTTTCTTCTGGGGAGCATATTTGCGCAGCACCTCCAGAGCATGCTGCAAAGCGGTCAGCTGGGCCTTAGCCTGGGCTACGCCGGCGGCATCCCTGTGGAGCAGCGGGTTTCCGTCGCTGCCCTGCGGGATCTCCTCTGGTTCACTGATCTCCACACAGCCCACATGAAGCAGACTCGACAGCAGCGCGTCCCTGTCCTGGGCAAGGGCGATGAGCCGGATCCGTTTCATTTTGACAATGGACATTAGCTCTCTACCACCCTTTCCAAAATTGCCTGGGCCGCCTGATCCATCCGCACGAAGGCGGCATCCTTCAGCGCCTGGCAGTCTTTCGCCGCACCTGCCAGAATCGCCTCCCGGCGTCCGGCGGCGGCTTCCTCCGCCTTACGCAGGGCCTCCGCCTCCGCCTTCGCGGCAGCGTCCCGGCCCTGCTGGAGCAGAGCCTTCCCGTCCCGTTCGGCGTCGGCTACCATTTTCTGCGCCTGGGCACGGGCCTCAGCCTTGGCACGTTCCATGCGCTCCTCTACCTCCCGGATCTCGGTAATGGCTTCCAGTGACATCGTTTCACCCCTTTTCCATCAGTTTTCAGAGGGAATGCCTCTCTCGTACTACCCAGTTTTTGCAGGCGGCAGCTTCTCCTCCCGCCCCAAATTTTCCCACAGTAATACGTTGCTATTATACCACATCCCCAACGGCGGGCCAATGCTTTTTTGCCGCCTGTTAAGATTTTGACAATTTCACCAAATTGTTTCTCTTCCCTTTGTCGCCTTTGCCATAGAATTCCTCTATATCGTCCGCCATATCCGTACATACTGCCAGTCCGGCACATTTTGTCAGCAAGTTTCTCTATCTCCTATATTTCCCCGCAGCTTACCAGATACCACGGCGGCAGAGGCTTTGTCAGAAGCATCCGGTCAAAAAGTCCATTTGTCAGAAATGCTGAAAGGGCCGCGGCAGATGCCGCGGCCCTTTCTTTTTTTATGCTGCGTCGTATGGTATATAAGGCAGGCGCTTAAATATGCACCTTTTCCGGAACACGATCCGGTTCAGGCCAGATACCAGCTTCCGGAGGCCTCTGCCGTCCCGGTCACCGGCACAAAATCCGGGGCATTCTCCCCCGCTGCGGCAACAAGAGCCGCCTCCGCCGCTGCCGGATCAGATACCGGAGCATACACCGCATCCACCAAAGGCAGCAGGAGCGACAGGTCCTGACCGGTCACCGCCGCATCCGTCCCTGACAGTGCCTCTTCATCCAGCAGGAGGGCAACACGCACATCATAGGGATCCAGAGCCTCCCGCAGCTCCGTAAGGAACAGCTGCAGCGCTTCCGCCTTTCCCAGCTGGTTGGCGGAGTAGTCGATCTTCTCCACCTTGCCTGCTGACGGATAGCATACATCCTCCAGCAGCAGCTCGTCAAAGCCCAGTCTGGCGCACTCCAAAGCCAGGTCGATCACATACTTTCTGGCCTGCTCCTTGGCAGGATCCAGCCAGTGGTAGGAAAGATTATCATACCATATGTACCCGGAGGACTGACAAATCCCGGCGCTTTCCATATGGGAAAAGGCGTAATAGCTGTCGTGGAAGCAGTTGAGTCGGGCCACAGAAATTACATTCTCTCCGCCGCACAGCTCCCCCAGCAGAGCACTGTCTGCACCGCCCCCCACCGCGTCCCGAAGCGCCACGGCAGAATCATAAAACACTTTGCCGGTGTTGTCCTTAACTGTGTAGACAAAACCGTTGGCACCCTGGGCAGAGAGCTCTGTCTCAAGGGCCACGCTGTCGGCTGGGAGCGCGGCCAGCTGGATCAGCCGATGATCCCCGTAGGGCACAGCCGCCATTTCCCCGGCGCCATCCGCCTCCCCGGTATCCCCACCGGACTCATCTATCACCAGATTCATGTCTCCTCCGTCC
>JAGHHM010000018.1 GCA_017887695.1 Oscillospiraceae bacterium | reverse complement strand
GCGTTGGTATTGACCAGGTGTTCGTGGGTGTCAAAGCCGACAATGCGGCCGTTGTCCAGCACCAGGATGCGGTCAGCGTGCTACCCGCTGGAGATCCGCTGGGCAATGATGATCTTGGTGGTTCCCGGGATCTTGGCGGCAAAGGCGGCGCGGATCTTGGCGTCGGTAGCGGTATCCACGGCGGAGGTGGAGTCGTCCAGGATCAGTACCTTGGGCTTTTTCAGCAGGGCCCGGGCGATGCACAGCCGCTGCTTCTGGCCACCGGAGACATTGGTGCCGCCCCGCTCAATGCGGGTCTGGTAGCCGTCGGGCAGCCGCTCAATGAACTCGTCGGCGCAGGCAGCGCGGCAGGCCTCCCGGCATTCCTCGTCGGTGGCGTCCGGATTGCCCCAGCGCAGGTTGTCGAGGATGGTGCCGGAGAACAGGGTGTTCTTTTGCAGCACCACAGAAACCTGGTTGCGGAGCGCTTCCATATCATACTTGCGTACGTCCACGCCGCCTACGCATACCGAGCCCTCGTCCACATCGTACAGCCGGCAGATCAGGTTTACCAGGCTGCTCTTGCCGGAACCGGTGCCGCCGATAACGCCGATGGTCTCGCCGGACTTGATATGCAGATCAATGTCACTGAGGGCGTTTTTGCCGCTGCCATGCTTATAGGAGAAATTCACGTGGCTGAAATCGATGCTGCCGTCAGCGACCTTCATGACAGGATTTTCCGGATTGTGAAGGTCGGGGGTCTCCTTCAGCACCTCGCTGATACGGCGGACACTGGCCATGGAAATGGTGATCATGACCACCACCATGGAGAGCATCATCAGGCTCATCATCAGGGACATAATGTAGCTGTACAAACTGGTCAGCTCACCGGAGGTCAGATTGCCGAACACGATGAATTGGGCGCCCAGCCAGGAAAGGGAGATAATGCAGAAATAGACCGCGATCATCATGGCGGGGTTGTTGAAGGCCAGCAGGCCCTCGGCCTTGACGGACATACGGTAGATGTTGGCAGAGGCTTTGGCGAACTTGTTGTTTTCGTAGTCCTCACGGACAAAAGCCTTTACCACACGGATGGCGGACACGTTTTCCTGGACGCTGGCGTTCAGGTCATCATACCGGCGGAATACCTCATTGAAAATTTTCAGCGTTACGACCATGATGACGCCAATGACTACGATCAGGAAGGCCGCCGCAAAGAGAAACATGAGGCTGAGCTTCCGGTTGATCATAAAGCACATGGCAAAGCTGAAAAGGAAGGTCAGGGGCGCCCGCACTGCCACACGAATGATCATCATAAAGGCGTTTTGCACGTTGGTAATGTCGGTGGTCATCCGGGTAACCAGGCCGGGGACGCTGAACTTGTCGATGTTGGAAAAAGAAAAGGTCTGAATATTGGTGTAGATGGCTTCCCGCAGGTTGGCGGCCAGGCCGGAAGAGGCGCTGGCGGCATATTTGCCTGCGCCCGCGCCGAATAACAGCCCCAGGAAGGCCATGACCACCATGAGAACGCCGTAGCGATACACGGTGGGAAGATTTGCCGCTTCCAGTCCGTCGTCAATAATGATGGCGGTAATGAAGGGCAGCAGGATGTCCATAACGACCTCCAGTGCTGCCATGACGACGCAGAGGACGGTGTCCTTGCGGAAACGGCCCAAACAGCCCATGACAGTTTTCACGATTGTGATACCTCCTTGTGAGTTTGTTCCATGAGTGAGGATAAATTCCGCAGCATTTTTTGCTGCAGACGGTCCAGCGCAGAGAGCTCATCCTGGGAAAAGCAGCCGTAGAGCTGCCGCTGGGCCGCGCCGATGGCCTCGTCCAGATACGCATGGACCTCTTCGCCTTTTCGGGTGGCGAACAGGAGCTTGCGGCGATCGTCGTCGGCACAGCTTTCCGCGCGCACATACCCTTTTTCCCGCAGGCGCTTGACCATGCAGGATAAGGTGGCCATGGAGCAGCCAAATTCCTCCCGGATATCCGTGAGAGAGGTCCCCTGGCCGGTATGGAGCAGGATGTAGCGCAGCACATGGGCCTGGCCGACGGTAAGGCCCTTCTGTGCCATATAGCGGTTGGCCAGCTGTTCCATCTGAACGGAGATTTTCCGGTTGTCTCTGGCCAGCTGCCCCCGATCTATTTCCGCCATTGCCCTGCGCCTCCTCATCAGTTAGGGTGCGAACTGTTTTGCCACTACGTTTTATATCACAAAGTGACTTGCATGTGAAATTCAATTATGCTATATTCTATAAAAGAATTTTATTGTTTTGCCTCATATGTAAAAAACAACCGGATCACAGGAGGCTGTTATGAATACGACACAGCTGGAATGCTTTATGGAGGTAGCGAACTTCCTGAATTTTTCCCGGGCGGCGGAACACCTGCGGATTACACAGCCCGCTGTCAGCCATCAGATTACGGCCCTGGAGGATGAACTGGGGGTAAAGCTCTTTCAGCGCACCAGCAAGAGTGTGCGGCTGACCAAGGAGGGCTACCTTTTTACGCAGTATGCCGGAGAGATTCTGAAGCTCTCCCGGCTGTCCAAGGCGCGGATGAAGGAAACCCAGCAGACAGCGCCCACACGTCTGGTGATTGGCTGCCGGAACCCTACGGAGCTGCGGTTTCTGGTGCCGGCGCTGAGGCAGCTGAGGACTGACCAGCCGGAGGTACTTCCGGTACTGCGGCTGATTCCCTTCGACTCCCTGGAGAATTTGCTGGCGGAAGGGGAGATTCATATGATGTTCTCCTATCAGGAGGCGGTTCCGGCCAAAGCGAAGTATCGGGAAGTGGCCCAGGTGCGGATGGTGTGCATCTGCAGCGAGAAGCACCCTCTGGCGGAATACGAGACCCTTACCATCCAGCAGCTCCTGGAAGGAGGGCGGATTGCCGCCTGCCGGCCCCGGGTATGCCCGCCGGGCCTTCTGGCGGTACAGAATCAGGCCATCGGCGTCCGGGAGACCCAGGAGATCCTGTTTTGTGATAACCAGGAGGTGATGCTTCCCCTGGTGGAGGCGGGCTACGCCTTTGCTGTGATTGCGGATACACCATATGCCCGGCTGCCGGGGCTGAGATATATTCCGCTGCCGGAATTTGAGCCGCTGTCCTTCGGGGCGTCCTATATGCCGGAGGGAAACAGTCCCTTGCTGCGCCGGTTTTTGACGCTTTTGCGGGAGAGCGCCGCCCATGGCGCGCAGCGGCAGGAGAAAGAAGGTCCCGGCCTTTAAAAAGGCAGCAGGGGCCCGTCTCATATGAGACGGGCCCCTGCTGCCTTTTCGGAGAAGGGGGGTTATGCTGACAGCATGTTTTCCCACACCGCTGTGGAAACAGGAGTGGACAGCTGGGCGGAGTAAGAGTAGTCGCCATCCTGCCAAAGGGCAAGAGAAAACAGCGTTCCATCCCCCTTCAGCGTGACGGTCAGACCGCTGATGTCCCATTGCAGCACGGCGGCATAGGAGCCATAGTCCCCGGAAGGATCTGTCTGGCCCGGAGTTTTCCGGTAAACAGCAGAGGTGCCGTCGCCAATGTACCGGATTTCCGCCGTGTTTTCCATAAGCACCGTGTAGTGGGTTTCTGTGACAGTAAAAGGAATATGGGAAAGACCTTCCACAGGAAAACCGACTGTCTGGGACAGTTCCTGAAGAGAAGAGACCTCTGTGAAAGAGGGAATGCCGTTTCCTACATTGCCCAGGTCAGAGGGTACCTCCGGGGAGGAAAAAACACGTCCTGCGGCCAGAATACCGCCCAGCAAAAGGAGAAGGCAGGCCGCAGCGGCTACCAGACGGCGGTATAAGGGAAAACGGATGGCAGGACGCGCCGGGACGGAGGTGTTTTCCTCCAGCCGGGTAAGAATCCTGCGGCGCATATCTTCGGTTACGGAAACATGCTCCATAATATCTCTATAAGCCGTCCACAAGGCCGGGCACCTCCTGTAATATGGATTTCAGCTGTTCCCGTCCCCGGCGAAGCCGGGAACGGACGGTAGATTCATTCATCCGGAGAAGCTGGGCAATCTGCCCAGTGGAATAGCCCTCGTAATAAAAGAGGTGGATAACTTCCCGGTATTTGACAGGCAGGGATTTTACCGCGTCCCATACATAGGAGAGATCCTCCCGCTGCTCCGCCGCCAGGGATTCCTCCAGCTCATCCGCGCCCCGGACCCGGTTGTAGGCAATGCGGTTTTTGCTCAGGTTCCCTGCCACCCGCAGCAGCCATGCTTTTTCGTGGTCAGGGTTCTCCAGAACAGGGGCGGTCTTGAGAAATTGAAGCAGGGTATCCTGGAGGACGTCCTCCGCGTCGCTCATGTTATGGAGATAGGCATAGGCCAGGCGCAGGATGCTGTCGCCATGCTGGGAGAGGAGACGCTCGGCCTGCCGGGAAAGGGCGGCGGTGTCCTCACGGGCTTCATCAAAAGCTGGCTGGGCAAAGGCGTGAAACAGTAAAAGGCGAATGCGGGCAGCAGCCTGGATGACCCACCGCTGTAAAGTGACTGTATGTGAAAATGTGCTGGATGGACAGATATACACAGCGGCGGTTTCCTCCTTCCGGGAGATGTGCTGTCACAGCTTCCTCTGTGGTTTTGCGGGCTGCTTATCCCAGCATGCCGGCCAGGGCGGTAATGTTGGCTTTGCTCATGCCGGTGGAGTCCAGAACAGCATAAGTATAGCTGTCATCCTGCCAGATGGCAACCTTGACCTTTCCGTCCTCGCCTTTCAGCGTAACCTCACGGCCGTTTACTGTTACGGTTTCCTCCTGGGGATAGCTGGTGTAATCGCCGCTGATGTCGTCATCTCCCACGGCCTTGCGCAGCCGCAGCTGCTGCCCGTCCCGGCCGTTGTAGACCACTTCGATCATAGTTTCAGAGGCACGGATAGACGGCTCCTCGATCCAGTTGGGGAGGCGGTCGGGCATGGTCATGGTAAAGCCGGCGATGGCTGCCGCGTCATCCAGGGAATCGCAGGAGGTAAAGGGGTTGGGGATCTGGACATCCTCGCTTTGGATGCAGAGAGAGCCGCCCTCCCAGGTAATGGCCTGATCGCCCAGAAGAGCACTGAACAGGCCCAGGGGGACATAGGTGACATTATCCACGGAGAAGGGGGCAATGCCAAGGGAGAAGGGGGCGCTCATGCCCACCAGATTTTCGTTGCTGGTGGTAATAGTATAGCTGTCCTGGCCAAGAACCACATAGGTGTGGATGACCCCGTTGTCCACCAGGATGGTGCCGTTATCCCAGGTGACGGTAAACCCCAGGGATTCCGCCACAGCCCGCAGGGGAACCATGACGGTGGCGGAAGCGTCCACCTCCTGTCCGTTGACGGAAATGGCGTATGTGTAGTCGGGAAGATCGGCCTCTGCCTTTGTGTCCGGGGCGGGGGCGATTACATTTGCGGCCAGGGCGGGCAGGGCCAGAGCGCCGGCCAGAGCCAGGGAAACAAGAACAGTACGTGTTTTACGTTTCATAACAATATCCTTCCTTTTCGCTTGCTATTTGTGACGGAACAATTGCCGTACACCCTATATACAGTTGAGAGGGCCGGATTGTTGCATTTCCTGAAAAAATTTTTTGTGGGACATGTTGAGGGAGGATCCCGGCGCCTGAAGGGCAAAGAAAAGGGGTGCGAAGCAATTGCTTCGCACCCCTTTGGCGCTGACTGTATGATCAGGCATGTTCTGTAAGCCGCCGGGCCAGCAGCCCGTTGGCGATGAGGGAGTCCAGCTGGATCCGGGAGGAGAGCCCCTCGGTGAGCCGGTCAAAGGCGGCGTTTGCCGCCGGGTGGTAGGCCCGGCCCTCCGCCTCCGCCTGTTTGCCGGCGGCGACGCCCTGGGAGAGGAGGGACAGATCCGATACCCGCTGCTCCTCCGGAATGCCGTTGAGCAGCAGCAGGGGGCGGCTGTCCGGCAGCCTGTCTCCGGCAAAGGCCCCGGAGAGGGGCTCGTTGGCGCAGGAGAAGATATAGCCGGTGCACCGGTCTGTGCCCATGCCCAGCACCTGGACGCCTGCCGCCTTGAGCCACCCAAGGGTGCCGGGAATATCCAGCATATCCTTGGGAGAGGTGGAAATGAGGGCCACAGGGATGTCTCGCAGGGCGGGCAGGTCGGGACAAAGCTCTTCGCCCTTAATATCCCCAATGCCGCCCATGCCGCAGGTTACTGCCAGGGGGATGTGCCGCTCCCGGCAGACAGCCATGGTGCCGGAGGCGGTAAGGGCGCCGGAGATCCCCTCCGCCAGGGCGGAGGGCAGCCGGTCGCAGTCAATGCGGCGCAGCTGGGAAGCCCGGGCACGGAAGGGGAGGAACTCCTCCATAGTGCCGATCACTACGTTTCCGCCGTCCACCCAGGCGATGGCGTCCAGTTCCCGGGGCCAGCGCCGGGAAAGCTCCTCTTGGGAGATGGAAACCAGGCCGTGGGTCAGAAGGGCGGATTCAATCAGAAACGGAATCACTGCCAGCCTTCCAGGTCATTGACGTTATCCACGTTTACCAGGGTCAGGGGCAGGTAAACGCTGCTGTCAAAGGTCTCACCCTCGTTGAGCATCACAGCCATCTGGAGAGCGGCCTTGGTGTAACGCTGGCTGGAGTAGGACATGGAACCGGTCATGGTACCCTCGATGATGGCGGCCCGGGCGTCGTCGGTGAAGTCCACGCCGTAAACCAGCACGCCCTCCTTGCCCTCAGCGGCCAGAGCTTCCACAGCAGCCAGAGCCATGGTGTCGTTGCAGCAGAAGATGCCCTTCAGGTCGGGATACTCGGTGATAAGCGCCTTGGTGGCGTCATAGGCCAGAGTGGCGTCCCAGTCGCAGTTCTGCACCGCTACCAGCTCGATGCCCTCGGTGGCCTCAAAGACCTCCTTGGCGCCGGAGGTACGGCCTTCGCTCTGGCCAGCGCCGGCCAGGCCGGCGATGATGGCCACCTGGCCGCCATCAGGCAGACGGGAGATCATATCGTTGGCCACGGTTTCACCCTGCTCGGTGAAGGCCACGGTGATGGTAGCGTCCAGATGGCCGCCGGCATCCTCCAGAGCAGCCACGTCCACGCCGGGGCCCAGGTTGATGACCTTCACACCGTTCTCATTGCACTTGACAATGCCGGGGATCAGGTTGGTGCCGTCAATGGGGGAGACGATAATCACGTCGTAATCCATATCGGCCATGGTCATGAGCACGTCCAGCTGGGAGGCGGTGTCGCCTTCGGTGGTGCCGGTCTGGACGTCGATGTCAATGCCCAGCTCCTGGCCGGCGGCCTCATAGAAGTTCTTCATGTTGACCCAGAAGGGGTTGGTCAGAGAGATGACCACGGCGCCCACCTTGATGTCGCCGAAGTTCTCGGGCATGGGGCCGATCTGCTCCTCCATGGCGGCGTCAAACTCCGCATAGAGCTGCTGGACAGTGGCGGACAGCTCACTGTCGGTGTTTTCCTCTTCGGTGGAGCCTTCGTTGGTGGAGGCGTCCTCGTTGTTGGTGACACTGTTGTTGGCGGTGTCATTGCCGCCGTTGTTGGCGGTATTGTTGCTGCCGCAGGCAACGATGCTCAGCATCATGGCCAGGGCCAGCAGAAGGGAAATCCATTTTTTCATCTTTCCAATCCTCCGATTAAATAATGTAGATATGTATAAAGGAAAGCTCCGGAACGGGGCTCCTTTATGCCGGAAATAAACATCAGCCGATCCGCCGCTTGCGCTCCCGCAGCTCCGCCGCTACCACGGCACACAGCAGCATGGCGCCGGTAACAAATTGCTGGTAGTAGGAGGAGACGCTCAGAAGGGTCAGGCCGTTGCGGATCAGGCCCATAAGGAATACGGCGATCACCGTACCGGGGAGACTGCCGCTGCCGCCGTGGAGGGCGGTGCCGCCCATAATGACGGCGCAAATGGCGTCCATCTCCATGTTCAGCCCGGCGTTGGCCTCGGCGGAGTTGAGCCGGGCGGTGATAATGATGCCTGCCAAAGCGGAGAGAAAGCCCATCAGGGCAAAGGCGGACACCCGATAGCGGCCGATGGCTACACCGCTGCGCTTGAGAGCCTCCGGGTTTCCGCCCAGAGAGGTAAGGTAGTGCCCCCAACGCATGAAATAGAAGGCGGGAATAAGAAGGACAATGACCACAAAGGCCATGGTCACGCCAGACTCCATGCCGAAAATATCCCCGCAGCCAAAGTCCCGGAAGGACTGGGGTAGTTTGGTAATGGGGATCCCCTTGGTGACCATGAGGGACAGCCCCCGGTACATGAAGGAGGTGGCCAGGGTGATGATAAAGGCGTTGATCCGGGTGATTTGGATCAGCAGGCCATTGATCGTTCCCATGGCGGTACCGGCGACCAGAGCCAGCAAGACACCTGCCCATACAGGGGCCCCCGCCTGCAAAACAGTGGCGGCACAGATAGCGCTGAAGGAGAGAATAGACCCGGTGGAGAGGTCAATGGCCCCCGAGGCAATGACACACATCATGCCGCAGGCCAGAATCAGCCGGTAGGAATTTGCCTCCAGAATGTTGACCACGTTTTTCCAGGAAAAGAAGGAGCGGGTCTCGATGGATAAAAACACCATCATCACCAGGCAGACCGCCACCAGCAGCAGCGGGGCGCTCTGCCGGGAACGCCATTTCTTGAAAGTCGTCATAGGCCCTCCGCCTCGCTTTCCCGGCGCAGGATCAGCTCCGGGAGCCGCTGGGCGGTAGTGTCGCCGGTAGCGGCGGCGGCAATGACACGGCCGGAGCGCATGACGTACACATAGTCCGCCAGGGCGAATACCTGGTGGAGATTGTGGCTGACAATCAGCTGGGTCATGCCCCGCTGCCGAAGCCCCGCCAGCATCTCCAGAGTGCTGTGACTCTCCTGGATGCCCATGGCGGCAGTAGGCTCGTCCAGCAGCAGCAGCTTTCCCGGCCGCCGAAGGGCCCGGGCGATGGCCACGCCCTGGCGCTGCCCGCCGGAGAGGCTGGCCACCGGCTCAGTCAGATCCGGAATGGCCACATGAATGTCCGCCAGCAGTTTTTCTGCTTCGCGCCGCATGGCCCGGCGGTTTAGAAAGGGCCCCTGCATCAGCTCACTGCCCAGAAAAATGTTATCTACACTGTTTTTGTAATTGTCCAGGGCCAGATCCTGATACACGGTGCGGATCCCCAGGGAGATGGCCTGGGGGATGGTGAGGCCGGGACAGGTCTTGTTCCCTATGTGGATGCTGCCGCTGTCAGGCCGCAGGTTCCCTGACAAAATCTTGATCAGCGTAGATTTGCCGGAGCCGTTGTCCCCCACAATGGCGGTAATGGCTCCGGCACGGACCTCCAGGGAAACCCCGTCCAGAGCCTGTATGTGCCCGAACCGTTTGGTTAGCCCCTGAACTTCTAAAATTATCGACTCATTCATCATAAAAATCAATTTGCAATATTTGTCTATTTATTCTATACATCCCCATATCATAGCAGTTAGCATTGGAAAATTCAAATTGCTATACCCTATAAATAAAGGATGATATATAGAAAAACTAATGGAGACAATCCCATGGACCACAAGAGAAGCGGCAGGGGCGTCCAAATAGGGCGCCCCTGCCGCTTTGAAAAGGAGTGTTGATGCTGTTGCGATTCTTTTCAGAGGATTTACAGGACATCAGGCGGATTCCCCCATAATAGGGGCAATAACAGCCCAGAAATAAGCCGTCAGCTCCTCAGGCGTTTGCCGCAGATTGTTGCGGATCCACCACTGAACCATATTGACAAAGCTGCCGGATACATGGTCGATCAGGAAATCCCGGGGTACAGAGGAGAGGGGTGGCTGCTGAGGCTGGGGGATCCACTGACTGAGCAGGCGGTTGAGATAAGTTTTGAAATACTGGAGAAAAAGATCCCCGCTTTCACAGGAAAGGATGCCGATAATGTTTTTCTTGCTGTCCCGCAGATGGAAGAGAATGTGGGAGATGATGTCCGGGGGGGCGCTGCCGGACAGGGAGAAGTCATGAGACGGCTCTATATTGAGGCTGCTGGAGATGACATGATCAAAAATGTCGGTACACAATTCCTTGAGCAGGTCGTCCTTGGTCTCAAAGTGGGCGTAAAAGGTGGTGCGGCCCACATTGGCCTCGTCAATGATGTCCTGCACGGTGATCTTGCTGTAACTTTTGCGGGAGAGAAGCTCGCTGAAGGCGCTGAAGATCGCCGCCCGGGTTTTCTGCTGCCGTCTGTCCAAAAGAAACACCTCCTGTATAATTTAAGCATTTTGTTCGTTATCGCACAAAGGAAAATAATTATCCGTTGAAGGAAGAGGTTCCGGTCCCTATAATAAATATCGAACAAGATGTTTGGTAACGTACCGATTATATGATAGCAAATTGATTATACTGGTAAATGGCAAAGAACGCAATAGGAAAAAGAGCATCAGAGAAACAATTAAGTCAAAATAATGATGGAGGATCGATTATGTTGAAGAAAATTTCTGACTTTCTTGGCGGGACGCTGATGACAGCAGTCGGCGGCGTTTTCCTGGTGATCAGTCTGGTACTTATGCTGACAGACACGTCTTTCCCGGTGGATCCGGCTTGGGTAAGCGTCATCATCTGCGGTATCCCTCTGGCTTATCTGGCTTTCTGGCGGGTAATTTTCCTGAAAGGTATTTCCAAGATCAATTCTTGCCTTCTTATTACCATTGCCATGGTGGCGGCGCTGGCTATCGGTGATATTTTTGCGGCGGGCGAAGTGGCGTTTATTATGGCTGTAGGTGCGATTCTGGAGGAAAAGACGACAGAGCGGGCCAAGAAGGGACTGAAGAAGCTGATCAGCCTGGCGCCTACTCAGGGCCGCCGCATCCGGAACGGTAAGGAAGAGATGATTCCGGCGGATGAAATCCGAAAGGGCGATATTCTCCGGATCCTGCCTGGTGAAACCGTGCCGGTAGACGGCGAGATTGTCCAGGGCACCACGTCGCTGGATCAGGCGGTCATTACCGGCGAATCCCTGCCGGTGGACAAAGAAGTGGGTGATAAGGTTTTCTGTGGTACCACCAATCGCTTCGGTGCGGTGGATATCCGGGCCACGGAGGTGGGAGCGGACAGTACTCTCCAGAAGCTGATTCGCCTGACCCAGGAGGCCGAGAACAAGAAGGCGCCGATGGCCCGCATCGCCGACCGGTGGGCGTCCTGGCTGGTGCCGGTGGCTCTGCTGATTGCGTTGGTTACCTATTTTGTCACTGGTGATCTGGTTCGAGGCGTCACGGTGCTGGTGGTGTTCTGCCCCTGTGCCCTGGTACTGGCTACTCCCACGGCCATTATGGCGGCCATTGGACAGGCGACCAAGCATGGCGTGATTATCAAGTCCGGCGAGGCGCTGGAGAATATGGGCAAGGTGGATACCATTGCTTTCGACAAGACCGGCACGCTGACCTTTGGACGGTTGGAGGTCAGTGACGTGGTCCCCTTCCAAAAAGGACTGACGGCAGATGAGCTTTTGACCATGGTCGCCTCGGCAGAATCCATGAGCGAGCATCCCCTGGGAAAAGCCATTGTGGCCCACGCCAAGGAGAAGGGACTGACACTGGCGGCGGTAACAGGCTTCCAGATGGAAGCGGGAAAAGGTATCTGCGCAGAGATTTCCGGAAAAACCCTGCATTGCGGCAGTGAAAAATATCTGATGGGCCAGGGCATTTCTATTCCGGAGGAAGTCCGGGCGTCTCTGGAAACCCTTCGCAGCCAGGGCAAGGCTTCGGTAATTGCCATAGTAGACGGGGTATGTGCTGGTGTGATTGCCATGTCCGACGTATTGCGCCCTGACGCAAAGAGCATGATCGAGGAGCTTCATAAGACCCATACCAGTGCTGTGCTTCTTACCGGCGACAACCGGCGTACCGCTGAGTATTTTGCGGGGAAAGTGGGAATCAGTAAGGTCCGTGCCGACTTGCTGCCGGAGGAAAAGGTGTCCAACCTCGTCCAGATGCAGCAGGAAGGGAAGGTCCTGTGCATGATCGGCGACGGCGTCAACGACGCACCGGCTCTGAAAACGGCGTCTGTGGGCGTGGCCATGGGCGGCCTGGGCAGCGATATCGCGGTGGAAGCTTCCGATATTGTCCTCATGAGTGACGATATCGCCAAGATCCCTTACCTCAAGCGGCTGTCCAATGGTACGGTCAAGACCATCAAGTTGAGCATTATGCTGTCCCTGTGCATCAATTTCTTTGCTATCCTCGCTTCCCTGATGGGATGGCTGACCCCCACCACCGGAGCGCTGGTACATAATGCAGGTTCTGTACTGGTAGTGCTGATTGCCGCACTGTTGTACGACCGGAAATTTGACTGACAGGCAGTGAGATATGTTCGAAAGACCTGTGAAAAGGGGCGGCAGCGGCAGAAGAAACCGTTTTGCGGTAAAGACATGCAAGGGCCGGCCTGCATTTTGCAGGCCGGCCCTTGCTATATTTTTACCAATGAACCGGATGATTCATCGGGGGTTGGGGGAACCTTAGTTCAGCACAATGGCATTGACGGCTTCCACCAGATCCACTACGCTGCTGCGGGCCACCAGGGATACAGGCTCGCCATCCACAACCGCCACGCAGTAGCTGCCGTCATACTGATAGAATTCCATCTGGACGCTGGGTGTATTTTCCAGATCCAGCGTTACCGTCAGGCTGATCTCCTTTTTACCGGTAGCCGCCTCGGTGGTAAAGCTGTCCGCAGTAAGGGCGGTGAGAGCGTTCTGGACGTCGGTCAAGTCGATGAGTTCCTCCTGATAGTAGTAGCTGCGGCTTTCACCGTCGGTCAGGGAAGTGATGGTATAGGTCTGGCCGTCCAGCGTAATATCCAGCTGGGAAACGTCCTCAATCTCAGCGGGAAGGACCTCGCCATGACGCAGATCATCATAGGAGGCGGCCATCAGAGCGTTATAGTCGTCGGCAGTGATCTGATAGATGATGGGGGAGTTTCCCACTCTGGCGTAGGCGGTGATTTCCTCCTCTTCCGTATCTGCCGTATCTGTGGTTCCCGTTTGGTTCTCGGCCGCTTCCTGGGCGGCGGCCAGTTCCTCGGGATCCCGGCTGACGCTGAGAACAAAGGTACCGGATACTTCATTCCCGTCCTCATCCTCCGTGGTGTAGTCCACGGTAATGGTCAGTTCCGGGTTATCCAGGCCGCAGGAAGCTAGGTCGTCCTCAGTGGCATTATAGGTAACATAGTCAGTGGTATCCAGGAACCGGATGTCCTGGAGATAACTGCTGATCTTGTCAGGATCCAGAGGCAGCGTCTCGCCATCCAGCTGGGTGAAATAGACATCCTCCTCCCGATAGCTGGGGCCGCCCTCTTCCTCATAGGTGATTTCATAGGTCTCTGTGCCGGAGAAGGTGATCTGGCTTACAGTATCAAAGACAGGGATGTCATCCCGATTCAGCAGATCGCTGATGGTTACAGCGAACGTGTCCAGAGGATCCTCCAGGACCAGGTAGACGTTGCCGTCACCGATGGAGACATAGCGCTGGGAATCCATGGCGCTGTAATCTCCCAGAAGGATTTCGTACTCCTCCTGGTCGGTGGACAGAAGGATAGAGCAGGCCGGTTCATCCAGGCCGTACTGGCCAAAGTCTTCCACGTCCTCAATGATAAAGGACACGCCGAAGGACTGGAAGGGGGAGAGCAGTTGGCCCACAGCGTCCTGGTCCACTGGGAAGGCGTCGTCTTCATCGTAGCGCCAGGTGCCGTCCTCATCCCGGTGGAAGGCGAAGGATTCCTCGTTGTATTCCCAGGAGAGGGACTGGACATCATCGCTGGAAAGTTCCAGTACAATTTCATCGCTGGTGCTGATGAGTTCCTTGTGCTCCTCGTATTTGCTTACCGCAAAGGTTACCGCGCAGGCAACAACCAGTACGCCCAGCAGAATATAGATTTTCTTATACCGCTTCATTCTGGCGCCTCCTTCTTACCAGTACCACACCGATTCCCACGCCCAGATACAGCAGCGGGAACACCCCGATCATCATGGTTTTCAGCAGGGACGAGGTGGATTCGCTGATGGTGAGGTAATTGTAGTTCAGGGACTTGCTGCGGATGGCCATGGCCTCGCTCTCGCCGATCATGGCCGACAGGGCGTTCATACCCAGATTGACGTTTGCGCCGGAGGAATAGGCGTTGTAGGCGTCATCCAGGAAGCTGGAGGAGGCAAACCAGACGATCCGTCCATCATTTCCGCAGTCAATGGATACCGCCAGGGCAAAGGGACCGTCGATATCCCCATCCTCCTTTTCATAGGTGGTCATTTCATAGCCGGCAATCTTGCTGAAGGCGGCGTCGGAGGTGGTGAGCAGAGTGGTAACGGAAGTGTCATCCGATACGGTGAGCCCCCGGGAGATGGGCATGATGGGGTAGTAGTGCTCCTCAATGAGGGAGTCGGTGATGTCGCTGCTGGCCATATCCGGCATGAGGGCGAAGGGGGACTGGAAGGCATAGTGCTCCCGGTCGCCTTCAATGACGATGCCTTCGTTGGCAGTAACGCCGTAATCAGCCAGGAGGCTGTACAGGTTTTCCAGATCATCCTCCTCTGTGGGGCCCGCCATGACCAGCAGCTTTCCACCGTTGGCAGCGTAGTCCGCCAGCATATCTTTTTCCTCCTGGGAAATGTCTGTAGCAGGGCTGTAAATCATCACGCAGTCTGCGTCCTCAGGAACGGCATCCTCCGTCAGGAGAGAGAAGGTGTGCAGCTCCATGTTCTCCTTTTCAATCTGATCGCTGAAGGTTTCGGGCAGCTCCGCCTCGCCGTGGCCCTCCAGGACATAGACCTGGGGCAGCTCCTCGCTGACCACATAGTCGATAGCGGAGGTAATGGCGCCTTCACCGTCAAAGGAGGCGTTATAGGAGTAGGAAGTCATATCCGTCTCATAGAGGTAGATATCGTCGTAGCCGATAAAGCGATAGCGATCTCCGGATTCCACCACCAGGCTGTTGTTTTCCACCGTCTCGTCGGTGTACTGCTGGGCAAAGGTGGGATAGACGTCGGGGTTCTTTTTCACCACTTCAATGTGGTCGGAGAGACTGTCATACTTGTCCAGCAGGTTCTCAATGACTTTGTCCTCCTCGTCGGCCTGGACGATCCAGTAGATGGTCACGTCCTTCGTCAGGGCGTTGACCACCGCCTTGGTGTTGCTGGTAATGGAGTAGAGCTGGGAGGCGCTGATGTCATATTGGGTCAGGGTAGAGGGCAGGGCGGAGGCAAAAATATTTACCACGATCAGCAGAGCCAGGACAATGGCGGTGATGATCAGGGAGTAGGAGCCCCCCTGAAGGGCAATGCGGTTTTTGGGCTTGTTGTCCGGGTGCTGAGAGGCTTTTGGAAATTTCATCAGTTATACCTCCTTTTCTCCAGGGATTGTACGGACAAAAACAAAAAGAAGGCGATGACCGTAACATAGAATACAATGGCGGTCATGTCGAACACGCCGTTGACAAACACGTTAAAGCGTTCGAACAGGGAGAGCTTTTCCATAATGTCCGGCAGAAGCCCTTCAAAAATGGAGCTGTCCACCACATAGAGGGCAGTAATGCCCAGAACCAGAACAAAGCTGATCCAGTAGGCCAGGTTGCCGTTTCGGGTCAGGTGGTAGATCACAGCGCCCAGAAGCAGGGCGATCACTGCCAGAGCAATGGCAGAGCCGGCGGCGGTGGCGGAGACGTACTCGGAGAGGCTGACGCTGTAATAGTTCAGCAAGATCACCGCCACACCGATGCCGGCGGCCAGGCCCTGGTTGTCTGTCAGAGAGGAAATAAACACGCCCAGGGCAATCAGGGCCGCGCCCATCACAAAGAAGGCCAGGATGGAGCCGTAGGCGGTGCGCAGGCACACTTCACCGAACTGGGCAAAGACCAGGGGATAGAGGGAAATGATGCACAGGGGGATCAGGTATACCACCAGCAGGGCTAGATATTTCCCGGCGATGACCTGGGAGGTGGTGATGGGGAGAGAATAGAGGAGCTGGTCGGTTTTCTGCTTGCGCTCCTCGGCAATGACGCGCATGGTGAGAACCGGGACAATGACCACAAAGACCAGGCTCCCGAAGCTCAGTACGTACTCAAAGTTACTCACTGCCGCCTGAATGTTGTAAAGCATGGCGCCGATACCGGTAAAGGCCAGCAGGAAGGCGCCGAACACATAGGCGGTGAGAGAGTGAAAGTAATTTTTCAGTTCGTGTTTTAAAACAGCGATCATAGGTTGATGTCCTCACTTTCCTCGCTCTGACCATCCGGGGAAGCAGGCTCCTCCGGCGGGGCGCTTTCCGTCAGCTCGATAAAGATATCCTCCAGGTTGGCCCGCTTCAGGGACATCTCCAGCAGGGCCTTCCCGCTCTTGGCAAAGGCAAAGAACAGGCTGCGGGAGGTGTCGTAGATGTTGTCGGCGTCGGTGCGGATGCGGACGGTCACCAGGGGCGGCTCCGCCGCCTCTACGGAAATGCCGGTGATATGGGGAATGCCCGCGGCAAGGGCACGGATATCCTCCTCGGATCCTTCGGCGGTAATGGTGATTTCGTTGGGGGGGAGAAGCTGCTTTTCCAGCTCCTCAGGGCCGCCGAAGGCTACCAGCTTCCCTCTGGCGATGATCAGGATCTGGTCGCAGATAGCCTGCACCTCAGAGAGAATATGGGAGCTGAAAATGACGGTGTGGCTCTGGCCCAGCTGCCGGATCAGGTCCCGGATCTCAATGATCTGGATGGGGTCCAGGCCCACGGTGGGCTCATCGAGAATGATGACCTTGGGGTTTCCCAGCAAGGCCTGGGCAATGCCCAGCCGCTGTTTGTAGCCCTTGGAGAGGGCGGAGATGGAGCGGTGCTTTACGTCCTCGATCTTGGTCTGCTCCATAACGGACTGGACCTGGGCGGTCAGCTCCTGGCCCCGGAGACCTTTGGCCTCGCCTACAAAGCGGAGATATTCCACCGGTGTCTCGTTCATGTAGAGCGGCGGCTGCTCCGGCAAATAGCCGATAAGGCGCTTGGCTTTGTCGGGCTCCTCAAAAATATCGTGGCCATCAATCCGTACGTGGCCCGCCGTGGCGGACAGACAGCCGGTCATGATGTTCATAGTGGTGGATTTTCCCGCGCCGTTAGGCCCCAGAAAACCATAGACATGCCCCTCCTCAATAGAGAAGGACAGGTCATTTACCGCCATGAAATCACCATAACACTTTGTCAGATGTTCCACAGTTATCATGGTTGACCTCCTTACTGCTTGCTTGGCTGCGTCAAGCCTGTATCGGGGCTATTATAGCCGGGCAGGCTGAAACTACGCTGAAATCTTCGCCGCTGTTGAAAAAAAGATGGGGCCTGCTGGCAGCAGGCCCCATCTCTGGGAGAAAAGAACATTTAAAATGCAGTGTGGAGGGGGGAAAGGCAGGTTCAGGCGCAGGGGAGTTCCACATAGAACCAGTTGCGGCCCTCCCGGCTCTCCGCCCAGATCTTTCCCTGATGCTGTGTCACAATGGTTTCCGCAATGGACAGACCCAGGCCGAAGCTGCCGGTACGGCTGCGGGCCTGGTCTGCCCGGTAAAAGCGCTCAAAAATATGCTTCAGGGCCTCCGGAGAAAGAGGCTCTCCCTGGTTGGCCACCGTCAGCAGACAGTGGTTTTTCCTGTGCCGTTTCAGGCTTACCTGGGTGGCGCCTCCGGGCTGAGAGTATTTTTGGGCGTTATCCAGGAGAATTTCCACTACCTGCCGCAGTTGTGCGTCGTTTCCTGTAACCTGGATGGCATCGGAAATAGCAGAGGACAGGGTAAGCCCTGCCTCAAAAAAGATGGGTTCAAAGGGAAGGAGGGCATCCGAGGTCAATTTGCTGAAATCCACCGGCGCAAAGGCAGCCTTTGTGTCCGCCTGATCCGCCCGGGCCAGCTGGAGCATCTCCTCAATAAGCCCCCGCATCTGGCGGGACATGGTGAGGATACTGCTGAGAAAACGCTGCCGCCCCTCTTCGTCATAGTCCGGGCTTTGGGCCAGCTCAGCGTTGGTCATGATAACGGTCAAAGGAGTTTTCAACTCGTGGGAAGCGTCGGCTACAAACTGCCGCTGCTGCTTCCACGCCTGCTCCACAGGGCGGATGGCCCACTTGGACAGCAGAATGCTGACACCTAAAAACAGCAGAAAGCCCAGACAGCCGATGAGCACGCAGGTTTTCATCAGGCTGTCCAGGGTAGCCCGCTCACTGGACATATCGGAAAATACCAGACAGGGATTGACGGGGCTGTCGGAGCGGTAGTAGCGCAGGTTGTACTCCTCAATAACCCCCAGCCGTTTGGGAGAGGAAAAGGCGGTTTGGATCAGGCTGCGAAGAAACTCGCCGTCGGACAGATCATAGTAGCCGCCGCCGGTGGCCGCCAGCTCACCGCCGGGACCCAGCTGGATGGTAAAAAAGGGCAGGCGCACATCCTCCCCCAGCTCATCGGGGACACTCAGCTGAAAGGGCTGAGCGGCAATTCCCTGCATCATACGGATGCTCTCTGTCTCCAGATTGGCCCGGGTAAAATAGAACACCAGGCCCAAAATGACAGCAAGCATAAGGGTAACGATGCTCATGTTGATGATGATAAATTTAAAGCGGAGCTTTTTGATCATCTTCCACTACCTCCAGATGGTATCCCAGCCTGCGGATAGTTTCGATCCGGATATTGGAGCCGATGCTGGACAGTTTTTTCCGCAGGAAGCCGATGTAGACTTCTACATGATTTTCCACCGCGTCAGAGTCGTAGCCCCAAACCCGGGCCAGGATCACCTCTTTAGAGAGATTCCGTTCTCCTGCCTGAAAGAGAAAGCGCATAATGTCAAATTCCTTGGCAGACAGACGTACATGGTTCATTCCGCAGCTGAGGGTGGCGGAGGCCAGATCCAGCGCGGTGTTCCCCAGCACCAGCTGGTCTACCTGGGGGCCCTGTCGCCGCAGCAGGGCGTTGATGCAGACCAGAAGCTCCCGGGTGTCAAAGGGCTTGGTGAGATAGTAATCCGCGCCGGAATTGAGACCGGCAATCCGGTCCTCCAGCTCGGATTTGGCGGTAAGCATCAGGATCGGCGTTCCCAGACGGAGGGACCTTACCTTTTTGGCAACCTCATAGCCGTTCATTTTCGGCATCATCACATCCAGAATCAGCAGGTCATAGATCCCCAGCTCCGCGTATTGGGCGCCGGCCTCACCGTCATATACGATCTCTACCGAAAATCCTTTTTTCTTCAACAGCTCTCCAATGGAGTCAGCCAGCAGCTTTTCATCTTCAATAATCAGAATTTTCAAAACGGGTCACCTCACATGTTCCTTACTGTATGATACAGCGAAAACCTTAACAGAAGCTGAAAAGCAATCAGAATCCTTTCAAAAGGACGGTGGAATAGGGGTATCGTAAGTATAACGCTTGGGGTGGGCGGATGCAACAGGGGGACTGCCGCAGCACTGCCGTTCCCTCCGGGAAATCCTTCTGGCCACAGGCAGCAAGAAAGGCAAAATTTAAATTTTGCCCATGGGAAGACCCGTTTTTTCACTTGCCTTTTTGTGAAAAACTGCCTTTGCGCCCACACTGGCAGGGCGGTATAATATACATATCCAACGTGTAGCATTCATGCGTAATTCCGGTTGCGTGTGTGCTGCACGTTTTGTTTTTTCAGCAAATGAAAAGCCGGCGGCCTGGGGGAGCCGGCTGCGCGTTTATTCTGGGGAAAAGGAAGGAAAAGCTGATGGAAACATCCAATCAATTTCTGGGGACGGAGCAAGTGGGGAAGCTGATGAAACGGTATGCCGTTCCCTGTATTATTTCTCTTTTGGTGGGAGCGCTGTACAACATTGTCGATCAGATTTTTATTGCCAATGCCAGCTATCTGGGCTCTTATGGCAATGCGGCCAATACGGTTGTGTTCCCGCTTACGGTGGTGGCACTGGCTATTGCCGTCATGATCGGAGATGGCTGTTGTGCCTTTGTCAGTATCAGCCTGGGAAGGGGAGAAAAGGAGCTGGCAAAACGCAGCGTGGGCAATGCCGTTGTCATGAGCGTGGCTGCCGGTCTGGTTCTGACGGGGATTTATCTGTTGTTTCAAGATGAGATTATTGCCATGTTCGGCGGAACAGTCAATGAGGAAACCTATGCCTGTTCCAGGGAGTACTTTTTCTACATTACCCTGGGGATCCCCTTTTATATGTTCGGTCAGGCAATGAATCCGGTAATCCGGGCGGATGGCAGCCCCCGTTTTGCCATGGTCTCCACACTTGCCGGCGCAGTGGCTAATATCATTCTGGACCCGGTATTTATTTTCAGTTTTCGCTGGGGGATGATGGGGGCGGCTGTGGCCACTGTCATTGGGCAGATTATTACGGCCCTTTTGGCGGTGTGGTATATCCTGCGGATGAAGATTATCAAGCCGGCAGGGAGAGATTTTGCCTTGGAGCGGACGGCCTGCGGCAGGACGCTGCTCCTTGGCATGACCAGTTTTCTCTCGCAGATCTCTCTGGTGGCAGCTATGGCAGCCATCAACAATATGCTGCGGCAGTATGGGGCGGCTGACGCGATCTTCGGGCAGGCCCAGTACGCCCAGATCCCCATGGCAGTGGTAGGTATCGTGATGAAATTTTTCCAGATCATCATTTCCATTGTGGTGGGAATGGCTGCCGGCTGTATTCCCATTGTGGGCTTCAATATGGGAGCGGAAAAGCGAGAACGGGTCCGGGAGCTGTTTACAAAGCTGCTGATTGCTGAGGCTGCTGTGGGGGCAGTGGGCTTTGTTCTGGCGGAGTTCTTTCCCCGGCAGCTGATTTCCATTTTTGGTGCGGCTAACGAGAGCAGCTACTATACAGATTTTGCCATAAAAGCGTTTCGGACCTATCTGTGCATGATTGTGCTGGCTTGCATCAACAAGGCATGCTTTATTTTTCTTCAGGCCATGGGCCGGGCGGCGGAATCCACGATATTGTCCATGATCAGGGAAGTCGTTTTTGGCGTAGGCTTTGCCCTGCTGCTGCCGGTGTTTTTTGGCCTGGACGGCGTGCTGTTTTCCATGCCGGTGTCGGATGTCCTGACATTCCTTGTGGCGGTGTTCCTGATCTGCCGTACTTACCGCAGCCTGGATGTGGGAAACAGCTGAAGGTGCGGAAAGCGGCAAAGCAGCTGAACTGGAGTTTTGCAGAAACCAAGGACGGGCTGCGCAGCGACAGCTCCTTAAGCCGGGGACTGAATCTGATGGGCCCAGGCAATCATTTTGATCTTCCGGTTTTTCTAAGCAGGTAAAAAAAGAGACACGCTGTATTGCGTGTCTCTTTTTGCCTGTGGAAAGAATGGGCACGGCGCCGCTTAAAAGCGGCAGATCACATTTGCGTCCAGCCTGGTCAAAATTTCACAGGCCAGCTTGACGGCATTGTCAAAGTCGGCATAGGCGGATATACCGTAGTGGGTGTGGGCATACCGCACGGGAATGCCGATCACGATCACAGGGACACCTTGGCCGTTGATATGGATGACCGCGCCGTTGGTGGAGCCTGCGGAGCGGACCGCCTCCTGCACTGGAATTCCCAGCTCCTCCGCCAGGTCCAGGGCGTAGCGCTGGAAGTGAGGATTGGTGATCATCCTGGCATCAATGTGGCGGAGCATGGGGCCACGTTTGATGGCAGTCTGGACCATATAAGGCTCCACGCAGGTGTCATCTGCCGGGCAGCCCTCAAAGACGATAGCAACATCCGGATTAATCACCTGGGCGGTGACGGTGGCGCCCCGAGTCCCCACTTCCTCCTGAACGGCGCAGGCGCCCACTACGTCCACAGCCAGCTCCCGGCTCTGCAGCTGGCGGAATGTTTCGAGAATGGCCGCACAGCCCAGCCGGCAGTCAAAGGCCTTGCCCACCATCAGATCCGTTTTTTCATCGTAGGTAAAGGTCACATCGGGAACCACCGGTTCCCCGATACGGACGCCGTAAGTTTCAATGGCGTCCTCACGGGAGACAGCCCCCACATCCAAAGTGATGCTTCCGATGTCCAGAGGGGCCTCCCGCTCCTTGGCGGTCATGAAATGGGGAGGCTTGCTAGCGGTAATGCCGGGGATATAGGCTCCCGTCCGGTTGCGGACCCAGACCTTGTGGGCGGGGATATTGTGGCTGACCCAGCCGCCGATGGGAATGATGCGCAGGGTGCCGTTGGGGCAGATGGCCTGGACCATGAAGCCTACCTCGTCGCTGTGGGCATCCAGCTGTACCACAGGCCGGCTGCCGGTGTTTTCCCGGCGGCGCAGATACAGATTGCGCATACGGTCCACGCTGACCTCTCCCAGCTTCTCCGCATAGGGGCGGATGGTTTCCACTACCTGGTCCTCAAAGCCGGAGATGCCTTTGGCGTTGGAGATGGCAGCGATCATCTCCAGGGTTGTCTTTTTGTCCATTTGTCTTCTCCTTCAAAAAGGGATTTTCCTGTATTGTATCCGCTGAAAGAAAAAATTGCAACCCCTCATCTGGTGCAGCTGCGGCCGGCCGCAGAGGCGGAATATACGCGGATTGGAACAGAACAATGCCAAAAGCGGCAGCGGCAAAAGATCCTCCCGCCATTTTGAGGCGGGAGGATCTTTTCTGGCAGATTAAACGTTTGCTTATCCTGTGATTTCGGAAACAAGAACTTTCCGGTTTTCCTTGAGGGACAGGGTGCAGGCATCGGCGGTGGCAATAGCGGCCCGGGCGGCGCTGCCGTTAAGCAGCGGCTTGAACTCATCGGTGACCTCGCCGCCGTGCATGATATTGTTGAGGTAGTCCATTTCCATCTCCATGATACCGTGGAGCCACAGCGGCGGCTTTTTGCCGGGTCTGCCGTACAAAACGGCGCCGTCCATCTCCATCTTGGTATTGTAGGTAAGGGTACGGTCGTCGTCCTCCTCCTTGGTGCGGTGGAGCAGGAAATGTTCCTCGCCCTGTTCTGTACGCAGGGTAACGCCGGTGTCCTTCATATCCAGGCGGATGGCGCCCTTGGTTCCCTGGATCAGCAGGTAATGCTCGCTCCAGCGGAAGGCGGAGCCATATTCCACAACGGCGTAGGTATCGTTGCCAAATTCCAGGGTAATAAAGAGCATGTCGTCTTCGTCGCCGAAATGTTCGCCCTTGTGGGCCACATTGCCGCCTACCATGGTCGCTTCCGTGGCGTGTCCCATAATGAACTGGATGCAGTCCAGCTCGTGAATGTGATGGTAGAGGTGGCCGCCGGATTTTGCACGGATCTTTTTCCAGCTGACGGACTCCTGCTGCTGCTCCCAGCCGTTGCGGGCGGAATGGCAGTAAAGAACTTTGCCGATGCGGCCCTCGTTGATCATTTTCTTGGCAAGGCGGACGCCGTTGAAGAAATTCATTACGTGTCCGGCCATAAAGGTAACGCCGTTATCCTCAGCGGCTTTTACCATTTCGTCGCAGTCCTGATAGGACAGGGCAATGGGCTTTTCACAGAAAACGTTCTTGTGGTGCTTGGCAGCGCAGATAACGGGATCCTTGTGGAGGTAGTTGGGCGTGGCTACCACTACTACGTCCACATCCTGGCGGCCGCAGAGGGTATCCAGATCGGTCTCTACTTCGCAGCCCAGCTCCTGAGCAATGGTCTCGGCGTTTTCCGGATCCAGAATGGCGACCAGCCTGGCCCCCTCCATTTTTTGAATAATGCGGCCCAGCTCAGCGCCGAAGTAGCCGGTACCTACAATTGCATAGCCAATGGTATTCATAGTTTTTCTCCTTACCAAATTATTTTACCGCACCGGCAGCCAATCCACCGGCAATCTTCTTCTGGATCAGCATAAAGAAAATCACAGAGGGGATTACCACCAGAGCTGAGGCAGCCATCATAACGCCCCAGTCCAGCACTTCTTGTCCTTCCAGGGACTTCAGCGCCACCGCCACGGTGGCCTTTTCACTGCTGTTGATCAGGATCAGGGAATACAGGAACTCGTTCCAGGCGTTAATAAAGGTATAAATAGCGACGGCCACAATACCGGGAGCCACAATAGGCAGAACGACCCTGTAAAAGACCTGCATTTTGTTGGCGCCGTCAATCCTTGCCGCCTCCTCGATGTCGATGGGGACCGTCTGGAAGAAGCCCACCAGAAGCCAGATGGCGTAGGGGACGGAGAAGGACATATACACGATCACAAGGCCGATCCGGCTGTTCATCAGGCCGGCTTTGCCCATGATAATGGAATAGGGAACCGCCAGCAGGATAGGCGGGAACATATAGGTGGTGATCAGCACCCGGGTCAGCTTTTTGCCGAATCTGGGGAAAAAGCGGACGATACCATAGGCACCAAGGGCGGAAATGGCAATGGCCACCAGTGTGGTGCTGCCGGCTACCAAAATGCTGTTTCCCACATTCCGGCCAAAGTTGAGCTGTTCAAACACGATCCGGAAATTTTCAAAGGATATGTGCTTGGGGAAAAAGGAGGTGGGATCACCTGCCAGCTCGTTTTTGCTCTTTATGGAAGAGAGAAGGATCCATACCAGGGGAAAGGCCGCAATGACGGCAAGTATGGAGAGGTAGACATAGCTTACTGTGGTACCAAACCACCCTCTGCGCAGCAGTTTCTTTCCGCCCATTCTTATGCCTCCTTTTCCCATTTATCCAGAATCCGGAAGTAGAGTGCGCAGACCATCAGCAGGAAGATCAGCAAAAGCACTGTCACGGCGGAAGATCTGCCCAGCAGCTTCAGTCCCCAGCCGATATTGTAGGCGTAAATGGGGACGGTCTGGGTCAGCCCCGCGGGGCCGCCGCCGGTAATCAGATAAATCATATCAAAGCTGTTGAAGATCCAGATGGTACGCAAAACGATCAGCAGTCCCATTACAATACGGATGTGGGGCAGGGTGATGTGGAGAAAGGACTGCAGCGGGGAGGCGCCGTCCACCTGAGCCGCCTCGTACTGATCCCGGGGCACCGTCTGCAGGGCAGAGAGGACGTTCACCATAATAAGCGGCGCGCCGAACCACACGTTGATCATCACCAGTACGGGGAACACCAGGTCGGAACTGCTGAGGAACTGGGGAATGGTGTCGCAGATTCCCAGTTTGACCAGAATGTTGGGAAGAAAGCCGGATACCCCGTTGAGGATCCATTTCCAGGACAGAGCGATGACGATGGAAGGGAATGCCCAGGGGATGATCAGGACGGTACGGAAAAAGGATTTGCCTTTCCCGATCCGTTCCAGCGCCAGTGCCGCAAAAAATCCCACCAGGATCTGGAAGAACAGGGAGGTAACCGTCCATTTGATGTTTGTCAAAAAGGATTTCCAGAAATCCCCATCTGTCAAAACGGCAATGTAGTTTTTCAGGAATACGAACTCATAGCCGGTTTTGATCAGATGCTTTGAAGTAAAGCTGTAATATACACTGGTGATGACCGGGTAAAGCAGCAGTAACGCCAGCACAGTCAGCGCGGGCAGAATAAAGCAAAAGCTGGTAATCTGTGCCTTGATGCGTCTGCTCTTCATCCACTGAGCCCCCTTTCTTTAAGTACGGCGGAACTAACGTTCCGCCGTACTGCAAAAACGATATTTCTTATCCCAGTGTGCTGAACAGATCGTTGAGCTTGTCTTCGGCAGCCTTTGCCGCGTCTTCCACAGCGGTGCCGTTCATCACGATATCCTGGAACATTTCCTCAATCACCCGCTGGGAGGTGAGCAGGCCGGCCTCGGCCCGGGGGCCGTTCTCCATGCCGATGGAGGTGCTGCCCTCCAGCATCTGGTTGAGGACCTCGTCCGCGTGCTTGAAATCCTGGACCGTCTGGTTGGACTGATAAATCTCACTGTCGGTGACACCCTTGATACCGGACATCATGCCCACGGGAACAGACAGCAGGAAGTCAACATAGCGGTCCTCTTCATACATGAATTTGATGAATTCCTTGCAGATCTCAGGATGCTCGGAATTCTTCCATACCACCAGAGGAGTGGTATTGGTTTCGCAGCCCACAGCGGGGTCGCCGGCGTTGACACGGGGAATGGGGGCACAGTCGATGTACTCCATGAGGTCAGGGCGGTTGGTTTCCACGCCGCTGATATGGAAGCCGGTGTTGAAGTCAAAGGCCAGCTTGCCCTGATAGTACAGGGTGGCTTCGTCCAGGGTGTTGTAGTTGATGGCGTCGGCAGGGGAGCAGTCCTCAAAGACCTTGACCCAGTACTTGATGCCGTCGATAGCGGTGGGGCTGGTGAGATTGGCCTTGCCGTCCTCGGTGATCAGCGTCTCGCCGGCACTGCGGACATAGAGGTGGAGCCAGCGGGTAGCCAGCATGTCGTTGGTGCCCATGGGCATAGCCGCGCCGTATACCGCGCCGTTTTCACCTTCGGTAATGATCTTTGCGGCCTCGTACATCTCCTCCCAGGTCTCGGGAACTTCCAGATTGTACTTTTCCAGCAGATCCTTGCGGTACCACATGGCCTCGGTGTTCAGGTAAAGAGGCACGCCGTAGCACTGGCCGTCCTCAGCGGTCATTTCCCGCAGAGCGTTCTCGTAGAATTTGTCCCGGCCTACCTCGTCGATCAGGTCGTCAACGGGGATCACCGCGTCAGCATCGATCATTTCCACCAGCTGGGTGGCGATGGTGCTGCTGATGTCCGGCACGTTCCCGGAGGCCAGGCCTGTGGTCCACTTGGTGTAGAAGTCTGCCCAGGAGAAGGTCTCAATGGTGATGTTTACCTTGGGGTGCAGCTCCATAAACTCATCGGCTGCCGCCTGGATCTTCTCCATGCGGGGGCCCTGGGTAAAGGAGTGCCAGAATACGATGTCGCCTTCCAGCTCGCCGGTCTCTGTGTCTCCGGTATCGGACTGATTCGTATTGCCGGTGTTTGCCTGGCTGTTGTTATCGCCATTGTTGCCGCCGCAGCCGGCCAGAAGGCTTAACAGTAAAATTGCTGCAAGGATTGCCGACAAGAGCCTGTTCTTCTTCATTTCGTTTCTCCTCTTCATAAAAATATATGTGACAGCAGGGCTCCACACAGAAAAGCCTTGCATATCGCCTGTTTTGCCTGACCGGAATTGGAGCAATCCACGGGACCCCCAGTAAAAATCTAATGAAAAGGGGAGGATTCGCTTTCCATATGGGTGCTCTGGTCAGGTTCGGTGGGAGAGGGGGATATACGCACTTCAGACAATAATCCGTTAAAGTGCATAAAATTAGCGCAGTAAAATTGTGCTTTTTTGTTCCATCTGTTTACATTATAGAGGTTATTTCATAAATTACCAGATAAAAATCAGACTATTATTAGCACAAAACGATTAAAGTTTGGAAATTTTTTAATTAACAAAGGTTCGGCCATCACAGATAAGTGTCTTTGCATGAAAGAAATCTTCCTGGCATACCCGCCAAAACAGTCCTTTTGGCATATATTGGGGGAGAAAAAGTGGCAGAAAGAAAAACCGCAGGAACCCACACTGGGTTCCTGCGGTTTCAGGATGGGCCGTATATAGCCGGAATGGGAAGCGGCAGCGTAAGCCAGGATATCTGGTCCCAACCCGGAGAAATCTGACAAAAAGGGTTATTTTCTTGCCTCTTTCCGGTACTGATCGGGGGAAATCCCAAATACAGACTTAAACACCCGGGTAAAGTAATTCTGGTCGTTATACCCCAGTTCGTAGGCGATGGTGGATACCCGCTTGTTGGTGGCCAGCAGCTTTCTGGCGGCGGTAACCATGCGCAGCTCCTTCATAAATTCAAAGGGGGTTTTCCCGGTGTGCTCCTTGAACAGACGCCGCAATGAGCTGCCGCTCAGCTCTGTCATCTCACACAGCAGCTTGGTGTCAAAGGGGGTTGACGGGTTGGCGATCAGGTAGTCCACCACCATTTCGATCCTGGCATCCCGCTTGATGCGGTTGGAGCTGTTGGCGCGCCTGCGTGACGCCTCGATGGAGGAATCCCATTTCAGATCCGCCAGAGAGGCGACAGATGGTTCGTCGTCTGCCATGTTGGTCAGATTACCGCTGTTGGTTTGTTCCACCACCCAGGCAATAATCAGCTCCAGATTACCCCGTATGTGAAATAATCGGGCAATGCTGTCGCCTTTGGCGTAGCGATATACTTCTGTGAATCGCTGTAAAATAGATTGATCAGGATCATCAATCAGCTTTTTCAAGTGATAAAAATCTGTCAGCAGGTCGTTATCGTTGATCTTGACGGTGGTTGTAAATCGTATGCTGATAAAATCCAGCTCGTCCCCCACGGCATAGCACTCCAGCCTGCATCCCTCGGGGATGTAGCAGATCTGGTTTTCCCTGACCTCGTACTTCTGGCCGTCAATGATAAAGATGCCTCTGCCCTTGACAACATAGCGAAGCATGGAATAGGGGATGTAGGATTCCGGGAATACCCAGGTTTTCTTGAATTCATAGTAATCCACATACAGGAAGTTGAAACGCAAGGTCGTGAAAAATGTTTGTTCAATATTCATCCCTGTTTTCCACCTTTGCACGCAGTAAAATGTCATATGGGCGCAGGGCTAAACAGCGGCAGGCCTGCGGCATGCCGGGGAAGAGACGGCCGTCGTTTTCAGCGGAACAGGTCCATGCTGATTTTGATCACGCATTTCCGGCTGGTGGCCGGTGCGTCGCCCAGCATCAGCGCGGGCCGGTGGGCATCCCAGGGGAAAAATACCGCAAAGAATCCCTCCCTGGCAATCAGGAAGCTCTCATCAACGGCAGATTCCAGGAAGGAGATGTCGTTCTGAGGCCGGGCCTCGCAGATGGCCTCCTTGCCGGTATAGGCCGATACGCCGATCTTCTCGCCGCCCTCCGGCCAATAGAAGAGATCGGCATACTTTTCGTGAATTTCAGGATGGGAGCCCTCGAAACCATGGGTGGTCATATCCATGATATTCAGAAAAATTTTGTCGCCGTCGATATCGTGGCGGCCCAGGGGAAGCTCCATAACATTGGTGTTTTTCAGGTAGTCGATGGCTTTCTGGATAGCGGCAGGATATACGGAGTAGTTTTCTCCTCCATTCAGCTTGGCAAAGATCACAGTAATCCGCTCCTTTTCTTGTTGATAATGAAGGCGGTCTCAGCGCCTCTTCCAGTATAACTTATCGTAAATGTCCGTATGCTGTCAAGGACTTTCAGAAATGGATGCGGGGAATAACGGAGTGTGCCGGAACAGAATTCTAGGCGGGGGAGCATCCTTAATGCACAATTTTTGCAAAGCAATATTGATTAATTTTATTCAATCTGCTATATTGCTGTCATAGCCGTTGCCAGCAGGTGCTGCACTGTGTGCAGGGACAGCCGCAGTACAAAACCAAGGGGTTTTGTCAAATAGGAGGGACGGGAATGAGCACAGGGCCGATTGAATGGACGGACTCCGCTATCGACACCAAGGAGAGAAAGATCCTGTCCGATGACCAGCTGGGCGTACCTGGCCTGCGAATGATAGGCCATCACAGCACCGCCCATGCCCTGTCCCCTTTGGAGCGCCACTACCATAAGGGCTGCTTTGAGCTGACATATGTGGTGCAGGGGAATGTAAGCTTTTCTGTTGACGGGCGGATGTACCCTCTGTCCGGCGGGGATTTGTTTCTGACCTTGCCGGACGAGGTTCATGATACCGGTTCCGCCCCCATGTCGCTCCATCAGATATACTGGTTCCAGGTGGATCTCACCCATCCGGACGGCTTCCTTTTTATGGCGGAACCTGCTGCAAGGGTTCTGCGGGAGCGGTTGTATCAGATGCCCGACCGGGTGGTGAAGATGGACGGCGATCAGGCGGCGGCTATGCTGTCCGCGGTATTCCGGTATTTTCGCAGCGGCACACAGCTGGGGAAAATTCAAGGGGCGCAGCTGCTGGGGGTGTTCCTGCTCCAGGTGGTGGAGCAGGCAGATCTGACCGCTTCCCGGATTACGCCGGATATTGGCCGAGCAGCCGACTATATTCTGGAGCATATCTATGAGGAGCTGCCTATGGAAGCTCTGGCACAGGTAGCGCTTTTGTCGGTATCCCGCTTCAAGCAGAAATTCAAGATGGAGGTTGGCATCAGCCCCCGTAATTTTATTAACTTTCATAAGGTGGAGGCCGCCAAGGGGCTGCTTTTGGAGGGGCACAGCGTCACCGACACGGCAATGGCGCTGAATTTCTCCAGCAGTAATTATTTTTCCAACGTCTTTCGCCGGTATACCTCCTTTTCCCCCTCCCAGTACCTGGCGTATCATGCCGCCAGCTGCATTTCTCCTGATGACGCCGGTTGCCATGATGATGTGCATAAGGCGCTGCCAGGCAGCGGGGAATCAGCCGCGGAGGCGGGGGGAATCTGAGCGGGTATACTCCGTGCGGAGGCAAGCGGCCCGTGATATTGCGGCGGGAACTTTTGGCGGCCCTTGCCTGTGTATTGTCTGTATAAAAAATGCCCCGGACAGAAATCTCTGTCCGGGGCATTTTTAGTGCTGCTCTCTCAGTTTCCCAGCTCTGCCAGAGTGGGCATAGCGGGGATAGCGCCGCTGCGGGAGCAGGTCTTGGCCGCAGCCCGGTTGGCAAAGGAGAGTACCTCCTCCACCTCTGCTGCTGTCAGGCCCTCCAAAGGTTTCTCTCCGCGGAGACACAGGCGGCTGAGTACCGCACCCAGGAAGGTGTCTCCGGCCCCATTGGTATCGGCAATGGCCGTTTTGATGCCCGGCACATGGCCGGTATGCTCTCCCAGGCGATAGTAAGCGCCGTCACCTCCCAGCGTCACCAATACCAGAGTGATCCCAAGGTCCTGAAGGGCCTTTGTCCCTTCCTCCAGGCCGGCCATACCTGTCACCAGGGGCAGTTCCTCGTCAGAAATTTTCAATACATCCACCAGAGACAGCGGCTTTTTCATCCATGCTACGGCTTCTTCCTGGCTGCTCCACAGGGCCTGGCGGTAGTTAGGGTCATAGCTCACCAGCACGCCCATTTCACGGGCCTGAGCAGCGGCGTAGAGAGTTGTCTCGCGGGCTGGGCCGGCAGTAAGGCTCACAGAGCCGAAATGGAAAAACCGGGACTGGCGGATCAGCTCCAGGTCTACCTCGTCCTCCCTGAGCTCACAGTCCGCGCCCCGCACAAAGCGGAAATCCCGTTCCCCGGTTTCATCCACCGACACAATGGCCATGGTGGTGGCGGATTCTCCGGTCCGCAGGCCGGATACGTCCACTCCGTTCTCCTTGAGAACGCCGGTGAGATAGGCACCGAAGCCATCGCTTCCCACCTTCCCTACAAAGGCGGTTTCCGCCCCCAGCCGGGCGGCAGCTACCGCCACATTGGCCGGGGCGCCTCCCGGATTGGCGGCAAAGGTGGGGACACGATATTCGTTTACCCCTGTCTGGGTCAGGTCGATCAACACTTCTCCCATGGCGGTAATATCCATAGCCGTATTTCTCCTCCTGTGCTTCAGGCTCCTGCCTGATAGTTTCTTGCCATAAGAGTATCATAGTTTTTCCTGCTCCACAAGGGGCCAGGACAGCTCTGCGCCTGTTTTTCCACCACCATTGTTTTTGTTCTGCGAATGATATTGTATTGCTTTGCTCCTGTTCCGTTTGTATAATCCATGTGACACAAGGAAAGTCCGAGGCCGGGAATGCTGTTGGAGTATCCGGGTTACGGAAGAATAAGGAGAGTACCCTACATGAAACGCAGTGAAATCAACAGAGCCCTTCAGGAAATGGAGGATAAACTGTTCCGCCTCGTCGCCATAAAAATATTCCGATATTGCGGCCTCTGGCATGGTCGGCTCCTCCTTTTGGGCAAAGAAAAAAGCACGATTGTCAAATCGTGCTTTTTTCTGAATGTTCAATTTTGTCACAAGGTCTCGGTTTTACGGTAACTGCCTGGTTTTTTCTTTCTTTTCGTCTTGGTGGTTATGAACAACTTCCTGACCTCCGGCATACTTTTGCCACCCTGGCGCTCCAGAACGGAGTGGACATCAAAACCGTGTCCGGGATGCTGGGGCACTTCAGCGCCGGGTTCACTCTGGACACCTACGCCCATGTGACCACGTCGGCCCAGAAGGCTGCGGCCAACACCATGGGGAAACTCCTCTCCGGCAGTGTCTGACACTCTCCAAAGCCTTCCGGCCCTTTCCGCTGCATAGTCCCGTATGGGTCAGGGTTTGGGTCAGCGGAAAATTTCCAAAAACCAAGTCTTCAAAAAAGTACACAAAAGCAAAATAAATCCGCTGAAATCTTACGATTTCAGCGGATTTCTGGTTGCGGCGGTAGGACTCGAACCTACGGCCTCCGGGTTATGAGCGCGCCCGGGGTCATTTCACCTCATATTCTCTGAGTCTCTATCAAGAAATGTCATGCTGTTTCCCTCTGCCTATTGTTTGCGGTCATGCCCTCTCGTTCTGCCTCATGCCATATAATGGGAGGTCAAAAAGAGGTCAATAGGCAGTTCGAATGACAGAGTATTGCGCATGCTTACTTCATATTTCGAATTAACTCAGCAATGAGTTCCTTTTGTGAAGGAGTCAACTTGGCCCATTGTTGAAACATACGGTACTGTTCTTCCGTCAATTCCACAGCTTTTCCTGTTTCGGAGAAAAATTGAGCCAGGGTGATGCCAAACCCACTACAGATCGCGTCCAGCGTGGGGATGCTTGGAGCCGTCTGACGACAAAACATATTTGAGATAGTGGAGTGGGACAATCCGGACTCCTTTGCCAGCTTATATTCCGTCCAGCCGCGTTCCTCCATGTATTGGCGAATCCGCCCCAGCGTATCCATATAACCACCCCTTTGTAGAAAGTTTATATCTAAAAAGGGACATATATGTATATCGCTATTGTAGATATAGTAATACGCAAAAGGGATTGAAATGTGATAAGATTTGTAGTAAACTTTTTCTAAACAACAGTGATCTTGTATTGTGTGGATGCTCATCAAATATAACGATTTTGCTGCATATAAGGAGGGGCGTACTTATGAAACGAAACCGGTTGAAACAAGGGCTTTCCCTGCTGCTGACGGTCTGTATAACCGCTCTGCTGCTCCCCTGCGTTTTGCCCCAGGCGGAGGCGGCAGAAACAGACTATGGCACCACAGTGGTCTATGGGAGCTATGCTCGAGGTGCTATCATGGGAAATGGGGACCTCTACCTCTGGGGCCGGAATGACTGCGGCCAGATTGGAAACGGGGGGCAATCCAACGGCTTTACTCCGGGTACTCCTGATGAAAGGCTGCCTATACAAACTACACCAGTGAAGGTGCTTGAAAATGTAGCGTCCGCTGAGTTGGATTATACGACTTCGTTTGCCATTACGAGAGATGATGACCTCTATATGTGGGGAAGCTCTGTCGATGGCCAACATCTGACACCTCAGAAGTTCATGAGCGGCGTGAGCCGTGTGGCGGCATCGGGTGGTACATGTGCCGTTATCACAAATTCCGGGGATCTCTATACCGGGGGATGGAATCTCTTTGGTCAGGTGGGAAACGGCACTGGGCAGGTTTACCAGTCCGGTAATCTGCAGAGCCTAGAACCTGCGGAAGCTCCGGTGAAGATCATGGAGAATGTGACAGACGTCCAGATCTCCCCCTATAGTACCGCGGCACTTACCGCTGATGGGAGCCTCTACCTGTGGGGAGCGATTTTATATGGGGAAGAGGATTTCCATGTCCCTGAGGGGGCAGAGACATTTGTCACCCAGCAGGGAGACGGGACGCGGACAACCGTTGTGACCAAGCCGGTAAAGGTGATGGACAATGTGGCTTCCTTTGTGCTGACCACCTACTCCGTGGCGGCGCTGACCAGAGATGGCGAGCTGTACCTCTGGGGCGGGCGGACAGTGGAGACCTACCAGCCGGAGCCCCGGAGGGTGATGACCGGGGTCAAGTCTTTTGAGTCGATAGGCAATTTCTTTGAGTTTGGGGCCATTACTGAAGACGGATACTATCTCTGCAATGTGGACCCCTCCGTTCAGCCGCAGCGGCTCTTCTCCTGCGGTGCGACTTTTATCGACGGTGATTGGTATGCGAGCCTCTATCTCACTGACAGCGGCGATGTCTACTGTGTGAATGATGAAGATCATAAGGACAAGACCAAGCTTCTGAACAATGTGGTCGCAGCCAGCTGGAATGCCGCCCTTACAGAGGATGGCCAGATGTACCTGCTGGACGGTGCCTCATATCTGGAATCCGTGTATACGAAGTCCCTCAGCGGTGTCGTGTGGCTTGGTCCCGGTAATGCGATTACCGCTGCCGGCGATGTTTATTCCTGGGGCTACAATGCCTGGGGGAGTGTTGGTATAAGCTCTGTGGAGCAATGGGTATATGATCCCGTCAAGATCTTCAGCGGGGTAGACCTGCCATCTGACGCATTGAAGCTGAAGGCGGAGGAGCCAGCAGAGGAGACGCAGAAGCCGGAAAACAAACCTCTGACCTCCGCTACGGTCCGTGAGCTGCCTGCCAACACCTTTTTTACCAATGGGCATAATGCAGCAGCTATTCTGGGCAGCGGCGATCTGTACATCTGGGGCCGGAATGATATGGGGCAGGTAGGAAACGGCGGACAGGCAGACAGTGTTTCTCCCCCCTTGTCAGATGGTTCGAAGCTGCCGGTGCAGGCTACACCGGTGAAGGTTCTCAGCAATGTGGCCTCGGTCACCCAGGGGGCCAATGTCACAGCGGCGATATTAGAGAACGGTGATCTGTATGTCTGGGGAGCAAACTACGCCGGTCAGGTGGGAAACGGCGGCACAGGGGATAAGACGTTTACCAATCTGGACGGCCTGCAGTATATGCAGACCACACCGGTGAAGGTACTGAGCAACGTGGCATGTGTGGATGCAGCCGGTGATATGCTCATTGCCATTACAGGAAATCGGGACCTCTATGCTTGGGGAGCTACCGGGAATTTCCGGGAAGATGGGACCGTAGATGTTCCGGTGAAGGTGCTGAGCAATGTAGCCTATGCGGATGTGATCTCCCGGACAGGTGCATTCGGTGCAGCGATTACCGTAAGCGGAGAACTCTATATCTGGGGCAGCATCACCGACCTTAGCTGGGACGATCTGCTGCCCACTGATGCCCAGCACGCCTATTTTGTCACCGGTGACGGCAGAAAATATGACGATCTGGTCAAACCGGTAAAGATCATGGACAATGTAGCGGATATTTGTCTGGATCGGGATAGCATAGGAGTGATCTCCAGGGACGGCGTGATGAAAGAGCTGGGCTCAGATGGACAGCTGAAAGAGACAGCCCAAAATGTGGCAAAGGTGTGCCTGGGATACAGCGGTGTGTCAGACCTCTATCTCACCACAGACGGCACAGTATATGCCCGTCAGGAAGAAAGTGAGAACTGGGCCAAGGTCATGAATGATGTGGCTGATATCAGCTCTGGCACGATCCTAGACAAAAAGGGAAATCTACACACCGTGGATGCGCAGTCTGCTTCTCCGAAACAAATCTTTGAAAATGTGGCGGCCTTCCTTGACAACTCTGCCGTGCTTACCAATGACGGAGCACTGTATCTCCGGGATGGGAGCAACCAATACGGCGTGGTAGGCAATGGTACCACGGAGCCTCAGGAGGAGTTCTTCCTGACCCTGGAAAATGTAGCACTCCCGGGGAGTACATCCATTTCTCTATCCAAAGCCTGGTATCAGGAGGCTATGGACTTTGTCAACTCTAATGGCCTCACCAAAAATATCCCGGCAGATCAATTCAGCTATGACAGGAAGCTGTCACGGGCTATGCTGGCCCAGATGCTCTACTGTCTGGAAGGGGAGCCGGTTGTTTCCGGAGGTGTGTTCAGCGACATTCCTGCCGGGGCCTGGTACGCCGACGGTGTGAACTGGGCAGCACGGGAGAAGGTGGTCAACGGGATCGGTGGGAATGCTTATGGCCCGGAGAACCCCATCACCCGACAGGACATGGCAGTTATTCTATACCGCTACGCACAGTACAAAGGCTATGACGTCGCAGCTAAAGCGGATCTGTCGGCCTTTCCGGACAGCGGGGCTGTCAGCGCCTACGCTGCCGAGGCTATGCAGTGGATCGTGGCGGAAGGACTGATCAAAGGGACTGCGGCCTCCAATGGTTCCACCATTCTTTCTCCTAAGGGGAATACCTCCTGTGCGGAGATGGCCACAATTCTGATGCGGTTCATGGAAAGCAACCAGTAATTAATTTCCTTGTACTTTTGAGGCAAGCCGCTGCTGACGGCCTGGGAGCCTGTATAGCGGCTTATGAACTTTCCCGCAAGGGGGGGCGCATCCTCTTTGCAAAAGGCTCTAAACGGCGTCAGAACCGTGTGGGAGGGGGAAAGGAGCCTGCGCCGCCAATAGAAAACGCTCTACCTGTCGCCAGAAGATAGGTAGAGCGTTTTTCTATGGCTTTTCTGTGAGTCAGAAGTTCAGCACGGCATCCAATTTCTCCGCTGC
>JAGHHM010000183.1 GCA_017887695.1 Oscillospiraceae bacterium | reverse complement strand
GGAGAAGTTCTTTGAAAATGAAACAGCCGCAAGTCATCGTTCGATGACTTGCGGCTGTTTCATTTGCTCCGTACCGGTAGTGCCCCTGGGGGTTCAGTTCGTTTCCCTATGAGATGGAGCACTTCGGATCGCGGGATTTTTGGCGGAGATGGAGAGATTCGAACTCTCGATACCCTTTTGGGGTATACACGATTTCCAACAATGAGCAAGCATTATTTATGCTATTTCAGCGCATTTTATGCTGTGGTTCCTGTGTTGTGCCCACTGGTTCCACCCACTGCACAGGGATGTTAGAACTAATATTAGAACAGGCTGCGGCCCCTCCCAAATGAAATGGGAGGGGCCGTGGCCTTTCAGTTTTCCGGGCCTTTTGTCAGCAGTCGGATACCTTCCAAAAGCCACTTGCGGACAGGTTCGCTCTGCTGGTCAATGATCCGGCCCGCCAGATAGCCTTCCAGGGTTTCAGACCGGGTATCCTCCAGCGCCTCATCCAGCTCCGCTTCACGGATCAGCTCCGCCCGCTCCTGGGCAGACAAGCCGCTCTCATCCTCCCCCATTTGCTGGGCTTCCTTTTGCGCTTCATAGACCGCATACTCCGCTCCGGACAGCCCCCGGTGGGAATCGTTCTCGTATCCGATCAGGTATCCAATGGACACATGGAACAGCTGTGCCATCTTGTGCAGGGATGCTGCGTCCGGCTCATTCTTCCCTGTCTCCCAGGCGCTGACGGTGGTTTGTCCAACGCCCAGCGCTATTCCCAGCTCTTTCTGGTTCATACCCTGCTCTTTACGCAAGACTGCTATCCTATTTCTCTCCATAGCTCAACCACCTTTCATGCTAAAGATAGCATACTCTGTGGTTTTTAGCAAGCATAAAACCACAAAACATGCTTGACAGCATAAATAATGCTATGGTAGTATTGTAGCATAAAAAATGCTATTCAGTAGCACCGCACCTGCTAAGAGCGGGCAAGCCTGGCGGCGGGTGAAGTCGGCAGCGGAGCAGACGGCTTCATCCGCTGCCAGGGCCGCACGGCCGCAGCCGTGCGCAACCCCTACTTGACTGAGTAACACTTTTCACTCACGGAGGGTGCTTATGGGTATCAAGGGCCTTGGAGAGACTTGCGTCCGGCAGCGCAATATCGGCTTTTTGCGGCAGTATGGCGCAAGCTGCTTTCGTCTGATCCATATGCGCTCTGTCCGCCTCCCCGGCTATGAGGAACGCCATCCGCAAAAGCGCCCCCGTACCGCTGTGGGCTCCGCTGGGGATAAGCTGTGCAACAGCCTTTCTCGTTCCCGCTCCACGGTCTGGGAGCTGGCCCGCTGCAATCCCTGGGAGTGGTTCTTTACCCTCACCATTAACGGCGTGTGGCATGACCGCTACGACCTGGAGGAGACCTATCGGGTACTTGCCAAGTGGCTAAACAACTACAACACCCGCACAGATGCCTCCATCAAATATCTGATTATTCCGGAGCTGCATCGGGATGGGGCCGTCCACTTTCACGGTCTTTGCTTCGGTCTGCCGGAGGAGCATTTAACAAGATTCACTCAGGAGGACCCCATCCCCCGCCGCCTGAAGGATATGCTGCGGTCAGGTCACGAGCTGTATAATTGGCCCGCTTACGCCAAGAAATTTGGCTTCGTTACATTGGAGCGTATTCGGGATTTGGGCCGCTGCGCTGCCTACATGACAAAGTACATTACTAAGGATCTGCAAAACTCCGGCATCGCCCTCAATCACCATCTCTATTACTGCTCCAAAGGCTTGAAACGCTCTGAGCTGCTATATTCCGGAGAAATGAAGCGAAACCTGGATCACCCGGACTTTTCAAACGACTATGTACGCATCAAGTGCTTTTCCTCCGCCGAGGAGGCGCTGCCCTATTTTTGTGATGATATGGAGGTATCGTATGAAACAGGAAATTCTGACAGTGAAGGAAGCTGCCACGCTCATGCGGATCAGCCCCAGCGCCATGTATCAGCTGATCCGGGAAAACAAAGCGCCCCACATCTCTATCGGGAAGCGGAAGGTGATACCCGCCGCCCAGCTCTACGAATGGATCAACCGCAGTGTGACAGGAGGCCGCAGCAATGAGAGGGACAGTAACGAAAAAGCGTGATCGCTGGTATATCTGCTACTATGTGGGCAAGGACAGCAGCGGCAAGTGGAAGCAAAAATGGGAGGGCAGCTGGGGCACCAAGCGGGAGGCGGAAAAAGTCCTCCGCTCCCGCATCGCTGAGCTGGAGGACACCTTTGAACGAAAAGCCGACAACTCCACCATGGAGGTTTTCCTGCTTCATTGGCTGGAAACATACTGCAAGCCTCGCTTGGCTGCCAACACCATTCGGGGATATGAGGTCAATATCAAAAAGCACATCGTCCCCCATATCGGAGCAATAGCACTTAACCGCTTGCAGCCCAGAGACATTCAAAAGCTGTACGCTGATCTTACCGCCGCCGGGCTCTCTGGTACCAGCGTCCGGTATGTCCATAACAATCTTCATCGGGCGTTGGGCTATGCGGTTAAAACGCTGCTGATCCCCCGCAATCCCGCCGACTATGTGGAAGCGCCTAAAGTTGACCGCTATGAAGCGGCAGCGCTGACGCCAGACCAGGTAATCGTCCTGCTGCGGGCCGCTGCCGGCCAGGAAATCCAGCTTCCCATACTGCTTGCCGTGTCCCTGGGGCTGCGGCGTGGCGAAGCCCTGGGCCTCCAGTGGGAGGACATCGACATGGAGGCTAAAGCCGTCACCATCCGCCATTCCGCCTGCTTTACAAAGGAAATCTTCTCCCTGTCTTCCCCCAAGACGAAGAACAGCCGCCGGACGCTGCTTATGCCCGATATGCTTCATGCCGCTCTGGAGGCCAACCTTGCAAAGCAGCAGGACGCAGCCCGCTTCATAGGGCCGGGATATAATCCCTATCACCTTGTCTGCTGTCGGTCAGACGGCTCCCCGATCAGCCCCAACGTCCTGCAGCACCGCTTTAAAAAGCTGCTGGAGGATGCTGCGCTCCCTCCCATCCGTTTTCACGACCTGCGGCACACAAACGCCACCTTGATGCTCAGAAACGCCATACCGGCTAAAATTGTCTCCTCTATGCTGGGCCATTCCTCTATCGGGATCACCATGGACACCTACTCCCATGTCATGACAGAAATGCAGGAAGGGGCTGTGGGTGTCATGGATAAGCTGCTGAAAGATATATGTTAGAACTGGTATTAGAACAAAGAGTATACCGCCTCAGCGGCAGCAAAAAAAGAAATCCCGCAGTCCTTTCAGACTGCGGGATTTTTGGCGGAGATGGAGAGATTCGAACTCTCGATACCCTTTTGGGGTATACACGATTTCCAATCGTGCGCGCTCGACCAGCTACGCGACATCTCCACATAGTTGCCCGGCTCAAAAACCGTCTATTTGGTTATGCTGTTTGACAGCGAAGGTTATTATATCCTTTTCTTTCCTGGAAGTCAAGAGAAAATCCCTGGATTTTTCCTGAAATTTTTCATTTTATATGTCCCCCCCTTCCATACCGCCTTTCCGCTGTGGAAAAAAGGAGGGTAAAACCGGTTTTCCTTCACAGGAATCGGCAGCCCGACCGCTGAAACGCGGCCGGGCTGCCCGGACGGTTGTTACCGTCCCATGGTGTGCTTGACAGACGTGGCAGCGCTGTCCACCGCGTCGGTCACCGCCTGCATGGCCTTGCCGGCAGCAGTACGCTTGCCCTGGGCGGTACGCAGCGCCATATCCGCCGCCGCGCCGGCCACTACGCCCAGCACCATTCCCTTTACAAATCCGTTCATATTCACATGCCTCCTCTCGGACGCTCCTAGTATGGCCCGACAAACACAAATTTAAGCGTCATGCGGCAATCATTTCCCTTGCTAAATGCTGACAGGTCCGATACAATATCAGTAAACTGACACTAAAGAAGGATTTGTCATGATTACCAAAATTTTCCTGATTCGTCACGCCGAGGCGGAAGGGAACCTCTTCCGCATGGCCCACGGCCAGTATGACAGCAACATCACCCCCCGGGGCTACCGCCAGCTCCACTACCTCCGGGAGCGGTTTAACGGCGTCCATCTGGACGCGGTGTACGGCAGCGACCTTACCCGGGCCCACACCACCGCTTCCGCCCTCTACGTCCCCCGGGGCCTTCCCTTCCGCCCCCTCCCCTTGCTGCGGGAGGTGCGCCTGGGCGACTGGGAGGAACGGACCTGGGCTGAGATCAAGCGGCGCTATCCGGAAATGTACGTCCATTTCAACAAGCGTCCCGACCTGTGGCGGGCCTACGACGCCGAGACCTTTGCGGAGGTGGCGGCCCGTATGACGGAGGCGGTGCGGCGCATGGCGGCGGAAAACCCGGGCCTCACCGTGGCCGCTACCAGCCACGGCGCCGCCCTGCGGACCCTTTTGGGCACCCTGGAAGGCATGACCCTCCAGGAAATCGGCCAGAGCGGCCACAGCGACAACACTGCCGTGAGCCTTCTGGAGGTGGAGGGCGATGAGATCCGGGTGGTCTATCGGGACGACGCCTCCCATGTCCCCCCAGAATGCTCCACCTTCCGCCGCCAGAACTGGTACAAGGACGGCAACTGCGACGAGGACTTCTGGTTCGTGCCCCTGGCGCCGGAGGACGGCCTGCTGCTCCAGGCCATGCTGGGTCAGGACAAGGCGGGCCGGGTGGCCCTGCGCCGGGAGGACGACGCCATGCGGATCACCGCCTATGAGGTGGCTCCCGCCCTGCGGGGCAGGCACCTGGGGGTGCAGCTGCTGGGCCAGGCGGTGAAATACGCTCGCCGCCAGGGGCTGGAGACCCTGCGCATGGCCTGCCCCCAGGAGCTGCGGGGCTACTTTGCCCAGTACGGCTTTGTCGACGACGGAACGGACATCACCATGGACCTCCGCCGCCGGATCCAGGAGATCCCCTGAGGCTGACTTTTGCCGGGCGCTGCCGCTATACATATCCGGAAATATCCGGGCGGCGTTATCTTGTCCCGGCTCAGGCCTTTTCACAAGCCGGACCCCCCTTTCAGAAACGGCACAGAAACAAAGGAGAAACTATGGATACACTAAATTTCCTCCCTGTCAGCAAGGAGGACATGGAAAACCGGGGCTGGTGGTACTACGACTTTCTGGTAGTCACCGCCGACGCCTATATCGACCACCCCAGCTTCGGCACCGCCATCATTGCCCGGGTGCTGGAGGACGAGGGCTACCGGGTGGCGGTGCTGGCCCAGCCCGACTGGCACAGCGCCGATGCCTTCCGGGCTATGGGCAAGCCCCGGTATGGGGTGCTGATCGGCGGGGGCAACATCGACTCTATGGTGGCCCACTACACCGCCGCCAAGAAGCGCCGCAGCGCCGACGCATACAGTCCCGGCAACAAAATGGGCCTTCGTCCCGACCGGCCCACCATCGTCTACGCCAATCGGGCCCGGGAGGCCTTTCCCGGCACGCCTATCGTCATCGGCGGCCTGGAGGCCAGTCTCCGCCGCTTTGCCCACTACGACTACTGGGACGACAAGGTTCGCCGCTCCATCCTTTTTGACGCCCAGGCAGACCTGCTGGTCTACGGCATGGGAGAGCGGGCCACCCGGGAGATTGCCCGGCGGCTGAGCCGGGGAGAGGCGGTGGAGTCCATCACCGATGTCCGAGGCACCGCCTATGCGGCAAAGGACCCCTCCTGCGCCTATGAGGCCGTTACCGTCCCCTCCTTTGAGGCAGTGTGCGCTGACAAGCGGGACTACGCCCTCGCCACCAAGGTGGAATACGAGGAGCATGACGCCATCCGGGGCAAGGCTATCCTTCAGCCCCACGGGGACCAGGTGCTGGTGGTAAATCCCCCGGCCATGCCCCTCAATCAGCAGGAGCTGGACCATGTGGCAGAGCTTCCCTACGCCCGGGAGGTTCATCCTATGTACGACAACCTGGGCGGCGTGGCGGCCATTGAGGAGGTGCGCTTCTCTGTGGCCCACAACCGGGGGTGCTTCGGGGGCTGTAACTTCTGCTCCCTGGCCTTTCACCAGGGCCGAATGGTTACCTCCCGCAGCCACGAGAGTGTGATTCGGGAGGTGGAGGGATTCACCCACGACCCCAAATTTAAGGGCTACGTCCACGACATCGGCGGCCCCAGCGCCAATTTCCGCCACCCCTCCTGCAAGCAGCAGCTGAAAAACGGCATGTGCAAGAACCGCTCCTGCCTGGCCCCCACTCCCTGCCCCAACCTGGATGCCAGCCATCAGGACTATCTGAACCTTCTGCGGAAGGTGCGGGCCATCCCCGGGGTGAAGAAGGTGTTCATCCGCAGCGGCATCCGCTTTGACTACATGCTGGCAGAGAAAAACAGCGAGTTTTTTGCGGACCTGGTGCGCTACCATATCTCCGGACAGCTGAAGGTGGCCCCGGAGCACTGCGCCGGCCGGGTGCTGGACTACATGGGCAAGCCCCACTTTGACGTGTATCTGAAGTTCAAGGAGAAATATGAGCGGCTGAACCAGCGCTACGGCCTGGAGCAGTATATCGTCCCCTACCTCATGAGCAGCCATCCCGGCTGCACTCTGTCCGATGCGGTAGAGCTGGCGGAGTTCCTCAACAAGACCGGCCGCCAGCCGGAGCAGGTCCAGGACTTCTACCCCACCCCCGGCACCCTGTCCACCTGCATGTGGTATACGGAGATCGACCCGAGGACCATGAAGCCGGTGTATGTGGCCAAGGATCCCCACGACAAGGCCCTTCAGCGGGCTCTGCTCCAGTGGAAGCGGCCGGAGATGCGCCGTCTGGTGACGGAGGCTCTCCACAGAGCCCACCGCACCGACCTCATCGGATACGGCAAAGAGTGCCTCATCCGGCCCCTCCACAGCGGCCGGGAAGAGGACGGCAAGCCCGACAAAACCAGCGGCGGGGAAACAGCCCGGCGGGACAAGGCGGGCCAGCGGCCGGGAAGCCGTTCCGGCGTCAAAACCGCTGCCCAGCGGCGGGAGGAGCGGACGGAGAGCCGGAAGTCCGGGGGCCACGGCCCCGGCACCGGAGCCGCCTCTCCCAGAGGCAGCAGCCGGGGTGCCGCTGTCCGGACGGGCAAGAGCGCCGGAGCCCCGGGACGGGGCAGCACTGGAAAGCGTCCTTCTTCTCCCAGCGAGTGGGGTGGACGCTCCTCCGGCAAGGCCGGCACAGCCGGTCGGAGGAACCGTGGCCGCTGATCCCGGTGGTCCCTTCTCCGTTTCCGCCGCATAAAAATTCAAAAACCGTCTTGACAAGGCAAAATCTTTGGTGTAAACTCCTTTTCAAGTGAATCAGAAAAGCGATGACGAAGACGGACGAGAAGGTTCTGCCCGCAGAGAGCCGGGGATGGTGAGATCCCGGCGGCAAGAGGTCTCAATGTCCCATCCCTTCCGAGCTGGAGGTTTGAACACCCAAGATGATGGGTTAGTAGACGCCTCCCGTAGCTGCCGCGTCAGTGCATAGGGCTTGTTGGAGCCTGAAGGTGGTGCCCATTTCGGGCGCAATTTGAGTGGTACCGCGGGTATATTTTTACTCGTCTCAAAGAAAATTCTTTGAGACGAGTTTTTTTATTTCCCGACGGCGGCGTCTTTTCTCGTTCACCGGATTACATACTTCTCTAAGGAGGATTTGTTCATGGAGACCAGTCGTGTAGCAAACCAGTTGGCAGAGGTTGCCTTCCGTATCAGAGAGATGCGGCACATCTGCGGCTTCACTGAGGCGGAGATGGCCCAGAATACCGACACCACTGTGGAGCAGTACCACGCCTACGAGGCGGGTCTGGCGGACCTGCCCTTTACCTTCATTCACAAGTGCGCCCTGGCCTTCGGCCTGGGCATCACCGACCTGCTGG
>JAGHHM010000182.1 GCA_017887695.1 Oscillospiraceae bacterium | reverse complement strand
GCAGCTGGCAGAGGCTCTGGGGTATCCGGGCGGACGGTGTCCCGTTGGGAAACCGGGCGAAGCCTTCCGGACCTGGACCTTCTGATGCTTCTGGCCGACTACCACGGTGTGGAGCTGCGGGAGCTGCTGGACGGAGAGAGAAAGGAGAAGACAATGGACAAGGAACTGAAGGACACGGTGGTAAAGGTGGCAGATTACAGCAACCGGGAGAAGCACCAGCTGACCCGGAGGATGTGCGCCCTGTTTATTGCGGGGGCGGCGCTCTTTACCCTTTACCTAGTGTGGATGGCAGCCGGGAGACCGGCTGCTTGGGAAAAATTTGCCAGCCGTGCCCTGGGCTTTGCCTACGGCATGATTCTGGTGGGCGTTTTATACACCAGCGGCCATCTGGCCCGGCTCCGGGCCCTGAAGCTGCGGCTGCTGACGGGGCTGCGGGGCGGGAAGTAGGCCCCCGGCGCCCCCATTTCTCGCCGGCCCACGTGACCCATCTATGAAGGCGGCCCTCCGGGGCCGCTTTTCTTTCTGCCCTCACCTCCCTTTCTCTTGCGTGCCGCTGCCCCCTGTGGTAGACTACGAGCAAAGGAGGCGATGCGCATGGAAAAGAAAACCATCGGCATTATCGGCGGCATGGGCCCTCTGGCCACCGCCGACCTGTTTGAAAAGATCACCCTGCACACCAAGGCAGCCCGGGATCAGGATCATCTGCGTGTTCTCATCGACAGCAACACCAACATTCCCGACCGCACAGCAGCCCTCCTCCACGGCGGCGACGACCCCACTCCCCAGCTTACCGCCAGCGCCGTCCTGCTGGAGAAAATGGGAGCCCAGGTGCTGATTATGCCCTGCAACACCGCCCATAACTACTACGACGCGGTGGCAGAGGCGGTACAGATCCCTGTCCTCCACATGATCCGTCTTACCGCCCAGGCCCTGGAGGAGAGGGGAATCACCACCGCCGGACTCCTTGCCACCGATGGTACAGTTCAGACCGGCATCTACCAGCGCACCTTTGCCGGCACCGGCATTGACCTGCTGACCCCGGAACCGGAAGGACAGGCGGCCATCATGGCCATGATCTACCAGGGCGTCAAGGCTGGCGACCTCCACTATGACGCCTCCGCCGCCCGGCAGGCCATGGAGGCCTTACTGGAGCGGGGGGCCCAGACTCTGATCCTGGGCTGCACGGAGCTGCCTCTGGCCGCCCAGCTGTACCACCTGGACTATCCCTTTACCGACCCCACCCTGGAACTGGCCAGAGGAGCCATTCGCTTTGCAGGGGGAGAACCCACGGATTGACTGGCGGGAAAAGGCAATGTTTCCAGAAACAAAGTCACGCCCCACATCTCAGGAAACCATAAACCGTGAGGATCCCAAAGGGATTCTCACGGTTTTTTGCGCAAAAAAGGCTGAAGCTGCTCCGCCAGAGCAAGAAAACGCCCACGCAAAAGGGAGGACCCACATGGGCCCTCCCTCTGCTGTATTCTCAATCAGCAGCCCCGTTACGGCTGATGAAGCTCCGCCACAATCCGGGTAGAATAGTCAATAAACTGCCGGACAATGGGAGACGCTTCCTCCAGGGACTGGGCCGCAATGCCGATGCGCCGGCAGGCAGGGGGATCCAGGGGCAGGCACCTGACATTGTCCCGCCGACCCTGGAGCACCAGCTCTGACAGGATGCTCACCCCCAGGCCGTGCTCCACCATGGAAAGAATGGCTGCATCCTCTACCTGGGTATCCTTGATATCCGGCCGAACGTCCCGGTCCTCAAAAACCCGCAGAATATCCATATCAAAGCCCAAAGAGGGCATCAGGAACTCCTTGCCGTCAAACTCCGCCACCGGGAAGCGGCTGAGGCCCTCCGCCGGGTAGTCCATAGGCAGTATGGCCAGCAGGGGGTCGTCCCACAGGGGGACCCAATCATAGCGTCCCCGGTCCTGACGGCTGGCAAAGCTCAGATCCACCTTGTCGTCCTGGAGCCAGCGGTACATCTCCTCCACGCTGCCCATGCGGATATCCACCGACACGTCGGGGAAGTCCCAACGAAACTGCTGGACAATGGTGGGCAGCCAGTGCATACAGATACTGGAATAGGCCGCTACCCGGATATTCTCCCGCTTACGGCTGCTCTGGGCAGCAATTTCCCCCTCCAGCCGTTTGCCTGCCTGAAGCAGTTCCCGGACAGCAGGGAGGATCCGTTCCCCGGCAGGGGTAAAACGCACTCCGTAGCGATCCCGGATCAGTAAGGGAAACCCCACCTCATTCTCCAGGCTGTTCATCATATGGGTCAGACCCGACTGGGTACACCCCAGCTTCTCCGCCGCCCGGGTAAAACTGCCCAGCTCTGCCGCCGTTACCAGCGCCTCCCACTTCTTTGTCTCCATCTGCCGCCTCCTTCCGCTGCAAATTCTTTTTTTATTATACCCACCGCCGGAGAAAAAGCAAGCCGCCGCTGGGGATGAATGATCCATCTTCATGAGAATAGAGCCCAACAAGCGGGGGCATACTAGGGGAAAACATGCCAGGGAGGACGGCATATGGATCAGCTTACCGACAATCTTCGCGACAATCAGGCGCTTCTGGACCCCCTGCTGGGGGTGGGCCGCAGCTACGATGTGATCTTCCGGGATCTGCAGCTGGGCAGCCGGCGGGGACGACTCTATGTCATCGACGGCTACGGCGACGACGGCGTGATCGAGCGGGTCTGTTCCTTCCTTCTGGGGCCTGGGGCCCAGTGGGCGGAGGAAGCCCAGGATATGCAGGAGCTGATTGACCGCTGCATCACCTTCTGTGAGGTAAACTGCGAAAACCAGGTGGATGCCATCCTTACCGGAGCGTTCCTGGGGAAAACGGTGCTGCTGGTGGATGGCTTTGACCACTGCGCCCTCATTGACGCCAAGGGCTACCCCTGCCGGGCTGTATCCGAGCCCTCCGACGGTAAGGTCCTCCGGGGCAGCCATGATGGTTTTACAGAGACCCTGGTGCAGAATACCGCCCTGCTCCGCCGCCGGATCCGGGACACGAATCTGACCCTGGAGCACCACAACGTGGGCAGCCGCAGCAAAACCGATGTGGTGCTGGCCTATCTGGAAAACAAGGTGGATCAGGAGGAGCTGGAAACCCTGCGGAGAAAGCTGGCCGCCATTGACGTCAATTCCACTGCCATGAGCCAGGAGAGCATTGCCGAGGCCATGATGGCCCCCCAGTGGTACAACCCCTTTCCCAAGGTCCGCTACACCGAGCGGCCCGACTCCGCCACCGCCTGCGTCATGGAGGGAAACATTGTCCTTCTGGTGGACAATTCCCCCTCGGTGATGCTTCTGCCCACCCATTTCTTTGACTTTATGGAGGAGGCCAACGACTACTATTTTCCCCCTCTGGTGGGCACCTACCTCCGCTATCTGCGCATTGCCGTGATGCTGCTGTCTCTCTTCATTACCCCCTTGTGGTATCTCCTGGTGAAGGACCCCGCCCAGGCCCCGGAGTTTTTGCGGTTCGTAGCCCCGGAGGATGAGGGGAGCGTACCCCTTCTGGTGCAGATGCTGCTGCTGGAATTTGTAGTAGACCTTCTCAAGCTGGCCTCCCTGAACACCCCCGACGCCCTGAGCAGCTCCTTCAGTATGCTGGGCGCCCTGATACTGGGGGAGTTCGCCGTCCAGGCCCGGTGGCTGGTGCCGGAGGTGCTGGTGTACATGGCCTTCGTGGCCATCGCCAACTTTGCCCAGCCCAGCTTTGAGCTGGGCTACGCCCTCAAGCTCATGCGAATGGTGATCCTTTTGCTCATCGCTGCTTTTGACGTATGGGGGCTGATAGCAGGAATTGCCCTGCTGGTATTCCTTCTGGCCACCACCAAGCCCATCCTGGGAAAGGGCTATCTGTACCCTCTCTACCCCTTCAATGGAAAGGCATTGAGCCGTATTCTCCTGCGGCACCCCATCAGCCGCCGCAACAGCTGAGACACGAGGTCATTTCCCCAGCCCTGCCGCAAAAAGCGGCCCACCGACTGGAAATAATAAAAGAAGCGCCGGGGCGGATCATCAGGTCCGCTCCGGCGCTCTATTCATGTCATCCCTTCCTAAAACAATCTCTCAGGGAACAAAGCTTTCAAAAATCACCGTAACGCCGTCCTTCTCCAGAGCCTCCATATCCTCCCGGGAGCGGACGGTCCAGCCCACCTCATGGACGCCGTAAAGCCGACGCATCAGCCGCAGGCTGGGGCAGTCGCGGTGCTGGTAATGATAGGCAATAAAGTCCGGCCGGGTGGCGGAGGTGGAAAGAAGATAGGTCATCACCACTGCCGACGGCCGGGAAAGGAGCCCCGTCTCGCTGCCCCGGAAGAAGTTTTCCGACAACTGCCCCCGGATCACCTGCGGGTAGCGGTGCTTCAGCCGCAGCAGCACCGCCGGGTGGAAGGATTCGATACAGTAGTCACCGCCATAGTCCGCCAGCTCCTCCATGACCCGGTCCGTCAGTGCGTCGGCATTGCCCCGCTCCACCTTCAGCTCAATAATCAGAGGCGTCTTGCCTGCAAAGAGGGGCAGCACATCCGCCAGCAGCGGAATGGTCTCCGCCGTTCCCTGGAGGGGATAGTCCTTCAGATCCGCCGCCGTCAGATCCTCGATGCACCCAGCCTTGCCGCATACCCGGGTAAGGTCGCTGTCGTGAACCACCGCCAGCTGCCCATCGGCCATCAAATGCACGTCCAGCTCCGCTCCAAACCCCTTTTCCACTGCCAGGCGGAAAGCGGCCAGGGAGTTTTCCGGCACCCCCGCCGAAGCGTCATGGAGACCCCGGTGGGCATAGCGCACCCCCTGGAATTTCTCCCAGCCCGGCTGGTTCCGCCGGGGACGCAGCAGCATACACCATCCGGCAGCCGCGGCGGCGCCCACAGCCAAAGTTCCCGCCGCCGCCCGCGCCATCTTTTTCATCTCTTACGCATCCTTTCTTTAGTCGTCCATATCCTCAAAGGCTTCCAGTCCACGCTTGGCCTCTGCCTTGCTGTCGCCGTGACGGACAAAGCACATGGTCACAAAGCTCAGTGACACGAAAAAGGCGGCGTAGGGGAAGAGGGTAAAGTAGCCTACCTGCCGCATGAGCGTACCCGCCGCCACCGGAGTAATCACCTGAGCCAGCATGGAGGCGGTGTAGTAGTAGCCGGTAAACTTGCCCACGTCGCTGCCCCGGCACATTTCCACCACCATGGGCAGGGAGTTGACGTTGATGGCCGCCCAGGCCAGGCCTACCAGCACGAACACCACATACATAATAGCGTTGATCTCCCGGTACATGGTGGTTAAAAAGTACCCCGCCATAAAGCAGGCAGCCAGGAGAATCACTCCTGCCTGGATGGTCTTTTTCCGGCCCACCCGGGAGGCAACTTCACCTACGGGAATATAGGAGACAATGGCTCCGGCGGTAGCCACCAGCAGGCAGGTGGAGGCGCCCCCCAGGCCTTCGCCCATAACCTGACTGACATAGGTGGTAAACCAGGTGGTCACGCCGTTGTAGCCCACAAACCACAATGCAATGGAGGCCAGGATGAAGCCCAGGCTCCGCTTGACCGGCTTGGGCAGCACCTCGTGGCCGCTGCCGTCATCCTTGGCCAGGTTCCACTCCGGATGGGCAGCTTCATAGACCTGGTTCTCGGCGTAGAGCTTAGGCTCCCGGATGGTGAAAAACATCACCGCCACCGCCACCACCATGATGGCGGCCACCACCAGGAACAAAGGCTGGTAGTTGACATGGCTGAGGCCCTCTACCTTGCTGTTGGGATAGAGCAGCGCCGCCACTCCCAGGTACAGCATACCGCCCACAGCTCCCATCAGGTTGATGATGGCGTTGGCCTTGCTGCGCAGGGGCTTGGGGGTCACGTCGGGCATCAGGGCCACCGCCGGGGAGCGATAGGTACCCATGGCGATGAGCAGCAGCCCCAGCACCACCACAAACCCTACCAGCGCCGCAGGGGACTGCGCCGCCGCATAGCCGTTATCCAGCAGGGGCAGCAGGTTCATCAGCACCACCGCCGCCGCCGTGCCGCCCAGGATAAAGGGCGTGCGCCGGCCCAGCCGGGTGCTGTGCTTGTCGGACAGGCCGCCGAAGAAGGGCAGCAGGAACAGCGCCAGGATATTGTCCGCCGCCATAATGGCACCGGACACCGATTCGTTCATGTGAAAGGTATTGGTCAGGATTAGGGGCACCACGTTGTCATACATCTGCCAGAAGGCGCAGATGGACAGGAACGCCAGGCCCACCAGGACCGTCCGCTTGTTGTTCAGCTTCATATGTTCTCTCCCTCATCGTTTTCCGGCAGCTTCCTGCCGATATACATGGCGTGTTCGGAATAGGACAGCAGCTCCGGCAGCTCCAGATACCGCCTCGCCAGGTCCACCCACGCCTGGATCTCCTCCGGGCTCCGGGTCAGAAGTTCCCGGTAATTGGGGGACAGGATTCCCTCCTGACCGAAAAGGTGCCGCTTCTCCAGGGGGAAGCGGGCCATAAAGGGCAGGATATTGCGCTGGTGGTAGAAATACACCTCCGTGAAGCCGGGGCCGCAGTAGTCCCCTCCCTGCTCCACCGCGTCCACCAGCGCCATGGCATGGGCATTTTTCAGATCTTCCACCAGATAACCTTTATTTTGCAGGTCGTAAATGACTCCGGCGAAGGTCAGAATAAAGGACACATACAGCATTCCTCCAGGCTTGAGGTGCTTCAGGGCCAGCTCTACCGCCCGGATCCGGTCCTCCTCCCGTTGGAGGTGGTACAGCGGGCCCATCAGGAACACGTGGTCGAACTGTCCCAGGCCCAGCTTATCCAGTTCCAGACAGTCGCACGCATAGGCTTCCACAGTCACCCCGGCCTCCGCCGCCTTTTCCCGGGCCAGGGCCACATTGCTCTGGGAGAGCTCCGCCAGCACCACACGGCAGCCCCTTTGGGCAAAGTGGATGCTGTACCGGCCGGGACCGCCGCCGATGTCCAGCACGCTGTCCCCGGGACGGATATACCGCTCCATCATCCCCGTGGTCAGAAGAAACTCAAAGGGGTGCTTCTCCAGCCGCTCCCACTCCAGCCGGGCGTTTTCGTCGTAGTAGCCCCGGACGGCCTCAACGGTGTTGTCCATGGTCCTCCCCCTCTCTCAGTGCCCGGTGGAGGGCGGCAATGTCGTCAAATACCCAGGTGGGCTTCACATCGCTGGCCGCCAGGTCCGCCAGGGTTCCCTCCCCGGAGAGGACGAATGCGGTATCCACCCCGGCATTCACCCCGCAGGCGATGTCGGTATACAGCCGGTCCCCTACCACCAGGGCCTCCTCCGCCGGGATGCCGGTACAGCGGAGCGCCAGGTCCACCATGGCCCGCTGGGGCTTTCCAATGACCCGTGGCCTCCGCCCTGTGGCCCGGAAGAGCATCTCGCAGACGCTGCCGCAGTCCGGCACGGAGCCGTACCAGGTGGGGCAGACCCAGTCGGGATTGGTGGCAATGAAGTCCACACCCCGATTCAGCAGGATGCAGGCGTCCTCCAGCTTCTGAAAGGTCAGCTCGGTGTCAAAGCCGATGAGGAGGCAATCGATTCCTTCCTCCAGGTGGTCCGTCACCGGAATACCCGCCTCAGAAAGCTGGCTGCGGAAGCTCTCTGTACCGAACACATAGCACAGCCGTCGGGGCACTCCCGCCTGGAGATCGGCAATGAGCGCATCCACACTGGTGAGGAAATCCTCCTTTTCCGCTCCGATCCCCAGCCGTCCCAGCTTTTCCACATAGGCTGCCGCCGACCGGGAGGAGTTGTTGGTGAGGAACAGGTACCGCCCCCCCGTCTCCCGCACCCAGTCAAGAAAGGGCTTGGTGCCGGGAAACAGGTCGTTATCCAGATAGATGGTACCATCCATATCCAGCAAGAACAGCCGTTTCCTGCCAATATCTCCCACAGCGCTTCCTCCTCTCCCGCCATACTGTCAAGTGGTTTCAGTGTAACACAGCGGTGGAAGTTTGTCCACGGCTGTGCTGTAAAATCCCTGTGAGAACAAGGATCATCGGCCATTCAATAAAGCGCCTCCATGCCATGGGTCAGGGAATTTGGGCCCAAAAAGAACCGGGACGGCTTTGCCGTCCCGGTTCCTTTTTTCACTGATCAGCGCCCGCTCAAGTTGTAGACAGGCAGCGGGGTCTGTCAGTGTCCGATATTGTTGCGAAGATCAGCCGATGACCTCGCCGCCAGGGGCGGAGTAGGCGTTGGACCACTCCTTCTCCAGGGCCTCCCAGTCCCGGTTGGGCTGCAGGGCCGTCCAGATTTCATAGAGCCGCTGGTCCTCTTCCTCATACCAGTCATAGTCATGGCCGTTGGTGGCTTCCTGCACCGCCTCGTAGTACCAGGCAGTTTCCGGATTATCAGGCCACTTCACCATGTTCTCCAGCATATGATCCTCGTGAGGCATCCGACCCAGCATATTGTTCACCAGGGTCATAGCCTCAGCGCGGGTGATATACGCATTAGGATCAAAGCTGCCGTCGGGATAGCCGTTGATCCAGCCGGCATTGGCCGCACGGTTGATGTACTCAGCCGCCCAGTGGCCGGAGATGTCGGTGAACAGATCCGGCCCAACGTATTCTTCACTGAGGAAGCGCGCCGCAATGGTGGCGAACTCCGCACGGGTGATGTAGTTGTTGGGCTGGAAGGTACCATCAGGATATCCGGCAATGATACCGGCATTGGACGTCGTGGACACCGCGTTGTTGTACCAAGCGGTATACGCCACATCGCTGAAGGGATTGTTGGTGGACCAATAGGTCTCCCGATACTCATCAGTGAAGAGACGGAAGAAGATGGTGGCCACCTCAGCACGGGTGATATTGTTGTTGGGACGCACCGTGCCATCCTCATAACCGGCAATGTAGGCGTAGTGATCCACCGTGTTCAGGCCAGGCAGATCAGCCAGAGGCACATCCGGGTCATCGATGTCCGTACCGGGATCCGTAGGCGGAATATAGGGCGGGATGTACATCTCCTGGTAGGTGGCGGTATACACCACGTTGCCGGTCACCGGGGAAACAGTGGGTGTCCAACCAACGAAGGTGTACACATAGTACATGTCGCTGGGCCGGGTGGGAGTACTGCCGTTATACACAGGCATAGTACCCTTCTCTACCTGGGGATCCAGCTCCAGGACGGTACCATCGTAGTTCTGCCAGGTAACGGAGAAGTACTGGGGCTCCACCTTGGTACCGGTGGACTTGTCACTATCCTCTTCCGTACCATCAGAAACCACCACGGTATTGTAGATGGTATTGTGAGCATCCGCATCGGTGGTCACATAACTGGCGTTAAGGATCACATGATACTGGGCGGGAACCGTCACGGTGGTGACGATCGCGCCGGTCTCATCGGTGACCATAACGCCGGGCAGAGGATCCGTCACGGTGAGGGTGATGTTCTCATCGGTCAGGTTGCCGATGGTGATGATCCAGTGGATGGTGTCGCCGGCGGTGACCACGCTCTCCATGGCGTTCTTCGTGACGAAGAAGCGCTCGTTCTGCTGCGGCGGCTGGGGCTCCACTTCAGGCTTGGCCTGGAGGTCCCAGGTGCCGCGCAGAGTCAGATCGCTGTTGACCTCGATAGTTCCGGAGCACCAGTTGCCCTCGCCGTCTGCCCAGCCCAGGAAGGTCCAATAACCATCCTCATCCTCCCAGCTGATGGCGCTGGGGTTCTTGATGCCGTAGGTGTCGCCGGCGGGGACAGTGTCCGCCGTGGGAAGGGCCACACCGGCGGGAGCTTTGCTCTCCCACTGGTAGGTCACGGTGTAGCTCTCAGGCTGGGCAGGGGCGTCAAAGGTCACGACGAACTCATGGCCGCTCTGCACCGGGGTGCCCGCGGTGGGAGCCGCGCAGGCCACGTTGTTGCAGGTCCAGCTGGCGCCAGGCCCGAAGCCGGGGTACTCCTTGGGCGTCTGGATGTCCTCCTCAGACAGGTAGTATTTGCCGTTTTCGTCAGCGCTCACCATAACGGTGTAGTCGCCGCCGGGGAAGCGGCCGTTGACCGCCATGAAGTACACGGGGATGTCGGGGTAGATCTCAGGACCGGGATCCACCTGGCCGCCTTCAGTCTCGAAGAAGGCCATAAACCAAGTATCCTTGCTGTGCTCCAGAGGCAGGCCGCTCATATCAGCAGAGGAGCTGTCCTTACCGTAGCTGCTCTCCGTCCACTTCACGAAAGCGTATCCGGTGTTGGGAGTGGCGGTCGCCTGAGGAGCGGTTGCCATACCGTTGGAATCCTTGGTAACTACAACCTTATTCAGGTTTACGGTACCCATGGTGGAATCCGCACTCTCGTAGGTGAAGATCACCTGGTTCTTGTCGGGCTCGCCATCGGGGCCGTCGGGATCATTAATACCGATGGCATCGATATCGTAGTAGATGTCGATGACGTTCGCGCCCTCGGCCAGGGTCTCGGTGTTGTTGACAGCCTTGCCGTTGAGGGTCACCTTGTCCAGGAGGAACCGCTCACCCTGGTAGGTGGTCTTTTCAGACGCGCTGTACAGGCCGGAGACAAGAGCACCAATCTCTCCATTCTGCGCACCGTCGCTGTCTGTTCCCTCACTGCCGTCCCGGGCCACATAGTGGTAGATCACCTGATAGGTGGTGTCAGTCTGAGCCTGGGTGGTAGCGGTGAAGACCACATTGCGGGCGGGCATGGTGAACAGCTTGCCGATCCCTTCGTACTGCTCGACTTCCACATCATTTGTAGTCCAGTCAGACGCACCGGCCCAACGTTCTTCCACGGGCACCTTCTGGTCCTCGTTGTAGGTGAATCTCATGACCTCCTGGCCGTCCACCTTGTAGATGACATCATACTCGCTGCCGATCTCCTTATACCGGGCCACATAGATGACGTCGCCGGTGACCACAGGGGACCACTTGTCGCCCTTGGCGGTGAACCAGCCAACGAAGTCAAAGCCTTCCTTCACGGGGGCGGGGATGGTGGGCGTATCGCTGAAAAGCGCCAGGTCACTGTACGTCAGCTCCGTCCCCTCGGCCACTACGCCATCATTCAGATCATAGATGACGGTGTAGCCAACCTGGCTGAAGCCGCCGGTGAAGGTCACATCCTTGGCGGGCATGGTGAAG
>JAGHHM010000181.1 GCA_017887695.1 Oscillospiraceae bacterium | reverse complement strand
TCCGTCAGATAGTAGAAAAGCCGGTAATCGTGGGTGAACCCCTCAGAGAGGGACCAGGCGTCCACCAGGTCGGAAACTGTGGCGGTGGCCAAGTCAAAGGGCAGCTCCGCGGCGTAGCCGCCGGTTCCCGCGCCCTGGATCCGCCAGAGGTTTGCCTCCTGGTCAAGGACTACATAGGTTTCCTGCCCCCAGGGGTAATAGTCCCCGAAGGAGGGTTCCTCTGGCAGGCCGGAACCTACCTGCCAATGAAATGCTTGGGCAGACATGGGGTCGCTGATGCCCACATAGATACCTAAACCGAAGCAGAAGTTAGGATTTTCCCCGTACCAGGCGTCAAATACCCGCTGGGAATTCTCCTGGATCTGGACATCGTTGGGCTTCCATATCAGGAAGTCTGGCAGATCCCGGTAGCCCTGGGCAACCTGCTCCGTCAGTTGGGCGGCTACTTCCTCCAGGTCTGTTATGGAGCCGTTAACCACGGCGTTGTCCCACACGGCCTGACCGGCGGCATCCTCGGCAAGGATCAGAAGATGCTGAAAGATAGCGCTGTTTTGTTCTTCAGCAGGATCGCTGCTGTCGGAAGAATGGGCCCGCAGATAGCAGATAGCGCTGCCTTCCTCCAGCCGCACCACATCGCCGCCGGACTTGGCGGAAAGGGATACTCCGCTCTGGGAATTGTCCAGCGTCAACAGATACCCCTGCTGGCTATCCCAGGCTGTCTTTTCTGTCTGGCTCCAGGTGAAGCTCACCGGCAGATAGTTGCCGACAAATTCCACATTATAGCTGTTCCCCTGGCGGATTGTGTAGGTCCACTGCTGGCCGTCCTCCGCCTCTACGGTGGCGGTAAAAGGCAGCGTGGAGAGGCGCCCGTAGGCATCACTTATCTGTTCCCCCAGTTGGCTGGCAGCCTGTAAGTATTGCGTATATCTAGAGAGATTCTCTTCGGTGGATTCCTCTGGGGCGTAGCCCTCCCAATTCGTCAGCCACCCCAGGTCATTCCTTTGCGGTTCTTTCGGGTCAAGGCGGGCAGCAGACCAATTTCCGGCAGTATTCATCAGCTGGACACTGTGGGAGAGATAGCCGTTCAGTTTCTCCAGAAAAGCGAGGAAAGACTCCTGGTCAATACTTTCTCCTCCGGGAGCAATGGATACATCCGCTTGCCCGCTGTCTTTTGTTACTGTCCCACCTGTTTCAAGCCAGAACAACTCATACCAATAATGACATTGTCCCTGACCCATTGTGCCGTTGTAGCGCAGCAGGTAATCTTCACTCTCCAGGGTGCAGAGAAATAAAGTACTCCATCCTGTATAGTTGGTGGCTGCCTCCTCGGACCAGATTTGTTTTCCCGTGGCCCCGTCGGTCACTGTCAGGCGCCAGAGGTCCTCCTCCTTTGTGTAAGTGACGGCAAGCGAGTCTGGCGTACCGTCCTGAGTCAGATCTGGACGCAGGGCGCGAATCTCCTCTTCCGAAAGCAGGATGTCCTCTTCGGATGTGGCGTCTGCCGGTTCCTCCGATGGGTGGCCGAAGGCGCAGCCCACTGCCGCCAGCGCCACCAGGATCACCGCCACAGATACACTGACCAGAACCTTGGGGCGTCGGGCGATCCAGCGGATGCGCTCCTGGAGGCTCCACTTTCCGCTGGTCATGGTGGTGGAGCAGGACAGAAGGTCCCAGGGGCCGGGCTTTGCTGTTACCAGGGAGAGCAGCGTCTCACCGTAGGCCTGGCGCTCCTCGTCTCCCAGCCGTTTCAGAGTGGCTGCATCGCAGTACAGCTCCCCGTCCCGGCGGCTGATGATTACCGCCAGCCACACCAGAGGGTTCCACCAGTGGAGAGCCAGGGCCAGACACCGCAGCAGGCTCCAGACATGGTCGCCATGGCGGTAATGGGTCTCCTCGTGGGCCAGGATATGGCGGAGGGCTGTCTGATCCTCTGCTGTTTCCGGTGTGAGGTAGATAGCCGGACGGAACAGACCGAAAAGGCAGGGCGAGGGCAGACCCTCTGCCGTATAGACCGGCAGGAGGCTCCCAGTAACCTCCAGGGGCCGTCGGAGCTGCTTGAGCTGCCGGGAAAAACGGCGGTTAGAGCGGATCAGAACTAGCAGAGCGGCCAGTACGCCGGCTCCGTAGATCCACAGCAGTACTTGGCGCAGGTTGGCATAAAAGGCATAGGTGTAGACGCCGTCCTCCTCGATTACGGCGCAGCCGGTATTATATTGAACAGAAAATTGGATGGCGGGGTTGAGATAAAAGTTTCCATCCGTATAGGAGTAAGTGAAAACCTCGCCGGGCTGGAGGGTTTCCAGCATAACGTCTACATCCTGCTGAGGGATTTCTTCCACCTTGCCGGTAGGGATGGCGTAGAGGTCTATTTCTTCCATAACGGTTCTTACGTCCGGGAAAGTCAATTCAGAGGCAGGCAAAGAGAAAAGCTGCATCGGCACCAACAGACGCACCAACACTACCAGCCACAGGGCGTACCGCTGCCAGGGGGCGATGGGCAGCCGGCGGAGCAGCAGCACCAGCAGGATCAGCAGGCTGGATGTAATGATCCACTCAAGCATCCTCCTTCCCTCCCCTCTTCCCTTTATCTGCCTGGGCCAGGATGGCTCGCAGCTGCCGGAGATCCTCATCTGTCAGCTCCTGCCGCTGGGCCATGGTATTCATCATTAGTCCCACGCTGCCTCGGTATACCCGGTCAAGAAAGCTTCGGGTTTCCGACACCACGGCAGCTTCTCGCTCTACTGCGGGGAAGTACCGTTTCCCCTTCCCTGCCAATTCCTGGCGGACAAGGCCCTTTTCCTCCATCCGGCGCAGAGTGGTAATGGTAGTGCTTTTGGCCCAGCCCACTTTTTCCCTCAGGACGGCCACCAGCTCCATTACTGTCTGGGGGCTTTTTTCCCAAAGACAGTCTAGTACGTTCCATTCACTGGTGGTCAGATGAATGCGGTCCATATACTTCCCTCCTTTATAATAGGTTTACTTTATAAACCTATTATAAAGGAGACTGGTCTACAATGTCAACCTCAAAAGACTACAATCAATTACAAAGCAGTGAAAGTGACAAGAAAAGCAGCCGGCCATGAGGCCGACTGCTCTTACTGGTTTGGTAGAGATGAAGTTGCCTTGCAGTTACGCTGCCAACAGCTTCTCCAGAGCTGCCAGCTTCAGGCAGGTGCAGAACACGGCGATGGCCTGCTCCAGCTCCTCCACGGGAGGCAGACTGGGAGCGATGCGGATGTTCCGATCCCGGGGATCTATGCCGTAGGGGAAGGTTGCACCAGCCCCGGTCATCACCACGCCGGCCTCCTTACAGAGGGCCAAAGTACGCTTGGCCAGGCCGTCCATGGTATCTACACTGACAAAGTAACCGCCCTTAGGCCGCTTCCACTGGGCAATGCCCAAGGGGGCGATTTCCTTGTCCAGGGCGGAGACCACGGCATCGAACTTGGGCTTCATGATGGCGGCGTGTTGCTTCATCAGCTCCAGAGTATGGGCTTTGTCCTTCAGAAACAGGACGTGGCGCAACTGGTTGACCTTGTCATAACTGATGGTCTGGATGCCCAGAAGGCCGGTTATGTATTTCATGTTGTCCACGCTGGTGGCCATGACAGAAATTCCGGCGCCGGGTAATGTAATCTTAGAGGTGGATGCATATTCAAAGACCATATCCGGGTTCCCTGCTTCGCGGCACAGAGAAAGAATATCCGGGAAAGGAACGAAATCGCCGTCAAATTCATGGACGCAGTAAGCGTTGTCCCACATCAGAAGGAAGTCAGGAGCGGCAGGCTTCAGATTGGCGATACGACGGATGGTTTCTTCGCTGTACACCACGCCTTCCGGATTGGAGTATTTGGGCACACACCACATACCTTTGACGGCGGGATCCTTTACAGCGGCTTCTACGGCATCCATATCAGGACCGTTTTCCGTCATCGCTATGGTGATCATTTCCATACCAAAGGACTGGCTGATTTTGAAATGGCGGTCATAACCAGGAGCGGGGCACAGGAATTTCACAGTATCGAGCTTGGACCAGGGCTTCTCACTGTGAAGAAGGCCGTGCGTATATGCCTTGGCAATGGTGTCATACATCAATGTCAGGCTGGCGTTGCCGCCGATGAAGCATTCCTCACTTTTGCAGCCCAGGATTTCAGCAAAGTACCGCTTGGCGCAGGGCAAACCAGTCAGTTCACCATAGTTGCGGACATCTATGCCGTCCACCACGCAGTCATCCGGGTTTGACAGGATGGAGAGGATGCCGCTGACCATATCCAATTGCGCTTTTCCAGGCTTGCCTCGGGACATATCCAGCTTCAGTCCCCTGCCCTTCAATTCCTCAAAATCCTTGGATACGGCCGCATACTCTGCCTGCAGCTGTTCCTTGCTCATGCTCGTATATTCCATCGTCGTTCGCTCCTTTCAAAATGACACGCGCCATAGTCCGGCGGCATCTGTTTTTCACATTGTACTATATCCTGTCTGAAATAGCAAGCCGGTTTATTGGCTCTTTGTACAG
>JAGHHM010000180.1 GCA_017887695.1 Oscillospiraceae bacterium | reverse complement strand
GCATAACCACCGGCCCGCAGACGACGGGTACGCTTGGTATCCTTCTTGGTGAGGATGTGGCTCTTAAAGGCCTTGGCGCGCTTGACCTTACCGGTCTTGGTCAGGTTAAATCTTTTCTTCGCACCACTGTGGGACTTCAGCTTAGGCATAATTGCATACTCCTTCCGTATCTTTCCTTTGCATACGCAAATCGTGGTTTATTTCTTGGGGGACAGGAACATGGACATATTCCGTCCCTCCAGCTTCGCGCCCTTATCGACGCTGGACACTTCGGCGCACTGCTCTGCAAACTTATCCAGGAGCTTCTTGCCGATGTCGGTGTGGGCCATCTCACGGCCGCGGAAGCGGACCGAGACCTTCACCCGGTTGCCATCGGTCAGGAACTTCTGCGCGTTTTTCAGCTTCACGTTAAAATCCCCGATATCGATACCGGGGGACATGCGGATCTCCTTGATCTCCACCACGTGCTGGTTCTTGCGGGCTTCTTTCTCCCGCTTGCCCTGTTCAAACCGGTACTTGCCGTAATCCATCAGCTTGCACACGGGGGGATTGGCCTGGGGAGAGATTTTTACCAAATCCAGACCCTGCTCATCGGCGATTTTCTGAGCCTCCTCCGCGGACATGATACCCAGCTGCTCGCCGCCGCTGCCGATCAGACGCAGTTCCTTGTCTCGAATGTCCTCATTCAGTTGATGCATAACACTGCTAATAACCGAAGCACCTCCTTCAATCGATTGCCCATGTTGCTATGCGCCGCAAAACAAAATGCGGATACGAAACCGCATCCGCACCAACAAAGCACGCCCCCATTTTCCGGGACGTGTGTCTACCATGTTGACCCCTTCGCTTGGCTGGGGGTGAGGCGGATGCAGCCACCTTCTTTATTTTGCGAAGTTAGTATACCAGAGGGGAGGGGAATTGTCAAGGAAAAGTTTCAAAAAACTTTTATTATGTAGTGCCGCCTGCCGGCGGCATGGCTCACTGATGCCAGGGAGACAGAGAGAGCCGGATAAAATACCCCTGATCGTGGTCGCAGACCGGGCACCGGGCAGGGGCCTGCTTTCCTTGCAGTACATGGCCGCAGTTGAGGCAGATCCAGCCGGTTTCCACATCGTCTACAAACAGCTTCCCTTCCCGCAGCTGGGCGGCAAACTGACGGAACCGGTCGGCATGGACCTTTTCCACCTCTGCGATCTGCCGGAAGTGCCGGGCTGCCGCTTCATATCCCTCCTCCTCCGCCTTTTGTGCAAAGGCGGGGTATACATCGTCCCACTCCTCAGTCTCATGGGCACAGGCCAATTCCAGAAGTTCCGTTACGTCCTCGGTGAGATCCACCGGATAGCCGGCTCCGGTGATTATGCCGCTGTCGCATCCTCCCTTTTGCAGGTGGCTGTAAAACACCTTGGCGTGAGCCCGTTCCTGATCGGCGGTATACAGGAATATGGCCTCAATGAGATGCAGCCCCTTTTTCCGTGCGGTTGCGGCGGCAAAGGTATAGCGGTTGCGGGCCTGACTCTCCCCAGCAAAAGCCCGCAGCAGATTCTCCCGGGTTACACTGTCCTTCCATTCCATTGCGCGCATTCTCCTCTCCTTTTATTTGCTGGACAATCCTATTTTTTTACGAAATACCGCCGATTATTCCCGACGCTCTATGTATAAAGCTGTCTGCCAGAGGAAAGAATACCAGCGTACACTCTTGGAAAGGAGGCCCAAACCATGGACAAGATGGATAAGATGAACAACAGCAAGAACAGCTCTGCCAACCGCAGCAGCAAGAACCAGAATGACCGCGGCCAGACCAGCAACCAGAATCAGAACCAGAGCCAGAACTGCCGCAACCAGGGCAATTATCAGGACAAAAAGTAACATGCAAGGCGGACAGGGCGGCAGGCACCATGCCTGCCGCCCTTATCGTACACCGCTGCAAGCGATGTCTTCCACTACCACACCTGGCAAAAGGGACACACTACCACCTCGCGGCCATGGATGCGGCACTGATCGTAAAACACCGCAGGCTTGCCGCAAAAGCTGCACACCTTGGTACATCCCGACAGCAGCAAAAGAAGCAGCAGTACCACTGCCAGCAGCCTTCCCACCTGTTTGCGTCTCTTTCTCATTCTCATACGGTTCCTATCCCATCCTCCTGCCCACTAATTTACACCACATATGATGTATTGTCAAGTGTTGTTCCACCGGTGTGGAATAATACCCTTGACAGATACGCCGGAAGGAGGTTCCCCCTTATGAAAACCTACCCCGAGATTCTGCGGGACCTGCGCGAGGACAGGGATTACACCCAGGCTCAGATTGCGGAAGTGCTGGGCACCACCCAACAAGTTTATTCCCGCTATGAAAATGGGATCAACGAAATGCCTGTACGGCACCTGCGGCGGCTGTGCGAATTTTACCAAGTCAGCGCCGACTTTGTGCTGGGACTCCCTCCCTTTCCCAAGGAAAAGCCTATAAAATAGGCAATTTCTTTCCGGTTTTTACCGTCAAAATACCTGTCCGGCAGCCCATATGGGCTGCTTTTTTTGTTTATGAGGCTATTTTTTCGCATTTTTAATGGTTTTTCTTACCACAGGCTTGACAAATTAACAGGAAAGGCATATAGTTCACATCATGAACTTTTTAGGAGGCGCTATGGATCCCCTGAATGAAGAACTACTCTCCGCCTGGCTGCGGCTGACCAGCGTCATTGATAACCAGCGGCTGGTAGCGGGCCTGTCTTTCAACGAGGCGGTGGTCTGCAACCTGCTGGGCCGGGCCCAAAAAGCGGCGGGTTACCTTACCGCCAGGGATCTGTGCGCCCAGACCCGCATCCTTAAATCCCAGATGAATGCGATCCTTGGCTCTTTGGAGCGCAAGGGCCTGATTTCCCGCCGCCAGTCCGAAAAAGACAAACGGCAGATCGAGGTGCGCCTCCTGCCGGAGGGGGCCGCCCGCTACGATGCCTCCCACCAGCAAATCCTCCGGCTTATTGACCGGCTCATCGACTCTGTGGGAGAAGATAAGATCCGGCAGCTGATCCCTTTGCTCCACCAGGTGGTGGATACCTTTGACATCATCCAACAGGAGGTCTGACCCCTATGGCTATCCGTATCATTACCGATTCCTCATCCGACTTTGACCCCGCCGTGGCCCGCCGCCGGAGGGTGGAGATCGTCTCCATGCCCATCCAGTTCGGCAAGGCCACCTTCCTGGATGGCAAGACCATCACCGGCGAGGTGTTCTACAAGCTCCTCAAGGAGGGAAAGGAGAACCCCTCCACCTCCCAGCCCACCCCCAACGACTTCCTCAAGGTCTTTGAGGCCGCCAAGAACGCCGGGGACCAGGTGGTGGCGGTGCTCCTCTCCAGCGCCCTCAGCGGCACCATCCAGAGCGCCATGATCGCCAAGGGCATGTGCGAGTACGACGACATCTACATCGTGGACAGCCTCAGCGCCACCGCCGGCATCCAGATTCTGGTCAACTACGCCTGCAAGCTCCGGGATAGCGGCCTGGCCGCCGCCGATATCGCCGCCCAGCTGGAGCAGCTCAAGGGCCGCATCTGTATTTTTGCCGTCATTGACACTCTGGAGTATCTCCGCCGGGGCGGCCGGATCTCCTCTCTCCAGGCAGGTCTCGGCACCGTGACCAAGCTCAAGCCGGTCATTACCGTCCGGGATGGTGCCGTGGCCATCACCAACAAGGCCTTCGGTACCGCCGCCGCCGTCAAGCAGCTCCTGAAGCTCATCGGCGACCACCCGGTGGACGACGCCTTCCCCTCCTATTTCCTCTACACCGATGACAAGGGCAAGGAGGAACTGCTGCTGCCCAAGCTCCGGGAACAGGGCGATCTGCCCCAGCGGCTCCATTACTGCTGCATCGGCGCCACCATCGGCACCCACATCGGCCCCGGCGCCCTGGGCCTGGCCTACATCCAGCAGGAACAGTAAGCGCCTCTCTCCGGGCCCGGTACCGGTGGGGCCGGAGGCCCCGGCAAAACAAAAGCGTCCCCGGCGGGAATATCCGCCGGGGGCGCTTTTTGCCGCTCTCAGGAGGCGCCGCCCAGCTTCCGCCGGGCCGTCATGAGCAGGAGCCCCAGGGCCAGGAACCCCAGGAGCAGCAGGTAGCGCAGGGAGCAAAACATCTTTTTCATGGCAGTCACCTCTCCACGATCTTATAGTAGGTCCGGGCCGTCAGCAGATACACCACGCCGTAGACCAGGAAAAACACCAGCAGGGTCCCCAGGGTGCACAGGGCGGTGAGGGTCGTATTGTGGAGATAGAACAAGGTCAGCAGCTTCTCCACCATGTTAAAGTCAAAGGCAATGTGGATGGCCGCCACCACGATAGGCAGGAAGAACACCATCAGCACCTGGCTGCGAATGGCCGAACGGACTTCATCCCGGCTGAGCCCCACCTTCTGCATAATCTCGAACCGGCGCTTGTCCTCGTAGCCCTCGCTGATCTGCTTGTAATAGATGATGAGCACCGTGGCCATCAGGAAAATAAAGCCCAAAAACAGTCCCAGGAACAAGAAGCCTCCCGCCTGGCCATAGAAATCCCAGCGGCCCCGGGCGCTGGAGCTCCAGCTCATGGTTTCCCAGTGGCCCCCGCCGTAGCTCGTAGTGTCGCCCTCCCAGTAGTCTTCGCTGAGCCGCTCCGTTTCCTCGTCAGAGCAGTCCAGATCCAGGTAGGCATACCAGGTCATAGTGGAAGCACTATCCACCCCGTAGGCTGCCCGCTGGGCCTGGTAGAGTTCCGTGAGCACGCTCTCGTCCGCCACCACCAGGCACAGCTGGTTAGAGATCTGGACCGAGGCCCAGGGGCTGTTCTCCAGCCGGCGCACCACCTGGAGGGCCGTGGCGGGATACTTCTCCTCCCCGGTCTCCCGGTCGTCCCAGCGGAACACCAGGACCTCGCCGCCGGCCCCGTAGGCCGCCGCCTCATCGGGCTGGAGGCGCAGCTCCTCCCCGGTGATCTCTTCATAGGCCCCGGCGGTGATCACATCCACATTGTAAACCGTGACCAGGCCCTCCATCCGGGTATTGGTGTGGAGGATCCCTTCGCTGTCCATGCCCACCCCGAAGCTCAGGGTATCCACCGTCCGCTCCGAGGTGACGGCCACGCCCTCGCCGTTGATATAGCCCTTGGCGTCCGCCAGCAGCCGCTCCGGATCGAAGGACGCCTCCTCCCCATCGGGATCGTATCTCACCCGGATCTGGAGGTCGCTGGGGTACACGGTGCCCACGATCTCCTCGGTGCCCAGCCACAGGGACAGCGTGCCGGAGAGCATCACCATCACCATGGTGCAGAGGATGCAGATGTTGGCAAGGCCCACAGCGTTCTGCTTCATGCGGTAGAGCATGCCGGAGATGCTGATGAAGGGGCCAGTGCGGTAGTAAAGCCGCTTGTTCCGGCGCATAGCCTTGAGGACGAAGATACTGACGGCGGTGAAGAGGCAGTAGGTGCCGATGATGACCAAAAACACCGCCAGGAAGTAGAGAGCGACGGCCTCCACGCCGCTGCGGGTCCGGACGGCGATGACGTACCCGCCCCCCAGGGTGAGGACGCCCAGGATGGTCAGCAGCCACCGGGTCCTGGGCTCCCGCTCCCCCACGCTGCCGCCCCGGAGCAGCTCGATGGGCCGGGACACCTGGATCTTGACGAGATTGACCAACACCGTGGCACCGATAAGAGCAGCAAAGAGGATGGTTGTCTCGGTGAGGCCCTTCCAGGAGATATAAAAGCCCAGCGGTACCCCAAAATCCAAAGCGCGGTACAACAGCAGTGTCACCAGCTTGTGGAGCAGCATCCCCACCGCCAGGCCGCCGGCAATGCCGACCACCCCGACGTACAGTCCCTCCAGAAGCATCAGAGCGGCGATGTGGTTCTTACCCATACCCAAAATATTGTACAGGCCCAGCTCCCGCTTTCGCTGCTTCATAAGGAAGCCGTTGATATAGAATACGAAGATAATAGAAAAGGCAAAGGCCACAAACATGCCCATGGACATCATCATCTGGACGTAGTAGTAGCCGTTGGCGTGGCCGGGGGTCATATCTGCCACTCCCGGGTCATTGACCAGGGCGGACATGATGTAAAAGGCGGCCACATTGCCCACCAGGGAGAGAATATAGGGCACAAAGAAGCGGCGGTTGAGCTTCAGGCTCTGGGCCGCCAGGCGGGGATAGAGGCTCTTACGCACGGCCCTCACCTCCGGACGCCAGCAGGGTCAAGGTGTCGGAGATCTTCTGGTACATCTCCTCCGGAGTGCTCATTCCCCGGTAGATCTGATGGAATACCTCGCCGTCCCGGATGAACAACACCCGCCCGGCATGGCTGGCGGCCTTGGTGCTGTGGGTGACCATGAGGATGGTCTGGCCCTCGGCGTTGAGCTGGCCGAACAGGCGCAGCAGGCTGTCGGTAGCCTTGGAGTCCAGGGCGCCGGTAGGCTCGTCAGCGAGAACGATCCGGGGCTCGGTAATCAGGGCCCGGGCCACCGCCACCCGCTGCTGCTGGCCGCCGGAGATCTCATAGGGGTACTTCCCCAGCAGCTCCTCGATGCCCAGATGCCGGGCCAGGGGGATGAGCCGCTGCTCCATCTCCGGATAGGTCCGCCCTGCCAGCACCAGGGGCAGCAGAATATTGTCCTTTACAGAGAAAGTATCCAGCAGGTTGAAGTCCTGGAACACAAATCCCAGGTGGTCCCGGCGGAAGGCGGCGATGTCCTTCTCCCGGATGGACACGATGTCCTTCCCATCCAGCAGCACCTTGCCGCTGGTGGGCTTATCCAGGGCCGCCAGAATATTCAGAAGGGTGGTCTTGCCGGAGCCGGACTCCCCCATGATGGCCACATATTCTCCAGCCTCCACGGAAAAATTCACCTTGGTGAGTGCGTGGACCTGCTGGCCGCCAAAGCGGGTGGTATAGGTCTTTTTCAAATCGTTTACTTGCAGGATCGGCATATTGATTCCTCCTTGGGATCCATTTAACAAGGTCAGTATACCCGCTTCTCTCCGGGCCTGCCATCGATGTAGCTTACAATCCGGCGCTGAACCTTACACATCCGTAAGGTTCCATAAAAGTCCATCCTTTTTGAGGGAGATGTCGGCAGCCATTGACAGTTTCCGCCGCCCCTTGTATCATAGAGGGTACGGATACCGCCCGGCCCCCAGTAAGCCGGGCCCATCGATACAACAGAAATGAGGGATACCTATGAACCATCTGACAGATTATGTAGTAGAGCAGGCAAAGGCCATTCTTGCCATTGACAGCCCCACCGGGTTCACCGCCCGGGTGGCAGAGTATGTCATGAATGAATATAAGAAGCTGGGCTATGACCCTGTTCTTACCAACAAAGGCGGCATTTTTGTGTGCGTCAGTGAGGGCGATGGCACTCCTGCCGGAAAGCCGGAGGATGGCCCCATCCTGCTTCAGGCCCACATCGATACCCTGGGCGCTATGGTCTGCTCCATCAATGAAAAGGGTCGTCTGGCTCTGAGCCCCCTGGGCGGCATGAACGCCAACAACGCCGAGGCGGAGAACTGTCGGGTCTACACCCGGGAGGGCAAGGTATACACCGGCACCTTCCAGATGAAAAATGCCTCTATCCATGTCAATGGCAGCTACAATTCCACTGCCCGGTCCTACGACGTGATGGAGGTAGTGCTGGACGAGCTGGTGGAGAGCAAGGCAGATACCCTGGCCCTGGGGATCATGCCCGGCGACATGGTGTGCTTTGACCCCCGCACTGTGGTTACTGACTCCGGCTTCATCAAGAGCCGCTTCCTGGACGACAAGCTGAGCGTGGCCATCCTGCTGGGCTATGCCCGCTATCTGAAGGAGAACAATGTCCACACTGCCCGTCGGATCTATCAGCATATCACCGTGTTTGAAGAAGTGGGCCACGGCGGTTCTGGCTCTGTCCCCGCCGAGGTGACGGAGATCCTGGCGGTGGATATGGGCTGCGTGGGCGACGGCCTGGGCTGCAAAGAAACTCAGGTGTCCATCTGTGCCAAGGACTCCGGCGGGCCCTATCACTATGATGTGGTCAGCGCCCTGGTGAAGGCCGCCAGGGCCGCCGGCCTGGATTTCGCCGTGGACGTCTACCCCCACTACGGCTCCGACGCAGAGGCTGCCCTGAAGGCAGGCTACGACTGCCGCCACGGTCTCATCGGCTCCGGCGTATACGCTTCCCACGGCTATGAGCGCAGCCACAAGAAGGGTGTGGAGAACACCCTGGGTCTGCTGAAGGCCTATCTCGGCTGATTTTCCCGGCAGGGCCTCCCTCGCCGATGCGACTCCCCCTGCTCTCCTTTCTGAAAAATGCGCCGCGGAAAATGGTTCCGCGGCGCGTTTTCGCTATTCTACCTCCAGGATGGGGCGATCCAGGCCGATAATGATCCGGGTACCCCGGCCCACCTCCGACTCTGCCGTAATGGTATGACCCAGCCGCCGGCAGATCTCCCGGCACAGGTACAGCCCAATGCCGGTGGCCCGCTTGTCCATCCGCCCGTTACAGCCGGTAAAGCCCCGCTCAAAGATCCGGGGCAGATCCTCCCGGGCAATGCCCACGCCGGTATCCTCCACAATCAGTCGGGTATCCCGGGCATAGATCCGCACCTGGCCGCCAGGCGCGTACTTCACCGCGTTGGACAGCACCTGCTCCACCACCAGCTGCAGCCACTTCTCATCTGTCAGCACCCGCAGGCCCGTGGGAGAAAGCTCCAGGGACACCTTTCCACGGATAAACAGCGGCGCGTATTTCCGCACCGCCTGCCGAAGGATGGTGTCCAGCTCATACTCCCGGATCACATAATCGCTGGCATCCGACCCCAGCCGCAGATAGCTGAGGACCAGCTCCACATACTGCTCGATCCGGAACAGCTCCGAGCGCAGCTCCCGGCCCCGCTCCGTATCGTCCCCCTGGAGCAACAGCCCCATAGCGGCGATAGGAGTCTTGATCTGGTGGACCCACATGGTGTAGTAGTCCACCGTCTCCCGGGCCCGTGCGTCGGCATCGGAGCTTACCTGCCGCCGCAGCTCGTCCAGCTCCCGCAACAGCTCCTGATAGGCCTCCGTCTCCAGCCCCTCCGGCTCCGGCAGCTGATCCAGCGTCAGGGCGGCCCGGCCCTGCATCTCCTCCAGCCGGATAACACGCCTGCGCCACAAGATAAAGCGGATCACCGCCCACAGCAGCAGCACCGAAGCGCACAAAGCCGCTGCATAGCCCACAGCCTCCACCGGCATCCGATACAGATACAGCACCACGGCAAAGATCACCGCACAGATTGCCAACAGCGCCACTGCCCATATCCGTTCCCGGACAAATCCTCTTACCCGTCTCATAGCTTCCTCTTATCCAATCAGATACCCCATACCTTTCTTCGTATGAATAAAATCCTCCAGGCCCATGCCCTCCAGCTTCCGCCGCAGACGGGCCATATTCACCGTCAAGGTATTCTCATCCACAAAGCTGTCTGTCTCCCACAGCTTCTGCATCAAAGTCTCCCGGGAAACAGTATTCCCTTTGTGCTCCAGAAGTACCTGGAGGATGCGGTACTCATTGCGGGTCAGCTCCAGCTTATGGCCCTGGTAATTGAGGGTATTATCCCCGGTATCCAGCACCGCCCCCCGGCACTCCAGCAAAGGCGCAGCGGCGCCGAAGTCATAGGTCCGCCGCAGCAGGGCCGGGATCTTGGCGGTCAAAACCTCCAGGTCAAAGGGCTTGGCCACAAAGTCGTCGCCCCCCATGCTCATGGCCATGACGATGTTCATCTTGTCCGAGGCGGAGGAGAGAAAGATAATAGGCACCTGGCTGAGCTTACGGATCTCTGCACACCAGTGGTAGCCGTTGCGAAAGGGCAGGCCAATGTCCAGCAGCACCAGATGAGGGCCAAAAGCCATCAGCTCTCCTACCACATTGGTATAGTCCGCAGCCCGGCGGATCTCCCAGCCCCAGGAGGCGATATGCCGCTCCACCGCACCGGCAATAGCGTCGTCATCCTCTACCAGGAAAATTTTGTACATGGCCGCTCCTCTCTCCCGGCACGGGCCGGACAGGTTTTTATCTGTTTTATGATAGCGGGTTTCCGCCGTAATGGCAAGGGAACAGTGTTTAAGAATTTTATAAAAAATCCGCCTGGAACCAAATTGTTCCAGGCGGTTTTTATTGAAGCGTTCTGCTGACGGACAAAAATTACTTGTTCTTCAGCTGCTCGTCAATGGCCTTGGCGGCGGTCTTGCCGGCGCCCATGGCCAGAATTACGGTAGCAGCACCGGTAACGGCGTCACCGCCGGCGTACACATGCTCGCGGCTGGTAAGACCATCCTCGTTGACGATGATGCCGCCCTTCTTGTTGATCTCCAGGCCCTTGGTGGTGGACTTGATGAGGGGGTTGGGGCTGGTGCCCAGGGACATGATCACGCAGTCCATCTCCATGTCGAACTCGCTGCCCTCCTTGACAATGGGACGGCGACGACCGGAGGCATCGGGCTCACCCAGCTCCATCTCCACGCACTTGATGCCGCAGACGGAACCGTTCTTGGGATCCCGCTTGTCCTCGGGGTTGTTGTAGCCCAGAATCTCCACAGGGTTGGTGAGGGTCTTGAAGATGATACCCTCCTCCTTGGCGTGCTCCACCTCCTCGCGGCGGGCGGGCAGCTCCGCCTCGGAGCGGCGGTAAATGATGTACACATCGGCACCCAGGCGCTTGGAGCAGCGAGCGGCATCCATAGCCACGTTGCCGCCGCCCACGACAGCCACCTTCTTGCCCTTGAGGGGCATGATGGGGGTGTCGGAGCCATCCCGATAAGCCTTCATAAGGTTGATCCGGGTGAGGAACTCATTGGCGGAATACACACCCTTGAGGTTCTCGCCGGGGATGTGCATGAACATGGGCAGGCCAGCGCCGGAGCCGATAAACACAGCCTCGAAGCCCATCTCATCCATCAGCTCATCGATGGTGATAGAGCGGCCGATGACCACGTTGGTCTCGATCTTCACGCCCAGCTCCTTCAGGCCATCCACTTCCTTCTGCACGATGCTCTTAGGCAGACGGAACTCGGGGATACCATAGACCAGCACGCCGCCGGCCAGGTGCAGGGCCTCGAACACGGTGACCTCATACCCCTTGCGGGCCAGGTCGCCAGCACAGGTCAGGCCGGAGGGGCCGGAACCAATGACTGCCACCTTGTGACCATTGGAGGCGGGAGCCACGGCCTTCTCGGTAGCATTGGCGTTGTGCCAGTCGGCTACGAAGCGCTCCAGACGGCCGATACCAACAGGCTCACCCTTGATGCCGCGGACACACTTGCTCTCGCACTGAGTCTCCTGGGGGCACACACGGCCGCACACAGCAGGCAGGGCGCTGTCCTGGGCAATGATCTGATAGGCAGCCTCAAAGTCGCCCTCTGCCACCTTGGCAATAAACTCAGGAATATGGATCTGGACCGGGCAGCCGGACACGCAGGGCATATTCTTGCAGTGGAGGCAGCGCTGGGCCTCATCGATGGCCTGCTCCTTGGTGTAACCCAGAGCGACCTCATCAAAATTGCCCGCCCGGACCACAGGGTCCTGATGGGGCATAGGATTCTTCTTCAGGCTCATATTAGGCATCTTACTTTACCTCCTGCTTGAACAGATTACAGGTTTCCTCGCGGGCGTGGAGCTCAAAGTCGCGATACATGGCGCCGCGGCTCATGGCCTCGTCGAAATCCACCAGGTGGCCGTCAAACTCAGGGCCGTCCACGCAGGCGAACTTGGTCTCACCGCCAACGGTCAGGCGGCAGCCGCCGCACATGCCGGTACCGTCGATCATGATGGGGTTCATGCTGACCACGGTGGGGATGCCGTACTCCTTGGTGAGCTGGCAGACAAACTTCATCATAATGACAGGGCCGATAGCGATGACACGGTCATACTTGGCGCCGGCATCGATCTGCTCCTTGAGCAGCTCGGTAACCAGAGCCTTCTTGCCGTAGGAACCATCGTCGGTACCAATGATGAGGTTGGTGGAGGCGGCCTCAAACTCCTCCTTGAGGATGATGAGGTCCTTGTTGCGGAAGCCCACGATCAGGTCCACATGGCAGCCCTCGTCATGGAGCTTCTTGGCCACGGGGTAAGCGATGGCAGTACCAACGCCGCCGCCCACAACAGCCACGCGCTTGAGGCCCTCGGTCTCAGTGGCGCGGCCCAGGGGACCGACGAAGTCCTGGATATACTCGCCCTCTTCCTTGTGGTTGAGCTTCTCCGTGGTGGCGCCCACGATCTGATAGATGATGCTCACGGTGCCCTTCTCGCGGTCATAGGCAGCAATGGTCAGGGGAATGCGCTCGCCGTTCTCATCCACACGCAGGATGATGAACTGGCCCGGCTCCGCCTTTCTTGCCACAACGGGAGCCTCGATCTCCATCATGGTGACCGTTGGGTTCAATACTCTTTTTTTAACAATCCGATACATAGTGTTTCCTCTTTCCACTTAGATTCGGTTCTTTGTTTGCTGTATGCTCCTGCACATACGTTAATAGTCTAACATAGTCTTTCGCCCGCGTCAATTTTAATTCCCGAATTTATCTGGAATGGCAACCACTAAGATTAGTTTGCAGGCACCGAAAGGTGTCGGCAAGCTAATCTTTTTTCTTTTATTCAAGGAGGATGCACCATGAAAGTTGCCAACAAGCAGGAAGCCTGGAACAAAGTCAATGAGATTTTCCCCACTGACTACATCAAGGACGAGCACAGCAGCATCCGGGCCGGTTATCCCGTTTATCGGAGCACCGCCGAGGGCCACCATTGTGACTACATCTGTGACCTGGGTGACCGTCTGGAGGTAAACCTGGACAGCAGCCACCTTGAAACGGTCAACATCTGGATTGAGCACCCCACCCAGGAGCCCACCCAGGAACTCAGCGAGGAACGCAAGGAGCTTGCTAAGCGGCTCCAGAGAGCCACCTTTTGGTTTACCGGGGAGTATGTCAAAGAGCTGGCCAACAAAGAAAAAGAGGACGCCGCCATTAAGGCCCTGCAAGCTGAGCCCGATGATGGGCAGGTCAAGTGTATGGTGCTCACCGCTGAAAATAACGCCAAAGTAATGCTGGACTGCATCAAAGAGCTTATTCAAGCGGTGAATATCCTCACGGACCGTGAGGAGGATGTGGATGATTGGATGCTGGCAGGCATCACCGCCATGCTGGACAAGTGCAATGAACAAAAGGTCATCCCCTTTGACCTCCCCACCTCCATCTGCGGCCTCCTGGGCGCTGAATGGCGTAAATAAAGCACCCCCACCCCCAGCAAGAAAGGAAGTGAGAACATGGCGAGCTACGCTTTCGCAACGCTCCAGGCCCGGCAAACGCTCCAGGAGCTTTGGGAGCAAGGCAAAACGGTCAAAGACATGGCGGAGGCACTTGATGTGCCACTGTCCACGCTCTACACGGAACTGCGCCGGGGCCGTTCTGGGGTCCGCCTCCCGGACCAGCGATTGCAGTATGATGCTACCCTTGCCCAGCTCAGGATGCAGCAGGAACTTGAGCGGAGG
>JAGHHM010000179.1 GCA_017887695.1 Oscillospiraceae bacterium | reverse complement strand
GAAATGAGCGATACTGTACAAAGCCAAAAGAGGTTTTCTCGTCACGGCAGCAGCCTCCTTTCATCCAGCGGTCATCCCGTGATTTTCCGGCCGCAAGAGAGGACTCCTACTCCGCAGCTCTTCCGGATTTTTCCACTGGCAAAATGTATCTTTGTCCACACAGACGCATTCCAGCAACGTATGTGCCGGGAAAACAGAAAAAATCCGGTATCCGACGGATAAAAAATGGCGCGGCATACCGCCGCGCCATTTTCATCTGCAATCGTATTTGATTACTTCTTTTCCTGCTTCTCCGGCTCCACCATAGCCTGGATCCCCGCCGCCAGGCCAGCCAAGCCCTGGATCTCGCTGGGAATAATAATCTTGGTGGCCTTGCCGTCGGCGGCAGCCCGGAAGGCCTCCAGAGCCTTGAGCTTTACCACCTGGTCGTTGGGCGCCGCCTCGTTGAGGAGCTTCAGGGCATCCGCTGTGGCCTGCTGCACCTTCTCGATGGCCTCCGCCTCAGCTTCCGCCGCCAGGATCCGGGCTGTCTTGGCCGCCTCGGCCTCCATGATCTTGGCCTGCTTGGCGGCGTCCGCCCGGAGGATCACCGACTGCTTCTCGCCTTCCGCCACCAGGATCTGGCTCTGCTTCTGGCCCTCAGCCTGAAGGATTGACTCACGGCGCTCCCGCTCCGCCTTCATCTGCTTCTCCATGGCATCCTGGATCTCACGGGGCGGGATAATGTTCTTGAGCTCTACCCGGTTGACCTTGATGCCCCAGGGATCCGTGGCCTCATCCAGAATGGCACGCATCTTGGTATTGATGTGATCACGGCTGGTGAGGGACTGGTCCAACTCCAGATCACCAATGATATTCCGCAGGGTCGTGGCCGTCAGGTTCTCAATGGCACTCATGGGGTGCTCCACACCATAGGTGTAGAGCTTGGGATCAATGATCTGGAAATAGATCACGGTATCGATCTGCATGGTGACATTATCCTTCGTAATCACAGGCTGGGGTGCAAAATCCACCACCTGCTCCTTCAGGCTCACCCGCTTGGCCACCCGGTCCAGGATGGGAAGCTTGACATGAAGCCCCACGCCCCAGGTGGCGTGGTAGGCGCCCAGGCGCTCCACCACGAAAGCCCGGGACTGCTGCACCACATGAATATTGGTCAGCAGCAGGATCAGCACAATAACGCCAATCGCGATGAAAACATACATCATACAGGGTTCCTCCTTATCCTTCACAAAACTCACAGACATGGGCTCCGGCACCCTGCCGGATTCTTCTTTAATAGTATACCATCTTCCCTCCTCTTTTTCCACTGTTTTCCCCTTCCGCTCGTTGCCTTTTTCTCCCCTGTCTGCTATACTGGAGCCGATATGCCAGAGAGGACGGTTGACCATCAGATGCTGACTTATTCCATTCCCTGTCTGTTCGGCCTGGAAGGCCTGGTGGGCGACGAGCTGCGCCGCCTTTCCCTTCAGGACGTCCAGGTAGATAACGGCCGGGTGCTGTGCCGGGGAGAGATCTCCGACCTGCCCCGCCTCAATATCAATCTCCGCTGCGGCGAGCGGGTGCTGCTCCAGCTGGGCTCTTTCCCCGCCCGCAGCTTCGAGGCCCTTTTCGAGGGCGTCCGGGCCCTGCCCTGGGAGGAGTTTATCCCCCGGGACGGCCAGTTTCCGGTAAAGGGCTACAGCCTGGATTCCCAGCTGCACTCCGTTCCGGATTGCCAGAAAATTGTGAAAAAAGCCGCTGCCCGCCGGCTGGGCCAGGTCTATGGCCTGGAGACGCTGCCGGAAACCGGTGCCAAATACCAGATCCAGTTTGCCCTGCACAAGGACCAGTGCACCCTGTACCTGGACACCTCCGGGGCTGGCCTCCACAAGCGTGGCTACCGGGCTGTGGGCGTGGAGGCTCCGCTCCGGGAAACCCTGGCCGCCGCCATGGTGCTGCTCTCCCGTTTCCGGGGCAAGGATCCCTTCCGGGATCCCTTCTGCGGCAGCGGCACGATTCCCATCGAGGCCGCCCTCATCGCCAGAAACCGGGCCCCGGGCCTGGACCGCTCCTTTGACGCCCAGAAATGGGCCTGCGTCCCCAGTAAGTGCTGGCTGGACGCCGCCGACGAGGCCATGGACAAAGAGTTTGACGGCAAATACGACATCTGGGGCGGCGACATCGACCCCAAGGCCATCCGTATCGCCCGGGAAAACGCAGAAAAGGCCGGTGTAGAGGACATCGTCCGCTTTGACCAGGCAGATATGCGGCAGCTGCACTGTGAAGGACAGTACGGCCAGATCGTCACCAACCCGCCCTACGGTGAGCGGCTGCTGGAAAAGGAGGAGGCAGAGGCCCTGTACCGCGCCTTCGGCCAGGTCTATCGCCAGGTGCCCCCCCAGTGGCGAGTGCTGGTCATTACCAGCCACCCGGAGTTTGAGCGCTTTTTTGGCCGGAAGGCGGACAAGAAGCGCAAGCTCTACAATGGTATGCTCAAATGCGATCTCTACCAGTTCAGCCGCTGAGAAAATATTCCCTTGCGTTCCCGGAGATTTCCCGGTATAGTGTAAGAAGTTTGTAAAACAGAGGGCGGGATAATATCTGATGCGACATGTATTTATCATCAACCCCACCGCGGGCAAGCGCAATTGCACCACGGAGCTGATGGAGATGGCCAAGGGCCTTGAAGAACGCCACGGTCTGCAGGTGGAGTGCATTCTTACCAAAAGCCCCGGCCACGCCGCAGAGACAGTAAGGGCTCTGGCCGCGTCAGGCGATTCCATCCGTTTCTATGCCTGCGGCGGCGACGGCACCGCCAATGAAGTGGCCAACGGGGTGGTGGGCATGGAAAACGCTGCCATGACCTGCATTCCCGTAGGCACCGGCAACGACTTTCTCAAGAACTTTGGGGACAAGGCTCCCCTGTTTCAGGATGCGGAAAACCTCTGGGATGGTCCCCAGTTTCCTTTGGATGTTATCGAGTGCAACGGCCGCTGTGCCCTGACCATTGCCTGCTCCGGCTTTGATGCCCAGGTGGCCCACGACGTCCACCGCTTCGGCAAATCCCCTCTGCTGGGGGGACAGGGCAGCTATATTGCCTCTCTGGCGGTGAATTTCCTGCTGCGGAGCCTGGGGCACCCCTGGACCATTACCCTGGACGGCAAGCCCATTACCGATGACTTTATTCTGGCTGCTGTATGCAATGGCCGTTACTACGGCGGCGGCTTTATGCCGGTGGCGGAAGCCCGGATGGATGACGGCGTGCTCAACACCCTGGTGGTGAAAAAGGTCAGCCGGGCTACCTTCCTCCAGTTCGTAAGCCACTATGCCAACGGGGAATATCACCGCTTCCCCCGGTACGCCAAATGCTATTGTGCCAAAGAAATCGTCATTGAATCCCACGGCGCTCCTATTATTACCTGCCTGGATGGCGAATCAGTCTCCAACCAGAAGGTATCCTTCCGCATGGCCCCCGGCAAGGTCAACTTTTTTGGCCCCGCCGGCTGTGACCCCAACGCTACCGCCCGCCCCAGGCCCTGAGGGTTTCCTCCAGATTGTGAACTTTTTGTAAAAGCCGTGTTTTTTTGCAAAACCCTCTTGCAATATGCATACGGATGTTGTAAGATAAGCACCGTTAGCACTCCTACTTATTGAGTGCTAACGGTGTTCACTTATGTTTATAATAAAAAATTGATATAGGAGGCATTTTCCATGAAACTCACACCCTTAGCTGACCGCGTCGTTCTGAAGATGACCGAGGCCGAAGAAACCACCAAGGGCGGCATCATTCTTACCGCCAGCGCCAAGGAGAAGCCCTCCGTTGCCGAAGTCATTTCTGTGGGCCCTGGCGGCACCGTGGATGGCAAGGAGATCGTTATGACTGTTAAGCCCGGAGATAAGGTCATTACCGACAAGTACGCCGGCTCCACCGTGAAGATCGGTGAGGAGGAGTTCGTCATCGTCCGCCTGGGCGACATCCTGGCTATCGTTGACTGATCTGCTCTGGGGCTCGGCCCCATTCCCTCACCAGAGCGCGCCGGAGAGCGCGCGGCATGAATGATTACAGATTTGGAGGTTTTGCAATATGTCTAAACTGATTAAGCGTGGCGAGGAAGCCCGCAAGGCTCTGGAAATCGGCGTCAACCAGCTGGCTGATACTGTTAAGGTTACTCTCGGCCCCAAGGGCCGCAATGTGGTGCTGGACAAGAAGTTCGGCGCTCCCCTCATTACCAACGATGGTGTGACCATCGCCAAGGAGATCGAGCTGGACGATCCTTTTGAGAACATGGGCGCTCAGCTGGTGAAGGAAGTCTCCACCAAGACCAACGACGTGGCCGGCGACGGTACCACCACCGCTACTCTGCTGGCCCAGGCCATCATCCGCGAGGGTCTGAAGAACCTGGCCGCCGGTGCCAACCCCATCGT
>JAGHHM010000178.1 GCA_017887695.1 Oscillospiraceae bacterium | reverse complement strand
GCGATGTGTGGAACTACACTACGGTGAAGCGGATTCTGAAAAACCCGGTCTATCTGGGCCACACCCTGCTGGGCAAAAGCAAAAAGGTCAGCGTGAAGTCCAAGAAAAAAGTCCCGGTCCCCCGGGATGACTGGGCGGTGACGGAGAACACCCATCCTCCCCTGGTCTCGGAGCAGCTCTATGAGCGGGCCCAGCAGAATCTGGGCCGGGGCAGCCGGGACTACCGGGCCTACGACCAGGTGCGCAAGAGCATCTTCTCCGGCATCGCCGTCTGCGCCAAGTGCGGCTATTCCCTGTGCTCCTGCGGCACGGTCTATAAGGGGGAGCGGGAGAAGTACTGGTATCTCTCCTGTACCCACCAGCGGCAGGATATTGCTGAGCCCTGCACTGGCGTCCGGGTGCGGTACGCCGACCTGCTGGAGGTGGTGCGGCAGGATCTGAACCACCTGCTGTCCATGACGGACGACCAGATGGAGCGGATGGTAAAGGAAGCCCTCAAGCGTTTTGGCAGTGAGGAAGTCCTCAAGGCGAAGAAACTCCAGCGGGAGCAGGCGGAGGCCCGGCTGCTGACCATCGACAAGATGGTGGGCAAGCTCTATCTGGACAACGCCGAGGGTCGCCTGGACGACGACCGGCTCCGGCGAATGATGGCCGATTTGGAGAAGGAGTCCGCCGGGCTGAAGGCGACGTTGGCCGAACTGAGCGTGGTCAGCCCCGCCCATGAGGTGGAGGAAAACTACCGTCGCTTTTTTGCCCTGGCCAGGGAGTACACCCAGATCCCAGAACTGAACCGGGACATTCTGCTGACCTTTGTGGAGAAGATCGAGGTGGGCCCCAAGGAATATCCCGACGGCATCGTGAAGGCCACCCACCGCAACCAGCCCTACCGGCAGAGCATCCGCATCTTTTACAAGTTCATCGGAGAGATGCAGGAGGACGCAATTCGGGCTCTGCCCGTGGATGTCTCCATCTTAAAACAGGGCGAAAATTTGGACGATGCGCCAAATTCGGCATGACGGTTTTGTCGAACAGTGACAAGGAATTTGGCCCCAAACCCCTTTGAGATGGAGAAGGAACACCAAGGGAGGTTGGCGTGAACCTCAAGCAGGGCTACAACGGCGACCTGTCCTCCCGTGAGGCTGGTTCCGTGGGCGGCCAGATGGTCAAGAAGATGACGACCATACGAACTGCGAAATTCTCCCGTATAGATCGGACTGCCGCAGGACATCTCGTAGAGTGTACATACCGGGCCTGCTTGACAATTTGATGCTGAAAGGGGCAGGGAAGAGGAATAACAACAGGTTTCTCCTTGACAATCCAAAAAAAGAACCCGGGATGGCATATAGCCATCCCGGGCTTTGCTGTTCTTTTGATGAAATCACAAGTGCCGCAGAGCAGCTTGCTTTGTGATTACTCCGCCTTGGGGCCGGCAGCCACCAGAGCCTTGCCAGCGTCGTTGGTGGCGTATTTGGCAAAGTTCTTGACGAAGCGGGAAGCCAGATCCTTAGCCTTGGTATCCCACTCGGAAGGATCAGCATAGGTGTCGCGAGGATCCAGAATGTTGGTGTCCACGCCGGGCAGAGCGGTGGGGACCTCCAGGTTGAAGTAAGGAATGGTCTTGGTCTCAGCCTTCAGGATGGAGCCATCCAGAATGGCGTCGATGATGCCGCGGGTATCCTTGATGGAGATACGCTTGCCGGTGCCATTCCAGCCGGTGTTGACCAGGTAAGCCTTGGCGCCGCTCTTCTCCATCTTCTTGACCAGCTCCTCACCGTACTTGGTGGGATGCAGCTCCAGGAAGGCCTGGCCGAAGCAGGCGGAGAAGGTGGGGGTGGGCTCGGTGATGCCGCGCTCGGTGCCGGCCAGCTTGGAAGTGAAGCCGGACAGGAAGTAGTACTGAGTCTGCTCCGGGGTCAGGATGGAGACGGGAGGCAGAACGCCGAAAGCGTCGGCGGAGAGGAAGATCACGTTCTTGGCGTCGGGGCCGGCGGAAACGGGACGGACGATCTTCTCAATGTGGTCGATGGGGTAGGACACACGGGTGTTCTCGGTGACGGAACCATCGTTGAAGTCGCAGTGGCCGTTTTCGTCCACAGTGACGTTCTCCAGCAGAGCGTTGCGCTTGATGGCGTTGTAGATGTCGGGCTCGGAATCCTTGTCCAGGTTGATGACCTTGGCGTAGCAGCCGCCCTCGAAGTTGAAGATGCCGTTGTCATCCCAGCCGTGCTCGTCGGCGCCGATGAGGAGACGCTTAGGATCGGTGGACAGGGTGGTCTTGCCGGTGCCGGACAGGCCGAAGAACAGGGCGGTGTTCTCGCCGTTCATATCGGTGTTGGCAGAGCAGTGCATGGAAGCCATACCCTTGAGGGGCAGGTAGTAGTTCATCATGGAGAACATACCCTTCTTCATCTCACCGCCGTACCAGGTGTTCAGGATGACCTGCTCACGGGAGGTCAGGTTGAAGACAACAGCGGTCTCGGAGTTGAGGCCCAGCTCCTTGTAGTTCTCAACCTTGGCCTTGGAGGCATTGTAGGAGATAAAGTCAGGCTCAAAGTTCTCAAGCTCCTCAGCGGTGGGCTCGATGAACATGTTCTTAACAAAGTGAGCCTGCCAAGCCACTTCCATGATGAAACGGATGGCCATGCGGGAGTCGTGGTTGGCGCCGCAGAACACGTCCATGACATACAGCTTCTTGTTGGACAGCTCCTTCAGAGCCAGATCCTTGCAGGCAGCCCAAGCTTCCTGGGAAGCGGGCTTGTTGTCGTTCTTGAACTCGTCGGAAGTCCACCACACGGTGTCCTTGGAGGTGTCATCCATGACGATGAACTTGTCCTTAGGAGAACGGCCGGTGTAAATGCCGGTCATGACGTTGACAGCGCCAAGATCAGTGACCTGGCCCTTGTCAAAACCCTCCAGACCGGGCTTGGTTTCTTCCTCAAACAGAGTCTCATAGGAAGGGTTGTAAACAATTTCGGTGGTGCCGGTAATACCGTACTTGCTCAGATCGATAGTAACCATTTCGCATGACCTCTTTTCTGATGTGATCCTCCTGATACAGAAAGCATTCTGCGGCAGGAAGTCCAAAAATACTCACATATACATATAATACACAGCCTGGAGGATAAAGTCAATTGCCGGAATCGTGGGAAGTTGGAGGTGTTCCCCTTGCAATATTGTGAAAAATGTGTCATAGACAAAGAAAGTTGTGGCGGAGAGGGAAAAACTTGGCCAATTGCATAAAAGTGTGACTCATGCTGCGGCTTAGCGGAGAGAAATTGCGTTAGGACCGTCATGGGGGGGAAACCGCTGTTTATAAAAAAGACCGCTGCAGGCAAAGCGCTGCAGCGGTCTCACATTATTGCATTTATGCGGCGGGAACAGTCAGTACCTGACCTGCGTAGATAAGGTTGGGGCTGGCCAAAATATCTTTGTTGGCCTCGTAAAGATCCGACCACTTATAGCCGGTGCCGTAAAGTTTCTGGGCAATGGACCACAGGCAGTCGCCGGCCTTGACGGTATAAGTTTCGGCGGGCTCGGGCTGCGGTTCCGGTTCCGGCTCGGGCTCAGGCTCAGGAGTAGGCTCCGTTTCACCCTCCTCCAGCGGGGGCAGCTTGCCCTCGGCACGAAGGGCAGGGCCATTGAGGGAAGCCACATTGGGCGTCCGGCCGTCCTCAGAGGTGGGGATGGTCAGCTCGCCGCTGCGCACCATATCATAAATAAGATCCTTCTGGGGATCATTCAGATCAGCGCCCACGATCTTCCAGTTGTTGTCGCATACAGGCTCCAGAGGCTTGCCCAGGTTTGCCACATACTCGGTAATCATATCACGGACAGCGCCGCCCTCATAGACCACGTCTTCGGCGTTAATGAGGCCCGCGCTTACCAGGCCGCCGTAACGGTAGTTGTTGAGGGCCAGAACAAGCTCTGTGTCATCAGCCAGCGGCTCGCCCTTGTAGGTGACATTGATGATGCGCTCCCCGGCGGGCTTGGAGATGTCGATTTCGTAGTTGACCCCAGCGAACATATCATAGTTGTACATCCGGATGTCGGGATTGAAGCTGATGGTCACATCGCCGGGCTGGTACTGGTTGAAGAAGTTGCCGGCCTGCTGCTCCATAATGGCCTTCAGCTGTTTGCCGGTGACCTTAACTGCGAAGAGGGTGTTGTCGTATTTGTAGATCTTTACGCTGTCTCTGTGGAGGAAGGGGCCCTTTTCCAGATTGGAATCCTCAGTAAAGAGGGCGGCCAGGGACACATCCGCGCCGGATTCCTCCATCTGTACGATGTTCACCAGGTCGGTAATGGGGTTATCCTGGATGATGGCGGCGGGGATGCCGGGCAGCACATAGACAGGATCCATAAAGGTCTCTGCGACCTCACCGACCTCCTTGGATGCCAGGGCCAGGCTCTTCTCGTGAAGATCCTTCATCTTCTCCATGAAGTCAGCATCCGGCGTGACGGCAGAGCAGTCCAGAAGCTCGGAGGTAGTTTTGTCCTCCTCAATGGTCCACTTGTCGCCTTCCTGCTTCAGGGTGAAGGTCATCTTGCCGACAAAAGCGCCGTTATTGGCGGGCTCCAGAACAGGAACGCCGGCGATTTCCTCATCCACTTGAGCGTGGGCGTGTCCGATGAACAGACCGTCCAGCTGGTCAGCATATTTCTCAGCAATCTGCCGCATACCTTCGGCGCCATATTCACCGTCCAGACCATAGTGGATGGCCCCGATGATCACATCAGCCTTACCTTCCAGCTCGGAGAGGATCTTGCCGGTCTCTTCCATGGGAGTGGTAAAGGTCATGTTGTTATAGTGAGTGGGGTCGGAGGCCTCCCACTGAGGAATATGGGGAGCGTCGATGCCGAAGATGGCAACCTTTACGCCCTCTACCTCAAAGATCGTGTAGGCGTCCTGCCAGCGGGTGCCGTCGGCCTTGTAGATGTTGCCGGCCAGAGTTTTGCCCTCAAAGGCGGCAATGGCTTTTTCCAGACTGGAAAACTCAAAGTTAAACTCATGATTTCCCAGAACCCATGCGTCATAGCCCAGGGTATTCATGGCCTCGATCATGGGGTGGATTTCCTCGTTGCGGAATTCCTGGATGTAGTTGGCCTGCAGGCTGTCGCCTGTGTCGATCAGCAGAAGGTCTGGGTCTGCCGCCCGCTCCTGAGCCACAATGGTGGCAACGTGGGCCATGCTGGTCTTGTTCTCCTTATTGGCGGCATAGTCGAAGGGGTTGACCATGCCATGGAGATCGCTGGTCTGCAGAATGGTGACGGTTACCTCGTCCCCATCCGCTGCGAAGCCGGGTGCAGCCAGTCCCAGAACCATGATCAAGGTCAGGACCAGCGCCAGCGCGCGCCTGCGCATGATGCTCTTCATTGTTAAAACCTCCCAATCAGATTCGATCCGGCACAGGCCAGATTGTGGATAAAGTATACAATAAAAGGGGTGAAAATACAAGATATTATATAAATAATACACAAATCGCATAAAAGTGCAAATCTAACAAATCACAAATATGTACGTTTAAGACCACGGGTATACACCGGAACCTGTAATGAAGCTGAAATAGGGGAATGGCCGTTCAGAATGTTGTAAAATGGCGGTTGTGCTTTTCCCTGCCCAGGGCGTATAATTAGTACATTGTCGTTCTGGAGAAAGAGGCAGTGTCCCGATTATAGGACAGCAGATATGATATGCTGCCGTTGTCCCAAGAATCAGCCCAAGAGAAAGGAAGGAAAAATGATTGCCATCGTCTGCTTGGATGATAAAAATGGTATGAGCTTTAACCATCGCCGGCAGAGCCGGGATGTCTGCCTGCGCACTTGGATGATGGAGATGACAAGGGGAAGCCGCCTGTGGATGTCGGACTACTCAGCGGGGCAGTTTTCTGAGAAAGAAAGAGAGGGAATCTGGGTCAGCAATTCCTTTCTGGAGAAGGCCGGGGAAGGCGACTATGTTTTTGTGGAAGATGATGCGCTGGCTCCCTATGAAAGGAAAGTGGAAAAGCTGGTGGTTTTTCGCTGGAACCGGGTTTATCCTGGGGATCGGTATTTTGACCTGGATTTGACGGGAGGCCAGTGGCACAAAGCAGAAACGAGGGATTTTCCCGGGAAATCCCACAAGAGGATCACAATGGAGGTATACACACGGTGAAGAAAAAGATGATTTCTGGGATGTTGCTTCTGGCGCTCCTGTTGACGCTGGCGGTTGGCTGCGCTGCTGAGGTGATGAAAGGACCGTCGGTAACGCTGGAAAGTATCCCGGAGTATAGTGGGGCGGCGTATGTAGCGGTAAATGACAATGAGCCCTATTTTACCCAGGAAGAGATTATTGACGAGGCTTTTGAAACATATAGTGACCTGGACGCATTGGGCCGCTGCGGCGTGACCTGCGCCAGTGTGGGGCCGGAACTGATGCCCACAGAGGAGCGGGGGGATATCGGGTCGGTAAAGCCCACAGGCTGGCACACGGTGAAATACGACTGTGTGGATGGGAAATATCTCTATAACCGCTGCCACCTTATCGGGTACCAGCTCACGGGAGAGAATGCCAACGAGCGGAATCTGATCACCGGCACCCGCTATCTGAATATCGAAGGGATGCTGCCCTTTGAGAACATGGTGGCGGACTATGTGGAGGAGACAGAAAATCATGTGATGTACCGAGTGACTCCCATCTATGACGGGGATAACCTGGTGGCGGGAGGCGTCCTGATGGAGGGGTATTCGGTGGAAGACGAGGGAGCGGGTATCTGCTTTTGCGTGTATGCCTATAATGTGCAGCCCGGGGTGGAGATCGATTATGCCACGGGAGAAAGCTGGCTGGCGGGAGAGGGGAGTACCTCCGGCAGTGAGAGCGATGAAGTTACCTACATATTGAATACCAGCAGCAAAAAATTCCATGATCCCTCCTGCTCCGGAGCGGAAGATATCAAGGAGAGCAACAAGGAGGTATTTACCGGCAGCCGGGAGGAGCTGATTGCCCAGGGCTATACTCCCTGCGGACGGTGCAAGCCGTGATTATAATGATGCTGCGGTGCATAACAAAGAAGGCAGGACTGAGGTCGATTCCTCAGTCCTGCCTGTTATTTTGGGAAAACACCGTGCACACAAGTGCGGGGGATGAAGGTATATGGCAGCTATCGGGAGCTGCCATAGATTTTGCGGGCTATCTTTTGGTATTCCTCCTGGGTAATGATACCTCTTTGGCGGAGAACGCAGTTGAAATAGTTCAGCCACAGCTGTCGTGCCATAGCTTCTCTGGTGGGTATGGTCATGTTATCCCTCCTGAAAGGAGGATAGCCTGTTACGGCAGGTTTTATACAGCAATTGCCCCGTGGGCTGACCATGCCCTTTAAAAAAGAGACACTGGTGGCCGGCGGCGCAGCGGCAAGAGAGGGCTGCCTCATCAGCCTTCAGAAATCCAACTTGCCGCCTGCTTTGCCTGATCCTGTTTGCCTATCCCTGCTGGCAGACTTTTTCGCTCAGATAGGTGAGATAGCCTAACTCTCTGGAATGAAAATCCATATTTTTTCGCTTGAAATAAATCATCACGAAGCGGCTGGCGTGTCCGGTAAGGGGCCTGCAAATGCAATTGTGACGAATGGCATCCGGCTCGTCCACAGAGAGGATGGTGGAAATGAAACCCTCCAAATGAATGGCGTCATATGTGCTGGCGCGGTCCGAAAGCCTGAGCACTGTGCGGGTATCCTCCAGCAGCAGATCTTCATCGCTGACATCAATATCCGCCACAAATTTATACTTTTTCAGTTCGTCAAAGGGTACGACGTCAAGCTTCGCCAATGGGTGGGACTGGGACATGAGAATGGAGACATCCAGCTCAATATCTGTCACATACAGATCCAGATCCCGCTCCTTTGCCATGCGCCTGAACCGATCCAGCTGGTTCTGCTGAACAACCAAGACACCGATACGCCCTTTGTTCGTAGCAATAGAATCAATTACCCGGTTAATGCCGAATTCCTGAAAGGTATCCCGATAAACGCCCTTGGGCCGGGAGCGAATAAAATCATAAAAGCAGTGCATGGCGTAAGAAAAGCGGGAACTGACAATGGAGAGATTTTCCTCCTCACGCACCTGCCGGCCAATTTCCAGCATGGCTTCATAGTCTGACACCATACGCTCTGCATAGCGGAAAAAGCGAGCGCCTTGAGGCGAAGCCACAATGCCATTTTGCCCCCGCTCGAAAATCGGATATCCCAGTTCTCCTTCCACTGACTTAATGATGCTGCTCAATCCTGACTGGGAGAGATACAAGACTTTGGCGGCGGCATTGATAGAGCCGCAGCGCCAGACCTCCAATATGTAGTTGAGATACTCAATCTTCATGGCCACGCTCCCAATGTAAGAAAAAAGTATATTTATTGATAGTATAACCAGCCGTCACGCCAAATGCAAGGGGCTCACCCGCGGGGGTATCTGGTTTTCTGATATCTCCACGAATTGTGCGATAATCCTCATTTCCCGACGGTATGCTACAATACATACAGAAATCCACAGCGGGAGGTGTTTCGTTTTGGGCGAGTTGGCCATTAAAAAGCGGACCAGAGAAGGAGATGTCTCCATTTTGGAGCATTTGTTTTGGAGCGTACAGCCGCCGGAAGGACTGATCTGGGGCGACTACTACCGTGCAGAAAATTTCTTTGCGCCCCACTTTCCAGGGGACGAGGGATACCACGGGATCCTGGAGGTAGTGCAAAGAGACGGTCGCCTGGTTATGGTGGAATACAATGAGATCAATGCCTCGTCGTATTACATCCGCCGCTTCCAGGGTGTATCCAAGCGGCTATCTGACTATGGTTTTTTCCAGGCCGGCAAAGCCAGAACCGCAAAAACCGGCGTTGTGCTGGTCAACGGGCTTACCCACCTGGAAAAGCAGATGCTGGAGGAAAACCGGCTAACAGGAGAATTTGATCTTCTTACCGGCGCTTCCAACAGTATCAAACGATCCATGCTGCCTTTGGCAGAAGAAATTTCCGCCCGTCTGGACAAACCATCCGGGGAAGTATATTATGGACTTTCCAAGCAATTAGAGCCGGGCGTCACCGGCCGGCTTCAGGTTGTTCGCAAAGCGGGGAAGTTTATCCGCTTCCACTACGATGAAATATTTGCCGACCGCCAGGAGGACATCGCCGATCCTGAACTTAAGCCCTATTACCGGCAGTCCAAATACGATGCGCCGGACTACATTTCTACCTCCGGTGCGGGCTTCAACACACTGGTGGATTATCTCCGGCGTTCCGTGCTCCAGTCCCAAAATCTGCTGGATCTCAGTGGACTGCCCTTTACCGAAGGCCCCCGGCGGGCTGAGGAATGGGACCGGTATCTGCTTTTGGCTGAAGAGCTTCAGAAGGGTATCTCCCAGCGGGAGTCCCGGCCATGATTACCCACTGCTTTCCCCTGTATAACACCCTTTGTGATTTGGGCATATGCCTGGAAGGGGCGGCAGGGGATGCCGTTCTGGCAGCCGGAGAAGTGGAAGCCAGGCGCATCGACAGGCTTCTCAACCGGTATTCCCCGGTGTCTGCTTTGTCCCGGCTCAGCCGCGAATATCGCCCCCATGTACCCTATGCTGTTGATGGAGAGCTGTGGGGTGTGCTGGCGGTATGTGAGCGGTTCAGACAGCTTACCGGCGGTGCGTTCCATATGGCCACAGGGAGTATCAGTGACCTGTGGGACTTCGGCGGAACAGCGCCCCGACGTCCCCCGCCGGAACAGCTGAGGGAGCAAGTGGATAAGGTGGCGCGCTGCCGGATCGATATGGATCGGGAAAAGAAGACCATTTCCCTGAGCGAGCCCGGTATACTGTTCGATCTGGGTGGCGCAGGCAAAGGGTATGCTGTGGAGCGGGTAGCCGCACTGCTCCAAGGCAGCGGTGCCAGCGCCGGTTATATGTGAATTTTGGCGGCAATCTCTTTGCGTGGGGCAATTGCCCTGGCGCAGCGCACTCCGGCTGGGTTACCGGGATCCAGCACCCCGGAAAGCCAAGAGGACACAGCATTTGCCGTGTTCTCCTGAAAAACAGCAGCATTTCCACCTCCGCAGGGTATGATCACTTCTTTCAGGAGGGGGATCACGTCTGGCACCATATTCTGGATCCACGGCTGGGGCTGCCCGTTCAGACGGACCTGGCCAGCGCCACGGTGATTACCCCTTCCGCGATGGAGGCGGATATCCTCTCCACCTCTTGTTTTCTCCTGGGGAGCAAAAAAGCAGGGGAGCTTCTGGCCGGATTGCCGGAGACGGGAGGAATTTTTGTGCTGCGGGATGGTCATGTGGAAACGGCAGGTTCACTGCAGCCTCAGCTGCTGAAAACGGAATAAGACTGGGAAAGGAAGTAACACTGTGGAAAAAGAAACAATCAAAGTTCACGACACCCGGGTCACCGGCATCTCCCGTCAGGAAGCCGGCGCTCTGGTGACAATTGCGCTGAAAGGAATCTCCTTCCAGCCAGGGCAATTTCTGATGGTCAAAACCTGCGATGGTGAGGTCCGTTGGGGTTACCCCTATCTGATTGAGGAGGCAGGACCGGAGAGCGTTACCGTTCTGGCTCCGGCACGCAGCGACCTCTACCGTCAATTGCCCGACAGCGAGGTTGCCGTATGGGGTCCCCGGGGTCGGGGCCCCCTGGCAGATGGTGATGGCACCGTTATTCTGGTGGCGCAGCCTGCTACGGTTGACCGGATCCTGCCCTTCCTTCGCAGCACGTCACACCGCTGCCGTCTCCTGCTGATGGTAGGGGAGAACCCGCAGGGGAACTGCCAGCTTTTCAACGAGCAGATCTCCACGGTATGCATCAATGGTGTGGAACCGCTGTGCGTGGCATTGGAGGGAATGGATGACAGCCAGATCATTGCTGCGCTGAATCCCCGGGAAATGCTGGAATTCAGAAACTTTGCTCCTCGTGAGATCCAGCAGAAAACCTGGATGTTCATGCCCACTAAGATTGGCTGCGGCATTGGCGCTTGCGTCGGCTGCGTGGTGCACAGCAGCGAAGCCCCCTTTGGCATTAAAATCTGCGAGGAAGGCCCCTTCCTCCGGCTGGACCGGGTGGATCTGGAGGCCGATATCCACAGCTTTGTGACGAGAGTATAGGTGATACCATGGATCTTCATGTAACCATTCCTACCGCCCATGGCGGTCTCACCCTGAAAAATCCGATTATGCCTGCGGCATCCACCTTCGGCAACATTATTGAGTACGCCAAGGTATTCGACCTCAACAAGCTGGGCGCCCTTATGGGCAATTCCATGTATCTGACCGATGGCACTCCCACAGGCAATCAGAAGTTCCATCGGGCAGAGGACGGCTTTATGAGCGCCTTTGGCCGCAACGCCATTTCCATCCGCCGCTTTGTGGAGGAGATCCTCCCGGAACTGCCCTGGGAAACCACTCCGGTGATCCTCGACCTGAAAGAGGCCGGCATGGAGAAAATGGAGGAGATGGTGGCTTATGTGGCGGATACCGGAAAGGTAGCCGGCGTTGAGATCAACCTCAATTGCCCCTATGCTCCCGGTGTTCCCGAATACTGGCAGGATCCGGAACAGCTGACGGAATTCATTCACCGGGTTCGGAAGGCTGCCGGCACCATGATGGTGGGTGCCAAAGCCCCCACCGGAAATTACAATGTGGCCCAGGTGACCAAAACCCTCCACCAGGCCGGCGCAGATTCCTTTACCTGCTATAACGGACAAATGGGCTGTGCGGTGGATATCTATACCCGCAAATTCTGCTGCGGCGGGGCCTCCGGTACCTCCGCCACCATGGGCTATGGCTATCGGGCCTACGGCCTCTCCCTGACCCGGGAAGCTACCGTGGCCGCCCCCATTCCCATCATTGGTTCCGGCGGCATTATCAACGCCCGCACGGTCATCGAGCAGATTATGGTGGGGGCCTATGCTGTACAGGTGGGTTCTGCCAACTTCATGCGTCCGGACTTTATGCCCCGGCTGGTGGACGAGCTGGCGGAGCTGATGGAGGAGCTTGGCGTACATTCACTGGATGAGATCCGCGGCACGGCTACTCCTAACTAAGGCAGATACAGGACCATGTTCTGTGATGTATTTTAGAAAAAACAAACGGGAGGATACCATGAAAAAGAGAAGATTTTGGAGCGCTTCATTATCACTGATCCTGATTCTGGCCCTCTGTCTGGGCCTGAGCGCCTGCGGGCAGAGCGGTGGCGACACCGCCTCCACCGAGGGACGTACTGACCTGGTGTACTGCCTGGGGGGCGATATCAATTCCCTTGATCCCACCCAGTCCACCAACGGAACCACCACCATCGTTTACCGCCAGCTCTATGATACCCTGCTTGCCACCGGCGCTGACGGCACCCTTGAGCCTCGGCTGGCGGAATCCTGGGAGGTTTCTGACGACGGTATGTCCTATACCTTCCACCTCCGCAGCGACGCTTACTGCCACAACGGGGAAAAGGTTACCGCTGAGGATGTGGCCAATTCCATCAATCTTACCATCCAGTCTGTGGCGGTAGGCCCTACCATGGTCAACATGAAGGACATGGAAGTGGTGGACGAATCCACCGTAAAGCTGAACATGACCGCGCCCTACTCCGCCACTCTGCAGGTTCTGGCAAAGCGCAGTTTCATTTTCAGCAAGGACACCGAGAACTTTGATGAAAATCCCATTGGTACCGGCCCCTACCAGTTTGTATCCCGGTCCTCTGGCGAAAACATCGTGCTGAAGGCTGCTGAGAACTACTACCGCGGTGATCCCGCCATCAAGGACGTTACCTTCAAGATCATCACCGATGCCAATACCCAGCTGGCGGCCCTCCAGAAGGGTGAAGTGGACTTTATCCACAGCGCTGCCCTTACCGGCAAGGATACTGTGGAGGCTGACGCCAACCTGGTGTGGAGCGAGTTCCCTCTGCGGGATACCACCTATATCACCATGTGCGAGCTCACGGCTCCTTTTGACAACGTTCTGGCCCGCAAGGCAGTCCAGGCCTGCGTCAACAAGGAAGCCATGCTCCTGGGCGGCAGTGAGGGCCGGGGCAAGATCCTCAACACCCTCTTCCCCTCCACCCTTACCGCCTCTCCCGAGGACAACTATACGCCTCCTTACACCTATGACCTGGAGCAGGCCAAGGAGTACCTGGAGCAGTACAAAGCGGAAACCGGTGCCACCAGTGTCCCTGTCAAGGTGGTCATGTCTGAAAGCCCCTCCAATCACAATGCCGGCGTTGCTCTGGAGGGTATGCTCCGGGAAGCTGGCTTTGACGTTACCACCGAGGTGGTAGCCAGCCAGGCGTTCTGGGCCTCGCTTATGTCCAGCAATTATCAGGTCGCTGTGGGCGACTGGGGCTTCCCCATTGCCGACTGCGACAGCGTGTTCCCCTTCCTCCACAGCTCCACTGCCGGCGGCAACAACTTCTCCCCCATCATTGACAAGAAGATGACGACCGTACGAACCGCGGGATTTATCCGCGCGGATCGGACGGCGCCGGGACACGAGACGGTACATATCTACCATTCTTGCTTAGTAGTTTGATCTTCCCGACGGGGGAAGCCGGGAAGGACGGGACCGCGCAGTTGTTCAAGCAGCAGTAAGAGATGCTGTAAAAGACAGCTGCGGAATTTGGCGCTGCAGCGGCATACAGAGTTGAAATTTATGCCATGGAAATTACCAGAACTTGACCTGCACAGATGGGATGCGGGATAGTCAGCTGACTGCTGCGGATCATCTCAAAATATGTTACTTTAAGACAAAAACCCGAATTAAAAGAAGAAGCAGCCACATGGTTTCATGATAAATGGGAAGTGCCACAAGAAGCTTATCTTGAATGTATGGAATCCTATCTTAATAATGAAACAGAATATGGCTGGTATCTTTGTTTAGACAACGGACGCATTGTAGGTGGTCTTGGCGTGATTGAAAATGATTTTCATGACAGAAAGGACCTTACGCCAAATGTATGTGCGGTATATACGGACAAGGAATATCGTTGTCAAGGAATTGCAGGACAATTACTTGATATTGTTGTGAAAGATATGAAGTCCAAAGGAATTACTCCTATCTATTTGATTACAGACCATACAAGTTTTTACGAAAGATATGGATGGGAATTTTTGTGTATGGTTCAAGGAGATAATGAGCCTCATATGACAAGAATGTATATCCATAGATAAATTCTTATTTATTGAGCCGACAAGGAGGGAGAGCATGGAACTATCCATACAAGAACGATTGAAAGACCTGCGTGTGGAACGCGGTCTGACGCTGGAACAGCTTGCGGAGAAAACCCACCTCTCCAAGTCCGCTTTAGGGAGTTATGAGGGGGATAATCTCAAGGACATCAGCCATTACGCCCTTATTGAGTTGGCAAAGTTTTATGAAGTGACCGTTGATTATCTGCTGGGCCGCTCTCAAACAAAAAATCACCCAAACGCCGATCTTGCAGACCTGCGTTTGAGTGATGATATGATTGAACTATTGAAAAGCGGGCTGGTGGACAATTCCCTTTTGTGTGAACTGGCGACACACCCGGATTTTC
>JAGHHM010000177.1 GCA_017887695.1 Oscillospiraceae bacterium | reverse complement strand
ATATCCTTGTCAGTGCCGAAGAGCTTCCCGTTCATCAGGGAGAGGTAATCGCCCTCGTTAATGGCAAAGCCGTCAAAGTCGCTGTTGCGAGCAGCGTAGGTGATCTGGGCAGTGGACACATTCTCAATGGATGCGGTCATGGTTTCCAGGATTTCCTGAGGCTCCTGCTCCAGATCCACAGCCATCATGGCGGTGATACCCTGGGGAATAGTGGCGGTGGGAACCACCACAACCTCTTTTTCCGTCAGGCCCACACACTGCTGGGCAGCCATGATGATGTTCTTGTTGTTGGGGAGGACAAAGACCACCTCGGCGGGAACCTTGTTGATCTCCTTGAGAATACTCTCGGTGGAGGGGTTCATGGTCTGTCCGCCGGAGATAATACCGTCGGCCCCCAGATCCCGGAACACGGTGGCCAGGCCGTCGCCGGCGCAGACAGAGAGGAAGCCGTAGCGCTTCTCGGGAGCAGCCACGCCGCCGTCCTCGGCCTCGTGGTCATCCTCCTCCAGATCGTCTACGCTCTGGGCCTTCCGCCCGGCCATAACGTCCTCATACTGGGTGCGCATGTTCTCAATCTTGGCCAGCTCCAGGGTACCGTATTTCTGAGCCTCAGTGAGGGCGCTGCCGGGGATGTTGGTGTGGACGTGGACTTTGAAGGCAGTATCGTCCTCGCCGATGACCAGGCTGTCACCGATGCTGTCCAGATAGGCCCGCAGGTGTCCCAGATTTACATCGGGACTGTTCTTGCGCACGATAAAAACGGTGTCGAAGGCAAAGGTGATCTCCTGATCGGAAAAGACCTGGAAGTCCGCTTTCTGCTCCTTGGGCTCCTCGTCGGGGATTTCCGGCATATCCTCGCCCCGCAGGGCGGCCAGCATGCCTTCCAGAATTACCAGATAGCCCTTGCCGCCGGCGTCTACCACGCCAGCCTTTTTCAGCACAGGGTTCATGTCAGTGGTCTGGGCCAGGGTGTCATATCCCACGCGGATAGCCTCCTCCAGCACATACTCCACGTCGCTGTTTTCAGCGGCGGCTTCCACAGCCCGCTTGGCAGCCAGCCGGGATACGGTAAGGACGGTGCCCTCGGCGGGCTTCATCACAGCGCCGTAGGCAGCGGCCACGCCCTCCTGCATAGAGGCGGCCAGCAGGGCGCCGTCGGCGGTCTGATGGCCCTTGAGACCTTTGCTCAGACCCCGGAACAGAAGGGAGAGGATCACGCCGGAGTTGCCCCGTGCGCCCCGCAGTAAGGCGCCGGCAGTAGTGGCGGCAGCCTGGTCTACGCTCTTGTCGTCCTTCTTCTTCAGCTCGGTGGCGGCGGTGCCGATGGTGAGACTCATGTTAGTGCCCGTATCTCCGTCAGGCACAGGGAAAACATTGAGGTCGTTGATCTGCTGCTTCTGCAGTGTGATGGCGGCTGCGCCGTGCAGGACCATCTGCTTGAACTGGATTCCGTCAATTGTCTGGATCATGGCGCGTTATACCCCCTTGGAATTGGACACAACAGAGTCAACGCAGACATCCACGCTCTTGACGGGGATCCCGGTGTACTTGCTGACCTTGTATTGCACCTCACTCATGATGGAGCGGCAGGCGGCGGTGATGTTGATACCGTGCTCGACAATGATGTGGAGCCGGATAGAGACAGTGTTATCTTCGTTATATATAACCTGGACGCCCTTGCTCATGGCCTCCTTACGGAGAAGGTGGACCAAACCGTCGGTCATGGAGCGGAAGGCCATACCCTTAACGCCGAAGCAGTTGGTGGCGGCATTGCCGGTAATATTGGTGAATACGGCGTCGCTGATACTGATCTCGCCTTTATTGGTTTGTAATTTTATCATGGAAGACATCCTTTCAGCGAAAATGATCGTTTCGGACTTGCTTTGAATTGCGGTTTACTATTATATACCATATTTTTATAGATAACAAGCACAAAAGTAAGAAAACGGGGAAATCGTATAAAAGTACAGATTCTGACAAAAAGCTGAAGCGGAGCTATTGAAAAAAACGGAGCTTTGACATATGATAAGAAAAAACTTGCCGATGGGCGGGCTGGGGGGCGGAAACGGTGTTGAAAAAAGGGACGCTGAACGTACTGGTCTGCTATGTGCTGTGGGGGCTGCTGCCCCTGTTCTGGCAGTACTTGGGGGCGCTCTCGCCTCTGTGTGTGCTGGGATACCGGATTTTATTCAGCCTGATCTGCGTGGCGGCTTACCTTCTGTGGGCTGGCCGGTGGCCGGAGGCCATGGCGGTGCTGCGCAGCCGCCGGGAAATGCTGTGGCTTGCCGCATCAGGACTGGTGATTGCTGTCAACTGGGGGTCCTTCATCTGGGCGGTAAACAGCGGCCATGTGCTGGACAGCAGCCTTGCCTACTATATGTATCCCATTTTATCCATTTTGATCGGAGCGTTGTTTTTCCGTGAGCGGCTGGGCATACTGCAATGGATAGCGGTGGGCCTGATGGCGGCGGGGGTAGCGGTGACGTCGGTGCGCTACGGCGCATTCCCCTGGCTGGCATTGGTCATAGGCGGCAGCTTTGTGGTCTACGGCGTCATCAAGCGGCAAGTGACCTGCGACGGGGCGGTGTCCCTGCTGGCGGAGAGCCTGGTGACGCTGCCTTTGGGGCTGGTGCTGATCGGCCTGGCGGAGAGCGGCGGCCGGGGTGCTGCCGCGGCTCTTCAGGGATGGCAGTGGCTGCTGCTGCCGGCGGCGGGAGCGGTGACGGCCTTGCCGCTGGTGTTTTTCTCCCAGGGGATCCGGGAGACGCCCTATACGCTGGCGGGGGTGCTGATGCTGGTCAATCCCACGCTGCAGCTGCTGATCGGCGTATTTTGTATGGACGAGGCGTTTACCGCCACCCATGCTATTTTGTTTGCCTTTGTGTGGACGGGCCTTGCCCTGTTTCTCATCGGCAATGTGATGGCTGCCCGGAGGGGCAGACAATGTAAAGGAGATACCATATGCGAGTGATTACAGGCTCTGCCCGGGGCCGTCGGCTCAAGGAGCTGGAGGGGCAGGAGACCCGCCCCACCACGGACCGGGTAAAGGAGAGCATATTCAATATTATTCAGTTTGATGTGGAGGGCAGCCGGGTGCTGGACCTGTTTGCTGGTACCGGGCAGCTGGGCATTGAAGCCCTCAGCCGTGGTGCGGCGGCGGCAGTGTTTGTAGAGCAGCGGCGGGATGCCGCGGCCTTGGTTCGGGAGAATCTGAAGATTACGGGCCTTACCGACCGGGCCCGGGTGGTAAATGGAGAGGCCTTGTCCTATCTGGCCTCCGCCGGAGAGAAATTTGATATTATTTTCCTGGATCCCCCCTATGCAGCCAAACTTTGGAAACCGGCTTTGGAAGCGGTTTCCCGGTTTGACATTTTGTCGGATCATGGTATAATAATCTGTGAATCGCCCCAGGATGAGGCGTTGCCGGAAACTGTGGGTTTCTGCCGGCTCCACCGGACATACCGCTATGGCCGCATCAAGCTCACCACCTATTACCGGGAGGAGGCGGAGGAATGAAGATCGCCATATGTCCCGGCAGCTTTGATCCCATTACCGTGGGTCACCTGGATCTGGTGGAGCGGGGAGCGGCCTTGTTTGACCAGGTGATTTTGTGTGTCATGGTCAACGGGGAGAAGCATCCCATGTTTACTCCAGAGGAGCGGCTGGAGATGGCCCGGGCGGCCCTGGCCCATATCCCCAATGCACAGGCGGAGGCATGGGATGGCCTGTTGGCGGATTTTGCCCGGGAGAAGGATGCCTGCGCCCTTATCAAGGGGGTCCGCAATGGTATTGACTTTGAATGGGAATACCAGATGGCCCAGATTAACCGGGGGCTGTTGCCGCAGCTGGATACGCTGCTGCTGCCGGCCCGGGCGGAGCATCTTCATATCAGCTCTACCATGGTGCGGGATATGATCCGCTACCATCAGCCATTAGATAACTGCATGCCGGCTGCTGCTGCGGCCGTTCTCCAAAGGATCAGGGAAGGGAAGGTACAATAACATGGCCAATGACGTTCAATATTTGATCGATATGCTCTACGAGATGATCGATGGAGCCAAAGGGGTCCTCATGTCCCCAGATAAATGCATTATCGTACGGGAGGACGCGCTGGATCTGCTGGATGAGCTCAAGGGCCAGCTTCCCCTGGAGCTGAAGAAAGCCCAGGATCTGATCCGGGCCCGGGACGAGTTTGTGGAGAGCGCCAAGAAGGAGGCGGAGAAGGTCCGCCGCCAGGCCGATCTGGACGCCAAGACCATTGTGGGAGAGAGTGAGATTACCCGGGCTGCCCGGGAGAAGGCTCACGAGATTGTGCGTCGGGCGGAAGAGCGCTCCAAGAACATGGTCAATGTGACCAATGAATATACGGAGGATGCTCTTCGCCGCACAGAGGACGCTATCCAGATGGCTTTGGATGAAATTCGGGAATCCAGAGCGCGGTTCCGGGCGGTATCCAACGAACAGCTTCAGGCCCAGCGGGCAAAGCTGGAGGCTCAGAACAGCGAAAGCGACAAAAACCAGCAGTAATTTTCGTTACAATAAACGAAAATAACTTGCAATTATGCTACAACTTTCGAGGGAAAACTACATATTGTTGCCGTGTAAAGGGCTGACACAAGATATTGTGTCAGCCCTTCTTTTTGCTATGGAAGCAAAATAGAACATATGTTTTAAATTCAAAAAACACTGACTTTTTATGGAAAAGGGCAAAGTTTGCCTGCATAAAGATCAAAAATTTGTCCTTGCAATTCAAGCGCCCATGCCGTATACTTGTTTTTGAAGTGGTGGAAAGTGGGGGATAGTAGGGCGTTAGCCCATATATCTTCCGGCCTGTTCCCTTCAATCCGTGATACGGACGCGATGCAATCGGCGGGGGAAAAGGCTATATCCGCCTGATTTTCGTCCCCTGGACGGTGGGAAAGGCAGGTGGGGCCCGGTGATCGGACAGTATCAGCACAATATCGACGCCAAGGGCCGCCTTTTTATCCCTGCCAAGTACCGGGAAGAGCTGGGGGATGCTTTTTATGTCACCATCGGTCTGGATGGCTGCCTTTCCGTGTATTCCGATGCCAAGTGGGCAGATCTTACGGAAAAGTTTGACGCCCTGCCTATTTCCAAGGCCCGGAGCATGCGGGTGCTGTTTGCCAATGCTGCCAAGTGTGAGCCGGATGCCCAGGGCCGCATCCTGATTCCGGCCAAGCTGCGGGAATACGCGGCGCTGGACAAGGAGGTCATTATCAACGGTGCCTCCAAGTGCCTGGAGCTGTGGAACCCGGAGCGGTGGGCGCCTATCGAGGAGGCCGGCCTGGATCCCGACCAGCTGGCTGCCGCCATGGAGGAGCTGGGGTTCTGATATGGAAGAAAAGGATTACGGACATAAGCCAGTATTGCTGGAGGAGTGCCTGGAGGCCCTGGCGATCCGGCCGGGAGGCACATATCTGGATGGTACCCTGGGCCGGGCGGGACATTCCCTGGAGATTCTCCGCCGCCTGAAGGGCGGCCGGCTTATCGGGATCGACCGGGACATGGCCGCTATTGAAGCTGCCCGGGAGCGGCTGGCAGAATATAAGGACCACGTGACACTGGTCCACGGTAATTTTTGTGATTTAGGTGAGATCCTGTCCTCCCTGCATGTGGACAAGGTGGACGGGATGCTCTTTGACCTGGGGGTGTCCTCACCCCAACTGGACGAGGCCCAGCGGGGGTTCAGCTACATGCACGACGCTCCCCTGGATATGCGGATGGATACTTCAGCTGCGCTGGACGCCCGGCAGGTGGTAAACACTTGGAGCGGCGAGGAGCTGCGGCGGATCCTGTATGAATATGGAGAGGAGCGCTACGCGCCCCAAATTGCCCGGGCTATTGTCCGCCGCCGGGAGGAGAGGCCTCTTGAGACCACCGGGGAACTGGTGGAGGTGATCCGCTCCGCTATGCCGGCCCAGGCCCTGCGGGAAAAGCAGCATCCGGCCAAGCGAAGCTTTCAGGCTATCCGCATTGCCGTTAACGGCGAACTGGATGCCCTGGCTCCCATGCTGCGTTCTGCGGCGGAAGGGCTCAAGCCCGGCGGAAGGCTGGCGGTGATTACTTTCCACAGCCTGGAGGACCGGATTGTCAAGCAGACCATGCGGGAATTGGCCACTGGCTGTATTTGCCCGCCGGAATTTCCGGTGTGCGTATGCGGCCGTAAGCCAAAGCTCAAGCTGGTGACCCGCAAGCCCATCGTATCCGGTGCGGCGGAGCTGGAGGAAAATCCCAGGGCCCGCAGCGCCAAGCTCCGGGTAGCGGAGCGAACAGAATTCTAAGCAAAGCAATACCTGTCATTGGAGAGGGATGAACCCGCGGGAGGGAGAACCGCGGGGAAGGAGGAGAAGTTGTCATGGCTGCCAGTGTGAAAAACGCAAGGCGCAAGCAATACCGTACGCCTGGTGTGGTCAACGGCAATCTTGCCAGGGACCTCAGCAGCTACGAACTGGAACGCCGCCTGGAGCGCAGCGGCCAGTTGGCACCTGATGAATACTACGTCCGCCATAAGGAAAGCCGTTCTGACGTTCTGTCCCGGCAGCGGGCCAAGGCCAAGGCGGCTGTGCGGCCGGCGCAAAAGGTGTCGCCTCTGGCGGTGCTGGGCTTTTCCGGCGTAGCGGTACTGATGGTAGCCCTGCTGCTGTGCTACATCCGTATCAATGCCATATCCACCAATATTGTGGATATGAAGGAGCAGATCAGCGCCCTGGAAGTGGAGCAGGTATCGCTGCTTACCCGGTATGAGCGGGCTTTTGATCTGGCGACTGTAAAGGAAGCAGCCCAGGAAGCAGGGATGCGCCAGCCGGAGGATAGTCAGATCTATTATATTGACCTGCCGGGACAGGATCAGGCAGTGTCCTATGCCGATGAGAGCGGCAGCGTACTCAGCCGCTTTTTCGCGGCGATTGGACGGAACATTTACGCGGCGGTGGAATATTTCCGCTGATGAGCGATATACATGCAGTGGTAAAGAAGCCGCCCCGGACGTGTCCGCCGGGACCCCCGGAGCAGCGGCAAAGCACTGTGCCATCCCAGCCGCAGCCGGCGGGAACTATTGATAGACCGGGGAGTAAGAGGCAGGCCCTCTTACTCCCTGCTTGCTCATTGAGGCTATACCGGCTGGGGTGCCGGTGTCGGCGGTACAGATAAGGAGGAACCTATGGCAAACAGACCCAAGAGACAACCGGACGCAGCCCGTCGGGCAAAGCTGACCATTCAGCGCAGAACCATGTATCTGCTGATGGCTTTTGGCGTTTGCTCTTTCCTGGCCCTTTTTGCCAAGGCGTATGATCTGACCATCAACCGCCATGAGGAGATGCAGGGGAGAGCCTCCAGCCAGCAGACCCAGAGCACGACTATTTCCGCGTCCCGGGGGACCATCTATGACCGCAACGGGGAGACGCTGGCCATTTCGGCCACGGCGGATACGATTTTCCTGGATCCGAAAATGATTCAGGAGCGGGCTGATGAGCTGGATAAGGAACGGGCCGAGGCCCTGACAAAAGGAGTGGAGGACGGGGAGAGCCTGCCCATTACCGGCGAGGAGTACAAGGAGCTTATTGCCACGGAGCTTTCCCAGATCCTGGATCTTGAGGCAGACTCTATTCGGGAAAAAATGGAAAAGACCTGGTCTCAGTACGAGATACTGAAAAAGCGGGTAGACAAGGAGATTGGCGATCAGGTACGCAGCTTTATAACAGACAATATTACAGGTGAAAACATCCAGGGGATTCATCTCCTCAGTGACGCAAAGCGCTACTACCCCCATGGTACCCTGGCCTCTCATGTCCTGGGTTTCCTCAATAGCGACAACATAGGCATTTACGGCCTTGAGGCGGTTTATGAAGAAGAGCTGGAGGGCACTACTGGTCTGGTAGTTACAGCCAGGGATGGCAATAACCAGGAGATCATGTTCCAGTATGAGCAGTACTACGATGCCAAGGACGGCAACAGCCTCCAGCTGACCATTGACAGCACCATTCAGCACTATTTGGAAAGTGGGCTGGAAGAAATGATTTCCCGCTTTGATGCCAGTAATGGTGCCGCGGGGATTGTAATGGACCCCAACTCCGGAGCTATCCTGGCTATGGCCTCCAGCCCCAATTATGATGTCAATAATCCCTGGACCATTTATGATACCCGGCTCCAGGCCCAGCTGGATGAATTGCTCACCGGCGAGGGGGACAGCGAAACTGAAGATGAGCCTGCGGATGCGGATGAGCCTGCGGAAGAAACTGCGGAGGAAGCGGATGGCGAGAGCGGGACGGAGAGCACCTCCACCCTGCAGGACGATTACAACGATCTGCTGGGCAAACTTCAGCTCACGCAGTGGCGCAACAAGGCGGTCAACGACACCTATGAGCCAGGTTCCACCTTCAAGATCTTGACGCTGGCCACTGCCCTGGAGGAAGGGACAGTAAACCTCAACAGTACCTTCAACTGCACCGGCTCCATCAAGGTGGACGGCTGGACCATCGGCTGCTCCAAGAGGGCGGGCCATGGGACCCAGAACTTGACGCAGGCCGTAGGGAATTCCTGTAACCCGGCCTTTATTAACATTGGTTTTTCCGTAGGAACAGACACGTTCCATGACTATATGGAGGCTTTCGGGCTGTTTGATCCCACCGGAGTGGATCTCCAGGGCGACGCTGTGGGTATCGCCGCGTCCAAGGACGCCTTCACGCAGCTGGACCTTGCGGCCTATTCCTTTGGCCAGAACTTCACGGTGACCCCTCTCCAGATGATCACCGCCCAGGCGGCCTGCATCAACGGCGGCTATCTCTATACACCTTATCTGGTGGATAAGGAGATAGACAGTGACGGCAACGTGATTTCCCAGCATGACGCTACCCCTGTCCGTCAGGTCGTCAGCGAGGAGACTTCCGCTACGGTGCGGGAGATTCTGGAGTATGTAGTGGCGGAAGGTACCGGTAAAAACGGTCAGGTGGCGGGCTACCGCATTGGCGGCAAGACCGGCACCGCCGATAAGAGAGGTACCAAGGATCCTGCTACAAATCCTCAGGGTGACGTTGTCGTGTCCTTCCTGTGCTTTGCACCGGCGGATGATCCCCAGGTCATCATGCTGCTGACTATGGATACCCCTTCCCGTACTACTGGTACTTACGTTTCCGGCGGCAACATGGTGGCGCCCACTGCGTCCTCCATTATGTCCAATATCCTGCCCTATCTGGGCATTGCGCCTCAGTATACCGAGGAGGAGATGAGCTCTGCCGATGCCACCGTACCTTATGTGGTGGGTATGACGGAGGAGGAGGCTGCCGCCAAGCTGGCTTCCTATGGCTTTAATAATTACCGCACGGTGGGTGACGGCGCTACCGTTACTGATCAGACGCCTCTGGGCGGGGCTATTGTCCCTGCCAGCGCGGAGATCATCCTCTACATGGGGGCGGAGAAATCTACGGATCTTTGTACGGTACCCAATGTAGTGGGCTTGTCGGCCACTCAGGCCAATACTGCCCTGGCCAACGCCGGGCTCATCATGAAAACCACCGGTGCGGGCAGCAGCAGTGCCCGGGTCATCAGTCAGTCCCTGGAGGCCAACGCCCAGGTGGCCGCCGGTACGGTGGTTACCGTGCAGATGGGAGAAAAGGGCTCCACGGCGGATTGATGGGAACAGCAGGATTTGCAAGGTTTTCCGACACTGAATAAGGTTTACAATAGAAAGGTACCGACTATACTTGATCTGCTGCCCTGCCGGTATTTTGCCGGGGGAGAATGACGAAAGAGTAGGTTGCATAAGATGAAGCTATCACAGCTGCTGCGGGGCGTTTCGGTAAGGGAATGCCATGCGGATATGGAGATGGAAATTTCCGGCGTCAGCTACGACTCCCGCAAAACGGCGGCGGGGGATCTGTTTGTGGCCATGACGGGTTACGAAACAGATGGTCATAAGTTCATTCCTATGGCCCGGGATAAGGGCGCGGCCTGCGTGCTTTGCCAGGAGCGTCCCCAGGGGGAGGGGCCTTATGTTCTGGTGGAGGACAGCCGCCTGGCGCTGGCCCAGGTGGGCCGCGCCTGGTACGGTGACCCGGCGGCATCCATGAAAATGGTGGGCGTTACCGGCACCAACGGTAAGACCACCACTACGTATCTTCTCAAGGATATCCTGGAGCAGGCGGCGGGAGCCAAGGTGGGTCTCATCGGTACCAATCAGAATATGATCGGCAGCGAGGTTATCCCCACGGAGCGTACCACTCCGGAGTCCTTTGAGCTCCAGGGGCTGCTGCGGCGTATGGCGGATGCGGGCTGTACCCATGTGGTCATGGAGGTATCTTCCCATGCCCTGTACCTCAAGCGGGTGGAGGGGATCCGCTTTGCTGTGGGAATTTTCACCAACCTCACCCAGGATCATCTGGATTTCCACAAGACCATGGAAAACTACTGCGACGCCAAGGCTCTGCTGTTTACCCGCTGCGATGTGGGCGTGTATAATGCCGACGATCCCTGGGCACCCCGGCTCATGGAGGAAGCCACCTGCCGGAAGGTGTCTGTGGGAGAGCACGGGGATGTGCCTGTGGATCTTGCCGCCCGGAATATTGTCCTCACCGCCGAAGGTGTCAGCTTTGACGCAGTGACGGCAGAGGAGAGCGTTCCCGTTCACGTAGGGATTCCCGGGGGCTTCATGGTCTATAACACCCTGGGCGTTCTGGCGGCGGCCCGGGCTCTGGGGGTATCCCTGGAGGACAGCGCCGGCGTCCTGCGCCACAGCGCCCATGTAAAAGGGCGGGTGGAGGTGGTGCCCACCCCGGGAGATTACACCATGCTGATCGACTATGCCCACACCCCTGACGCCCTGGAGAACGTGCTCTCTGCCGCCCGGGGCTTTGCCAAGGGAAGGGTAGTGGCTCTGTTCGGCTGCGGTGGTGACCGGGATCGGACCAAACGTCCTAAAATGGGCCGCATTGCCGCGGATATGGCGGACTTTGTCATTGTCACCTCCGACAATCCCCGAACCGAGGAGCCGGAGGCCATTATCCGGGAGATCCTGGCAGGGATGGAGGGTACTGCCACACCCTATGCTGTGGTGCCCAACCGGATTGAAGCGATTCGTTATGCCATGGACCATGCCCAGCCGGGAGATGTGATTATCCTGGCGGGAAAGGGTCACGAAACCTATCAGATCATCGGCCATGAAAAGCGCCACCTGGATGAGAGGGAAGTGGTGGCGGACTATGTTCGTGAGCTGCAACAAAAGGAGAGAACCTGACGCTGTCAGGACAGAGGGAGAGTACCATGAAAATGATTATTGCATGTGTCCTCAGCTTTGCGGTCACAGGCCTGCTGGGCTGGAAAGTGATTCTGCCGGCTCTGCGGCGGCTGAAAGCAGGGCAGGAGATCCGGGAGGTGGGGCCCAAGTGGCACGCCACCAAGGCCGGCACCCCCACCATGGGTGGGCTGATGTTCATTATCGGCATTGCGATATCCATTATGGTGGTGGGTTGGCCGGGGATGATGGCCGGAGACCTGTCCCATATCTATGTGTTTTTGTTTGCTGCGGTGTTCGGCTGCATCGGGTTCCTGGACGACTATGAGAAGGTAAAGCTCCACCGGAACCTGGGCCTTACCGCTATCCAGAAGTTTGTCCTGCAGCTGGCGGCAGCCATTGCCTTCCTGTGCCTCATGCGCTACGAGGGCTTGCTGTCTCCGGAGCTGTACGTACCCTTCCTCCACATCAGCATTCCGCTGGGCTGGCCGTTCTACATGGTGTTTTCCGCCTTTGTGATCGTAGGGGCGGTGAACGCGGTGAATCTGACCGACGGCCTGGACGGTCTGGCTACTTCCGTGACCATTCCGGTGGCGTTGTTCTTTGCCTCCGTGGCAACCTGGTGGGGCTATACCCAGCTGGGGATCTTTGCCGGGGCCATGCTGGGAGGCCTGCTGGCTTTCCTGCTCTTCAATGCCCATCCCGCCAAGACCTTTATGGGGGACACCGGTTCCCTGTTTCTGGGCGGCGCGGTTGCGGGCCTTGCCTTTGCTTTTGATATGCCCCTGATCTTGATTTTTGTGGGCATTATCTATATCATTGAGACGCTGTCCGACATTCTTCAGGTGACTTATTTCAAGCTCACCCATGGAAAGCGGATTTTCAAGATGGCTCCGATCCACCATCACTTTGAGATGTGCGGCTGGAGCGAGGTCAAAATCGTCACGGTGTTTACTGCCGTATCCATTCTGTTCTGTGCCCTGGCCCTGTTCGGCGTGATGGACCGTCCCGCCCCCTGAGGCAGAGAGGAACAGAGAATCCATATCGGAAAGGGGGGCCGCTATGACCCGGGAACAGCAAAGGGAATACAAGCGCCAGAAGCTCCGGGAGCAGCGCCGGAAGGAGCGGGAGGCCTGGGAGGCCGCCCGGGGCCCAATGGATCTGCCCTTTTTGCTGCTGGCATTGGTGCTGCTGGTCATCGGCCTCATCATGCTTCTTTCTGCAAGCTTTCCCTCCGCCCAGGCATCCAAGTCCTGCAACTATGATCCTCTGTACTACTTCAAGCGCCAGGGGGCCTTTGCCCTGCTGGGTTTGGTTGCCATGTTCTGGGTATCCAAAATCAATTACCAGCGTTTCCGCGGCCTTGCCAGAATTGCTATTGTGGCGTCCTTTGTCCTTCTGGTCCTGGTGGTCATTCCAGGCATTGGTATCTGGCGTAACGGCGCACGGCGCTGGCTGGGAATACCCGGTACCTCTTTCCAGTTCCAGCCGTCTGAGCTTGCCAAACTGGGAATTATCGTTTACTTTTCCGCCTCCATTGCCAAGAAGCGAGAAAAAATGCTGACTTTTAGAAACGGAATATTGCCGTACGGACTCATCCTTATGGGCGTTGCGGTACTGATGGCCATGGAACCCCACGCTTCCGGCATGGTGCTGCTGGTAGGCATCGGCGCGGTGCTGATGATAGTGGGCGGCATCGACTGGCGATGGGTGGCGGCGGGCATTACTGCCGGCGCTGCTGGCGGTTACCTGCTGCTGTTTACCGATCTGATGGAAAAGATCGGCTATAACTCCGACCGAATCGCTACCTGGCGGGATGCCTTCTGGGATCCTACCGACAAGAGTTTCCAGATGGCCCAGAGCCTCATCGCCATTGGCTCCGGCGGCCTTCTGGGGCTGGGCCTGGGCAAGGGCCGTCAGAAATTCATGTTCCTTCCT
>JAGHHM010000176.1 GCA_017887695.1 Oscillospiraceae bacterium | reverse complement strand
GCACCGGCTCCCTGATCCTGGCCACCGTGGCCTCCTGCATCACCATGGCCCTCACCACCGGCAACTCCTACCTCTCCATCCTGATCCCCGGCGAGATGTTCCGGGACGCCTACCGGGAGCGGGGCCTGGCGGCCAAGAACCTGTCCCGTACCCTGGAGGACGCGGGCACCGTGTTCGTGCCCCTGGTACCCTGGTCCGCCGCCGGCGCGTATATGACCGCCTGCCTGGGCGTGGAGACTCTGGACTATCTGCCCTGGGCCATCCTGTGCTACACCGGCTTCATTTTCGCCATTATCTACGGCTACACCGGCTTCGGCATTGCCAAGCTGAGCGACGAGGAGAAAAAGAATGCCCAGGTATCTGCTGATTAAAAACGCTGAGCTGTACGCCCCGGAGCCTATGGGGCGGCAGGATATTTTGATAATCGGGGAGCAGGTGGCCCAGGTGGGCCCCGCCCTCTCCCCGGTCCCCGGCCTGGAGGGGGAGGTCATTGACGCCGCCGGGCGGACGGTGATCCCCGGCTATGTGGACCAGCACGTCCACATCATCGGCGGAGGCGGGGAGTCCGGGCCCTACAGCCGTACCCCGGAGGTGCAGCTGAGCGCTGTGACCACCGCCGGCGTCACCACCCTGGTGGGAGTCCTGGGCACCGACGGCACCACCCGCCACCTGGAGTCCCTCCTGGCCAAGGCCCGGGCCCTGGACACCGAAGGCATTACCGCCTATATGCTCACCGGCTCCTACGAGGTGCCTCTCAATACTATCCTCTCCGATGCCCGCCGGGACATTATCGTCATCGACAAGATTCTGGGTATCGGCGAGGTGGCCATCTCCGACCATCGCTCCTCCCAGCCCACCAAGGACGAGCTCAAGCGGATCCTGACCCAGGCCCGGCTGGGAGGCGTACTCTCCGGAAAAGCAGGCGTGGTGCAGTTCCACATGGGCTCCGGTAAGACAGGGCTGGCGCCGCTTCTGGAGATCCTGGAGGAGACGGAGATCCCCGCCAAGCATTTCATCCCCACCCACGTCAACCGGGACGAGGGCCTGTTTTTGCAGGCCATGGAGCTGGCCCGCCGGGGCGGCTATATGGACATTACCTCCGGTGTGCGGCTGAAGGATGGCTTTACCGGCGGCATCAAGCCCAGCACGGCCATCCGCCGGTGCTGGGAGGCAGGGGTGCCGATGGACCATGTGACCATGAGCTCCGACGGCAACGGCTGCATGAGCCTTACCCTGCCCGACGGCAGCCAGAAGCTGCTGGTGGCCCGGCTGGCCTCTCTCCACGAGGAGGTCATGGACGCGGTACGGGAGGGGGTACCCATGGAAACGGCCATCCGGACAGCGGGGGAGAACCCCGCCCGGGCCAACGGCCTGTGGCCCCGGAAGGGGGCCCTCCATCCCGACAGCGACGGCGACCTGCTGATCCTGGATGGACAGCTGAACATCGACACCGTGGCAGCCCGGGGCCGGATCATGGTCCGGGGCGGCCGGCCGGTGGTAAAAGGCACTTACGAAGAGTAAAAGGAGAATGGATACCATGATCAAGCTGCTGAAAAACGCCCGGGTCTACGCCCCCGCGCCCCTGGGCGTGAAGGACATCCTCGTCGTGGGGGAGAAGATCTGCCGCATCGACGACCATATCCAGGGCTACGAGGGCCTGCCCGACGTGGAGGTGTTCGACCTGGAGGGCCGGGCCCTGGTGCCGGGCTATATCGACCTCCACGTCCACATCACCGGCGGCGGCGGCGAGCAGGGTCCCACCTCCCGGGTGCCGGAGAGCCAGCTGAGCGTGTTCGTGGAAAACGGCATCACCACGGTGGTGGGCCTCCTGGGTACCGACGGCATTACCCGCAGCATCGAGAACCTGGTGGCCAAGGCCCGGGCTCTCACCGAGGAGGGCATCACCGCCTACGCTCTCACCAGCGCCTACGGCTACCCGCCTATCACTATGACCGGCAGCGTGGAGAAGGACATCATGATGGTGCCCCCCATTATTGGCGTGAAGGTGGCGGTGTCCGACCACCGCAGCTCCAACCCCACCGGGGAGGAGCTGATCCGGCTGGCCACGGCAGCCCGCCGGGCGGGGCTTCTCAGCTGTACGCCGGGTCTGGTGACCATGCACATGGGCTCCGGCAAGGGAGGCCTCGACCCCATCTTCTATGTGCTGGACCACTCCGACGTGCCCGCCAAGAACCTGCTGCCCACCCATATGCACCGCAACCAGGCCCTCATCGACCAGGGGGTGGAGCTGGTGCGCCGGGGCGGGTTCATTGACTTTACCGCCGGCTGCGACGACCAGGAGCTGGAGGTCAACGCCGACAAGCTGGCCGCCTGCCTGAGTCAGGAAGGGGTCACCGCCGATCATGTGACCATGTCCAGCGACGCCTACGGCAGCCAGCCCCGGTTTGACGACAAGGGGGAGTGCATCGGCCTGACCTACGCCTCCCCCAAGTACCTCCACAAGACCATCCAGGGCCTGGTAAAGCGGGGCATGCCCCTGGAGGAGGCCCTCAAGCTTCTGACCACTACGCCTGCCAACATCCTGGGCAAGACCGGGGTGAAGGGCTGCGTGGCCCAGGGGGCTGACGCGGACCTGCTGGTGTTGGGCGAGGGCCTTGCTATCGAGGGACTGTTTGCCCGGGGCCGCACCGCCCTGTGGCAGGGAAAGACCCTGATGAAGGGCAAGTTTGAGTAATTGCCGGAAAGGGGACGTATAAGCGCCCCTGAAGGGCGAAAGCTCCGAATCATATAGGTGGAAACAGGCGGCAGTTCTCTGCCGCCTGTTTTCCTGAGGGGCTATCCCGAAGGAGGCAGCCCGCCCGGGGGGACCTTTTGCCGCTAGGCAAAAAGATGGACAGACAAGGAGGAGACAGGTGTGACGGAGCGGGAACATAAGCTGGCGGTGCTGGGGGAAATTGCCCGGGCCCTGAACGGCGGAGATGTGGTGTGGGCGGTAGGGGGTTCCCTGCTGCTGTACTGCAAGGGAAAGACGGATACCTTCCGGGACATTGACATCATGGTATGGGAGGAGCATGTGGAGACGCTGAAGGCGTTGCTGTTGCCTCTGGGTATTCTGGCGCCTCCGGCTCCCAATCCCGGGTATAAAACCAGACACTTTTTGAATTTCACTATCCGCGGCGTGGAAGTGGATGTGATGGGAGGCATGGTCATCGTAAAGGACGGGAAGGACTATGACTGCTCCTTGTCCCCTTCTCAGGTGGCGGAGTACATTTGGATCAACGGGGAGCGGATCCCCCTGCAGTCCCTGGAGGACTGGCGGCGGTACTACCTGCTGATGGGGCGGGAGGAGAAGGCGGCCATGATCGACTGCTGAATTGCCTCTGGCCCCAGCCTGCGTACGTTTACCGATAAAACCACCCGGCCTGGGTTTTTGCCCGGGCCGGGTGGCCTTTTCAAGTGGCCTTTTTATGAGCAGGCCGGCCTCTCTTCCGCCCTGCTGCCATGGCTTCGCTGATCCTCATCTCAGCAGCGGCCCGGAGGCCCGATTTTCTTCTCCTGCCGGAGCAATAAATTTTGCGCCGGGACAGTTGAAAAATGGCGAAGACTGCGTATAATTAAATCGTAAGTAGTAAGTGATAAGTAGTAAGTAACGATGAATAGATCGAAACGGACGATCCATATCCAATGGGAGGAACGACTATGGCGGATTTATCTGTGGTTCAGGAATATATGCTCTGCGCGGTCAATGACAAGGGCGTCATCTCCGCTATGGACACGGACAAGCAGGTGTGCTTGGTGTCCTTGGGGCTGGCGGAGGCCGGGAAGGCGGGGCTCCTGGGAAGCAAAACTGCCTATGTTCCCCGCCGGGAAGCAGTAGGCTCCGTGGTGGAGATGCTGCGGGCGGAGGTGCTGGAGGACGGGACCATGACAGAGGATGCCGCCGCCCTGACAGTGCTGCTGGAGCGGGGCAAGTGCCTCAAACCCTATTTTTCCGCTTTTGAACAAAAGGAGATCCGGGAGAAGCTCCGCCGGATCACCGCCTCCCCCGAAGGGCGGCTGGTGAAGGAGATGGCGGAGTATGTGGAAGTGATCCTGGCTGCGGCGGTTTCCGGCGCTGTGGCGTCAGGAGCGGTGTAAGGCTATGTCCAGGCAGCGGAGCATGGCGGCCATCCAGGCGTCGGAGTATGTGTCCATCGGGGAATTGGCCCGTCTTACCGACACCCGGTACAGTACGCTGAAATTTTATACAGAAGAAGGGATGCTGCCCTTTGAGCAGGCGGGAGAAAACCTGACCCGCCGGTACCGGAGGGCGGAGAGCCAGGAACGGATTCACCGCATTCGGGCGCTCAGGGAGGCGGGCAGCACCATTCCACAGATCAAAGCGCTTTTGGCGGAGAAAGCTTAGGGCTGGATGTTCTCCAGCCCCTGGTGGCAGCAGGAAAGGGCCGTGAGCAATAGCTCACGGCCCTTTTGACGCGGGGGAAGACTGGGAACGGTTTGAGCAGCGGAATCTACTTTACGGTCTTGCCTAAATTGGCAAATGGATATATAGTAATACCGTTAAGAATTCGAAGCGGCGTTGAGGTGAGAGAATATGGCAAAGGCAATCGAACCAATGACCAGTGGTGCCATCTGGAAAAGAGTTACGTTTTTTGCGCTGCCTCTTTTGCTAGGGAATTTGTTCCAGCAGATGTATAATACGGTAGACTCGCTGATCGTGGGTAATTTCCTGGGAAGCAGTGCGTTGGCGGCTGTTAGTTCTTCTGGCAGCCTGATTTTTATGCTGATTGGCTTCCTCAGCGGCATTGCCTCTGGCGCCAGCGTAATCGTATCCAAATATTTTGGCGCCAATGATACGGAAAATCTCCACCGGACCGTCCACACCACAGTGGCGTTCGGCCTGGTGGCAGGTGTGTTGATGACGCTGGTGGGCGTACTGCTCTCCCCCCAGATCGTCCTTTGGATGGATACTCCGGACAGTGTTATTGAGGAGTCTGTAATCTATCTCCAGATTTATTTTTCCGGCTCCCTGGGCTTTGTGATGTATAACATCTTCGTGGGTATTTTGCAGGCAGTGGGAGATAGCCGCCATCCGTTGTACTACCTGATTGTCTCCTCGGTGATCAATCTGGTGCTGGACCTTGTGTTTATCGCGGTGTTTCATACAGGGGTGGGAGGAGCCGCCCTGGCCACAGTCATTTCCCAGGTGGTCAGCGCCCTGCTGTGCCTGATCCAGCTGATGCGGACGAAGGAAGAGTATCGTTTGCAGCTGCGGGAGATCCGCTTTGACAAGCGGATTTTGATCCAGGTAATCCGGATCGGACTTCCCTCCGGCGTGCAGAATTCCATCATTGCCTTTGCCAACGTGATTGTGCAGTCCAATATCAACGCCTTTGGTGAGGCCACCATGGCAGGTTACGGAGCCTATTCCAAGGTGGAGGGCTTTGGCTTCCTGCCCATCAACAGCTTTACGATGGCACTGACCACCTTTGTGGGTCAGAACCTGGGCGCAAAGCAATTTGAACGGACGCAAAAGGGTGCCCGCTTTGGCATTTTGGTGACAGTTGTTCTGGCAGAGCTCATTGGAGTCGTGGTGTTTATTTTTGCCCCGCAGATGATCGCGGCCTTTGATTCCTCCCCGGAGGTAATCCGCTTTGGCGTGGAAAAGGCACGGACGGCAGCCCTGTTTTACTGTCTGCTGGCGTTTTCTCACTCCATTGCCTCTGTTTTGCGGGGAGCGGGAAGAACCATGATCCCCATGATTATCATGATGATATGCTGGTGTGTGGTGCGGGTGACCTTCCTTTCCATTACCATTCCCCTCACCCACAGCATCCAGATGGTATACTGGGTATATCCCCTGACCTGGGCCCTCAGCTCGGTGGCCTTTTTGCTGTACTATAAAAAGACGGACTGGCTGAGCTAAGTCCCTCTGGCGATGCCGTGGAGACGAAAGGGGCGAAGGGCCTGCCGCGGCTGGTGAAGTCGCCTTGTGTATTAGGAATAAAAAGCAGAGGATACAGGCAAAAATCAGCCTGTATCCTCTGCTTTTTGGCACGCCAGAAGGGAATCGAACCCCCAGCCTCACCCTTAGGAGT
>JAGHHM010000017.1 GCA_017887695.1 Oscillospiraceae bacterium | reverse complement strand
GCTGCCGGCACAGCTCCAAAGCTCCCGGCAGGAGAATGGCCCCTTCCCCCAGGGCCTGAAGGTGGGCAATATTAAGCGCTTCCGGATCGGCCCTTTCACCGGTGATGGCGAGGTAACGGCGGAAACGCTCCACCAACAGGTATTCCTTGGTGCAGCGACCCAGGTCAAATTCATGCCAGAGCTGGGCGTTGCACTGGTGGTAGAGTTGATAGCCCTCCTCAGAGAAGGCGAGGCCGTATTCCCGGCATAGTTTTTGGTGGGCATTTCGTTCGGCGGCGTCGAAGTCAAAGAGCGTATTATCCGCATCAAAGAGCAGGTATTGGTAAGACATGGCAGGACTCCTTGGAGTGGTTTCCGACAGAATAACACATTTTTCTTTTTCTGGCAACCGAAGACTTTTCCCAAAGAAACGGTGAAAGTCCTCAGATTTTTACTTGCAAATGCTGGAAGAACGGGTATAATGGAAGTACGATCCCAGGATCGATCCTGACAGAATGAGGTGAACCATATGGACAAGGAGACAACGAAGAAAAAGCTGATTTTGGCAGTCCTGCAGGGCGATGATTACGCTGATACTGTGGATGAGCTGAATCGAGGCGGCTTTTTTGCCACTGTCCTTAGCTCCACCGGCGGCTTTTTGAAGAAGAAGAGTATGACGCTGATGATTGGTGTGGAGGAGGCCCGTCTGCAGGGCGCCCTGGACATCCTCAAGCAGTGCGCCGGACGTCGGCAGCAGATGACCTATTCTGATTTGTCCATGTCCGCAGGCGGACCCAACCCCGCTATTCCTGTCATGCCGGTACAGATGAGTGTCGGCGGCGTGGTGGTGTTTGTGGCGGATCTCGACGACATCCAGAAGTATTAAGCGTGCTTTAAAGGACGCGGCAAATCGGTGGGGCTGCCCGCCGCGGAGAGATCCCGCGGCGGGCAGCCTTTCTGTGAAACGGCGCCTGTGAAAGCAGCGATAGGAAAGACTTGAAAGGGGGCGAGGAGCTTGCCCGTCCAGACGAGAAAAAGATTATCTGCCAATACGATACTCAGTATTTTGCTGCTGATTGTTTTTGTATTTCTGCTGTTTTTTGGAGTGTCACTAGTACGGACAAAGCTGCTGCAGAATGTCCAGGTCATGGGAACGTCGCTGGCCCAGAGCTATGCGGCGGAGGAGGAGATGCATATTGCGACCTTCCGAAACTTCATGGAGCTGGGGGTTCAATATGTAGAGGAGCTGACTACCTCTGGGGCGGGGCAGGACGAAATCCAGCAATGGCTGCACAGCTATTTTGATAAGCTGGCTTCCATCATTGGAGAGAACGTTGTGGATCCCTATGCGGTAATTAATGGAGAAATCATTGCCGCCAATCCCTGGGATGGGGATGCAGACTATAATTATGCGGAGACTGCATGGTATAAGGAGGCCCTGGAGGCCGATGGGGATATGGTATATACCGATGCCTACCTGGGTGCCATTACCGGAGAGACGGTAGTAACAGCTGCCATGCGCTTTGCGGGGTCTGACAACGTACTGGCCATGGACATCTTCCCGGGTAATTTCCACAGCGGTCATGAGGACCATTCCCTGCCTGATGAGGCATCCTTTTATCTGGTGGATTCCACTGGAACCCTGATTTACACCAACAACCGCTGGAATGAGTCGCCGGAGGTGCTGCAAAGCTTTACTGATCAGTTGTATCAGGGGGTCATCAGCGGAGAGCTGTCTGCCTATGACGCCTCTTTCCGTGATCTGGAAGGCGTGCAGCGAGGAGCCTATTACTATGAAATGAGCAACGGCTGGACGGTAATTTTGACAGTTCCCTTTGAGGAAGTGCTCGTGGGGGAGCGAAATGTTACCATTATGGTGATGGTAGTCATATCCGTGATTTTGTTCCTGATTCTGGCGGCCATGGTGGTCAGGGACATTGTCAACAGCCGGAAAATGGCCAAGGCAGATAATACCATCCATATTCTGGGCGATTCCTTCTACGCCATTTATCGGGTAAATTACCAGCTTGGGAATTACGAGGTCATCAAATGCGCGGAGGATATGGCGGGACGCCTGGCCCCCGCCGGGAGCTACCAGACCCTGCTGGACGCGGTGAAGGGACTGGTGGAGCCCAGCACCTACCAGGAGTTCGAGGTGAGCTTCTCCCTGGACAGCATCCGCCAGCGGGTGGCGGCCCATGTGGCAGATTACGGCGGCGATTATCAGCGTCGTTTTGGAGATACATACAAGTGGGTAAATATCCGTACCCTTTATGATGGGAAGCTGGCGCCGGATGAGGTAATCCTGTGCTTCCGGGAGGTGGATATTGAAAAGAGGCAGCAGCTGCAGCATACGCTGATCCTGCAGGAGGCTTTGGAAACGGCGAAAAAGAGCACCAAGGCAAAGAGCGCCTTTTTCAGTAGTATGTCCCACGACATGCGCACGCCCCTCAACGCCATCATCGGCCTTTCGGAGCTGGCCCAGAAGAACCGGGGGGACTGGGACAAGGTGGACGGCTATATGCGGAAGATCGTATTTTCCGGCAAGCAGCTGCTCACCCTCATCAACGACATCCTGGAGCTCTCCCGCCTGGAGTCCGGTCGGAATACTCTGGAATACAAGGAGTTCAACATTCGGGACTTCCTGGAAGAGGGAATTTCCATTTTCCGTGACCAGGCGCTGCGGGAAAAGAAGAATCTGAGCGTACAGGTGGATATTCAGGACGACTATGTGATGGGTGACGCCTTCAAATTGGGGCAGATCCTCAACAACCTGGTATCCAACGCCATCAAGTACAGCGAATCGGGAGACAGTATCACAGTGTCCCTGCGGCAGTACGATTTTCAGCAGCACAGCAAGTACCAGCTCACAGTAGAAGACACGGGCATCGGAATGACAGAGAACTTTTTGCAGCATATTTTTGATCCCTATGCCCGGGAGACTCACTTTGCCAACCGTTCCACCGTAGGTACCGGTCTGGGTATGCCTATTGTCAAGAGCCTGGTGCAGCAGATGAGCGGAGAGATCACGGTGGAGAGCGTGCTGGGCGAGGGCAGCCGGTTTGCGGTGACGCTGCCTATGGCCACGGTAAAGCGCGTAGATGAGCAGGAGGGCAAGGAGAAGCCCGAGGAGGAGATCCCGGACCTGCATGGCCGCCGGATCCTGCTGGCGGAGGACAATGAGTTGAACATGGAAATCGCCACGGAAATGCTGACGATGAACGGCATGGAAGTGGTGCAGGCCTATAACGGGGCGGAGGCGGTAGCGCTGTTCCAATCCATGGCTCCCTGTTCCTTTGACGCCATTTTGATGGATATGCAGATGCCGGAAATGGATGGCTGCGAGGCGGCCCGGGCGATCCGCCTTCTGGATAAGCCGGACGCCAAAACGATTCCGATTGTGGCGGTAACGGCCAACGCCTTTGCAGAGGATATTGCAAAGACCACGGAAGCGGGGATGAACGGCCACATTTCCAAGCCCATTGATTTTGCCGTGTTGTGCAAAACACTGGAGGAGCTGATTCGGCACCGTGAGGAGCAGAACTGATGTCCCACTGAAAACAGAGACAAGGGAGCCTGTAAAGCACACAGCATAAAAGAACCGCCTGCCGGGAAAACGCCCCGGCAGGCGGTTCCCCTTTTCTGCCTGAAGCATAGACTGAGGCAGAGGGGGGATGGGTATGCAACGACGTATTGCCATAATCGGTGGAGATATGCGGCAGGTGTATCTGGCACAGATGCTGCTGGAGGAAGGACAGGACGTGGTAACCTGGGGCCTGGAAAAAGGAGATGGCCCTCGGCCTGTGCCGCTGCACATGGCTCTGGAGGCGGAGATATTGGTGCTGCCGCTGCCGGTGTGCCGGGAGGGTGGTCTGAATCTTCCGCTGACAGAGACAGAGCTGGATCCGGAGCAGCTTTGGCCTCGATTGCGCTACGACCAGTTGATACTGGGCGGTATGACGGAGGAGCTGGGGCCCCGGCTGATGGCGGAGTTTGGCCTGACAGTGGTGGACTACTACCGCCGGGAGGAGATCCAGGTAACCAATGCTGTACCCACAGCGGAGGGCGCTATCCAGCGGGCCATGGAGGCCACGGATACCACCATCCATGGCAGCCGGTGTCTGGTGCTGGGCTTTGGGCGGACCGGAAAGCTTTTGGCGGACCGACTCAAGGGCATGGGGGCTCAGGTAACCGTGGCCGCACGGAAATACGGTGATTTGGCCTGGATCGAGGCACTGGGCTTTACCAGTCTGGCGGTTAAGGATTTACCCGGCAGGCTGGAAGCCTTTGATCTGATTTTCAATACCGTTCCCGCCCTCCTCCTGGATGCTTCCCGGCTGGCGGAAACAAAGGAGGGGTGCCTGCTTCTGGAGCTTGCTTCCGCTCCCGGCGGAGTGGACAGCCGGGCCGCTAAGGCCCTGGGCCGCCGCCTGATCCGGGCGCCTGGACTGCCGGGGGCTGTGGCCCCCCGTACCGCTGCGGCCGCTATCCGGGAGAGCATCCGGCACATATTGGAGGAACGAGGTGAACCCATGTGAAAGACATACGCCTAGGCTTTGCCATGTGCGGCTCCTTCTGTACCCATGGCCAGGTGCTGGGGGAACTGGAGAAGCTGTGTGGGCGGTATAAGGAGATTACGCCTATCCTGTCGGAGAATTGCCGCTGCACGGATACCCGGTTTGGTACCGCGGCGGAGCTGGCTGCTGCGGTGGAGCGGCTGACCGGTAAAGCGCCCATAGACAGCGTAGTGAAGGCGGAGCCCATCGGGCCAAAGGGACTGCTGGACATACTGGTGATTGCTCCCTGTACGGGCAACACCCTGGCCAAATTGGCAGGCGGCATCACGGACACTGCTGTCACCATGGCGGCAAAAGCCCATCTGCGTAACGGCCGTCCTGTGGTCATTGCCCTGGCCACCAACGACGGTCTCAGTGCTGCGGCCCGAAATATCGGCGAGCTGCTGACCCGGAAGAACTACTATTTTGTGCCCTTCGGCCAGGACGATCCGAAAAAGAAGCCCTGCTCGCTGATGGCGGATTTCTCCCTGCTGGAGGAGACCATCGACGCGGCTTTGGGGGGCCGCCAGCTCCAGCCTCTGCTGCGCTGACGGCAGAAGCGGACACCGGCGGAGGTCATCACCTCCGCCGGTGTTGCTGTATTCGCAAGGCGCCCTTCATACCGGCATTGTCATCGTGCTGTTACGACTTTTGCGCGGTGCTGTGGTATGATGAAGACAACAGAGGAGAACTGTCTGCCACGAGGAAAAACTGACAGTGGATTTTCCCCGATCTTGCTTCATCCCTGCCGGATGGAAAGGAGGCTTCCGTGAAGTGGTATAGAAAGCTGTTCTATGGGCTGATGTTTCTGCCCCTGGCCATGGCACTTGTTTCTCTGCCCCTCCTTCCGGACCAGATCCCTGCCCACTATGACGGCGCGGGGCTGGTGACACGGTGGGGAAGCCCCTTCGAGGTGCTGATTCTGCCGTCCTTCGTAGTGCTGTTTGGCTTTTTTCTGCGGTTTATGGCAAGGAGCACAGAGAAACTGGCGGGAAAGCCGTGGGAAAAGATCAGCCTGCTGATCGGGTGCGCCGCTTTGCTGGTATTTAACGGAATAATGATTTTTATCCTGTACACATCCTTTGGCCAGGTGGAGGATAT
>JAGHHM010000175.1 GCA_017887695.1 Oscillospiraceae bacterium | reverse complement strand
GGCCCTGGTGACCAAGGCCCGGTACTTTACCGAGCAGGTGGAGGTTTCCGCTGTGGATGCCACCCGGGCGGAGAGTGCTTTCCTGTATCAGATTCTGGCTGCCGCTGCGGAGAGCGGCGCCGCCGCCGTGACCCTCTGCGACTCCGCCGGCGTTATGACCCCTGCCGAGTGCGAGGCCTTTGTCCGTTCAGCGGTGGAGAACGTGCCCGCTCTGGAAAAGGTGGAGCTGGGGGTGGAGCTCAGCGACGGCATGCACATGGCTGTGGCCTGCGCCGCCGCCGCCATCGACGCCGGGGCCGTCACCGTCAAGACTGCCACCAGCCCCATGAGCGTGCCTCTTACCCAGGATTTTGCCGCCTACATGGAGATCAAGGGCGACGCCAAGGGCCTGCGCTGCGGCCTCAGGACTACGGAGCTGGGCCGGGCCGCCGGACAGCTGCAGTGGCTGCTCCAGTCGGAGAAGAGCAGCGGCTCCCCCTTTGACAGCGGTGTATCCGAGGCAGACGCCTCCCTGTGTCTCACTGCCGGGGATGATGTGGACCAGATGGTGAAGGTGATCCGCACCATGGGCTACGACCTCACTGAAGAGGACAATGCCAAAGTCTACGAGGCCTTCCAGCGCATTGCCGAGAAGAAGCACTTCGTAGGGGCCCGGGAGCTGGAGGCCATCATCGCATCCACCGCCCTTCAGGTGCCCTCCACCTACCGCATCGCCGACTATGTGGTCACCGCCGGCGGCACCATCGGCGCCATGGCCACCATCACCCTGGAGAAGGAGGGCAAGCGCCTGACCGGCGTGTGCGCCGGCGACGGCCCCATCGATGCGGCCTTCCTGGCCATCGAGCAGATCATTGGCCACCACTACGAGCTGGACGACTTCCAGATCCAGGCCGTTACCGAGGGCCGTGAGGCCATGGGCTCCGCTCTGGTGAAGCTGCGTGCCGACGGCAAGCTCTACTCCGGCAACGGCATCTCCACCGATGTTATCGGCGCCAGCATCCGGGCCTATATCAGCGCCCTGAACAAGATCGTCTACGAGGAGGCGTAAGGGACTATGAAGCTTTCCTATACTATCCGGGGTTGGAAGGGCCGGGACTGGCCCCAGCTCTGTGCCGCCGCTGTGGATACCCGGCTCCAGGGCCTGGAGATCGACAGCGTGGAAAACCCCATCATGCAGCAGCGTATGAGCCCCATCAATCCGGAGCTGGCCGCCGCGGCCCACCGCCGCCTGGCGGAGCAGGGCCTTACCGTACCCTGCATCGGTACCGCCCGGGACTTTGCCGCTCCGGACGCCGCCGATGAGATCGCCGGGGCTATCCGGGCCGCCGGGGATCTGCTGGTGCCCTATGTGGCAGTGGCCTCCGCCCAGGCGGATGTGGACGGCGCCATCGCCGCCCTGACCCCCTGGGTAGAGGAGGCGGAGCGCACCGGTGTGGTCCTTCTCATCAAGACCGCCGGGACCTTTGCGGATACCGGCAAGCTCCGGGATGTCCTCAACCACTTTGCCAGCGACCATCTGGCCGCCTGCTGGAGCGTGTTTGACACCTGGTTTGTCTCCGGGGAGACGGCGGAAAAGACCATCACCAACCTGGGAGCCTATGTCCGCCATGTCCGCCTCAGCGACGGTACGCCGGAGGAGGGGACTCCTTATATCTCCCATGAGCTCATGGGGGAGGGCAAGCTCCCCATGCAGGACGTGATGAACGCCCTGCGCTCCGTGAATTACGACGGCTTCGTCTCCCTCCACTGGGAGCCGGAGTGGGTGACGGGACTGGAGGATCTGGAGATGATCCTCACCCACTACGCCGTGTATATGGGCCGCTTCGGCAACCCCCGCCGCCAGAAGAAGCACCTCTACTCCAACAAGGCCGGCACCGGCAAGTTCATCTGGAAGAAGGAGACGCTGATCGAAAAGACCTTCTCCCAGGTGCTGGACGCTATGGTGGAGGAGTTCCCGGACCAGTACGCCATCAAGTACACCACCCTGGACTATACCCGCACCTACGCCCAGTTCCGGGACGACGTGGACCAGGTGGCCCGTGCCCTCATCGCCATGGGCGTAAAGGCCGGGGACAAGGTGGCTGTGTGGGCCACCAATGTGCCCCAGTGGTATCTGACCTTCTGGGCGGCCACCAAGATCGGTGCGGTGCTGGTGACGGTGAATACCGCCTATAAGATCCACGAGGCGGAGTACCTCCTCCGCCAGAGCGATACCCATACCCTGGTGATGATCGAGAGCTACCGGGACAGCCCCTATGCCAAGATCATTGCCGAGCTGTGTCCGGAGCTGGAGACCGCCCAGCCCGGCAAGCCCCTCCACTGCAAGCGCCTGCCCTTCCTGAGGAACATCGTCACCGTGGGCTACCGACAGAAGGGCTGCATGACTTGGGAGGAGGCCATGGCGTTGGCGCCCCGGACTCCCATGGAGGAGGTCCGCCGCCGTGCCGCCGCCGTGAGCCCCTACGACGTGGCCAATATGCAGTACACCTCCGGCACCACCGGCTTCCCCAAGGGCGTCATGCTCACCCACCACAACATCGTCAACAACGGCAAAAACATCGGCGACCGGATGGATCTCTCCACTGCCGACCGCATGATGATCCAGGTGCCCATGTTCCACTGCTTCGGCATGGTGCTGGCCATGACTGCCTCCATGACCCACGGGGCCACCATTCTGCCCTTGCCCTATTTCTCTCCCAAGCCCGCTCTGGCCTGCATCAATAACGAGCGCATCACTGCCTTCCACGGCGTGCCCACCATGTTCATTGCCCTCCTGGAGCATGAGGACTTCCCCAAGACCGATTTCTCCTACATGCGCACCGGCATCATGGCGGGATCCCCCTGCCCCATCGCCGTCATGCAGGATGTGGTCAATAAGATGCACATGAGCGAGATCACCATCGTCTACGGCCAGACCGAGGCCTCCCCCGGCTGCACCATGTCCTCCACCGACGACTCCCTGGAGGTCCGGGTGAACACCGTGGGCCGTCCCCTGCCGGAGATCGAGTGCAAGATCGTGGACCCGGAGACCGGGGAGGATTTGCCGGACAACGTGGACGGCGAGTTTGTGGCCCGGGGCTACAACATCATGAAGGGCTACTACAAGATGCCCGGCGCTACCGCCGCCGCCATCGACAAGGAGGGCTGGCTCCACACCGGAGATCTGGCCCGTCGGGACGAGAACGGCAACTTCAAGATCACCGGCCGCATCAAGGATATGATCATCCGGGGCGGCGAGAACATCTACCCCAAGGAGATCGAGGACTT
>JAGHHM010000174.1 GCA_017887695.1 Oscillospiraceae bacterium | reverse complement strand
TATCAGCGGAACAAGCACCAGAAAGCGGGATAGTTTCCTTCGGATGATTTCCGACGCCAAGGCAGGGCGGTTCGACTTCATCATTACAAAAGAAATATCCCGCTTTTCCCGCTCCACCCTGGACAGTATCCAATACACCCAGGAACTGCTGGAGCACGATGTAGGGGTACTGTTTCAAAATGACAATATCAATACCCTGGACAGCGACAGTGAGTTCCGTCTGGTGGTCATGGCCGGTGTGGCCCAGGATGAGGTGCGAAAGCTCTCGGAGCGGTTAAAATTCGGCTTTCGCCAGGCCATCAAAAACGGCCATGTGCTGGGCAATGACAAACTGTGGGGTTATGACAAAAAGGACTGTGTCCTTACTATCAACGAGGCGGAAGCCAAGGTGGTGCGCCGGATCTTCCATCTCTATGCCAATGAGCAGATGGGAATCCGGCGCATTTCCCAGCAGCTCTATGATGAGGGCTTCACCAGCCGGAAAGGAAATGCCTTCAACGTGCTGACCATCCGGCACATTTTGGAGAATCCCAAATACAAAGGCTGGTACTGTGCCAACAAAAGCCAGACGGTGGACTACCGCAGCAAGCGGAAAATCTTTCTGGACGAGAGCGAGTGGGTGATGTATCCGGACCCATCTATCCCGGCCATCGTATCGGAGGAACTGTGGGATCGGGCCAATGCCCTCTACAAACGGCGCAGTGCCCAGATGATGTCTCACCAGAGTGCTGCCGAGTTTCATAATCGTTACCCATACAGCGGGAAAATTATTTGTGAAGAACATGGTACCAGCTTTCACCGGCAGGTACTGAAAAGTTCCAAAGGAGAGAAAGAGGTTTGGCAGTGCCGGGTATATCGGAATCGAGGGCGGGCGGCCTGCGCCGCACCTCAAATGAGGACTTCCGAACTGGATCAGATCATGGCACAGATCTTTGAGCAGCTGGCCAAGGATAAGTCGGCGATTGTGGATGCCGTGATGAAGGTCATACAGGCCGTTCCCAATGAGCACGACTACCGCCAGGATGTCAAGCGTGTGGAGGCGGAGATCGATTCCATCTGCGCAAAAAAGGACCGACTGCTGGAGATGAGCATCGAGGGCGCCCTCTCCACGTTGGAATTTAAGCAGCGCAACGACGCCTTCAATGACCAACTCCATGAACTGGAGCGACAGATGGAGGTTTTGAAGGCAGAAGAGGAAAAAAGCCAAACCTCCGCGGAGCAGCTGGTGAAGATCAAGGCAGCGTTGGAGGCGGAACTCTCCTTTCAAAATGGCGTGAACTCAGCCCTGGTCACCACCATACTGGACCACATTGTGGTTAAAAAGTGTAGCACTAAGGAAGAAGTACATTTAGACATTTACTTGAAATTTGGCGACCCCTATGGGGTCGTTTTTGACCGGGAAAATTCCTCCTTCTGCTTCACCCGTCCAAGAAATATTATACCCAAAGTGTGGAGCAGGACGATCTGATCTCTATCGGCACCATCGGGCTTATCAAAGGAATTTCCAGCTATAAGCCGGAAAAGAACGTCCGTCTTGCCACCTATGCTGCCCGCTGCATTGAAAATGAAGTCCTGATGTTTTTCCGCAGCCAGAAAAAGCTTCAGGGAGAGGTATCTCTGTCGGACACCCTGGAAACGGATAAGGATGGAAATAATTTGTTCCTGATGGATGTGGTGGGGGTGGAGGACACCATGCTGGACGACCTGGATACTCAGGAGAGTCATGTCCGAGTGCGGCAGCTGGTGGACCAGTGCCTGACGGAACGTGAGGCGGACATCATAAAGAAGCGATACGGCCTCTCGGGACGCCAGCCCAGGACCCAACGGGAGATTGCTGCGGATTACGGTATCTCACGCTCTTATGTATAGCGTCGGAACTAATGTAAGCACAGCTCAGGAATCATTGTTGGAGAAGAAACGCAGGGGGATGTGCGTATTACGGCACCATGGCTATGGACTGGGGGAAAAAGTTTGAAGAAGGCCGGTGATGCGGCGACAAGATGGCAGTATTTCCAACCGCTGCAGAGAGGCCGCTGGCCATTATGCCCCAACAATTGAAAGAGGAGCGGCTTGGTGTTGCGCATTGACGGCAAAAACGATCTCCTGTACTATATAGAAAGGAAAACTAACACACTGCTCCGACATATGATTAACGGAAAGGGTGAGATGAGAAGATGAGAGACGTAAAGCCCTTTGAGGAATATCTGGATAGGATGGTAGAAAAATATCGAATTCCTGGAATTGCGGTGTCCGTAACAGGTCGGGATGGTGATGTACGTTACGAGACATTCAAGGGCTATCGGTCATATGAAGAAAAGCTCCCGGTTACCCCTGACACCATATTTGGTATGGCGTCAATTACTAAGTCGTTTACGGCGATATGTATATTGCAGCTTTATGAGCAAGGTATCATTGATATTTATAAGCCCGTTTCCGACTACTTTCCGGAGCTCAAGGATAGGAGAATACTGGTTTGGCACCTTCTGAGCCACTGCGCAGGTTTCTATCCCATTCCAAGGATGCTGATGAGCGACGTTGCCACTGAAATGGGGATCTTTCATAATGGGACAGTGGAGCTGGCTTTTTCTGCACCCCTTGCCGAGGAAGGACGTCGGCGGATTATTTCCAATTTTAACAGCACAGAATGTCGGTTAGGCACTCCTGGCCAAGTGCTGAGCTACTGCAATGACGGCTATGGCATACTCAGTGAACTTGTACGTATATATGGTGATAAGCCCTCATTTGCTGAATACGTCAAAGAGCATGTGTTGGAGCCTCTTGGTATGAGCAGAAGCGGCTGTGAGTTTTTAAAGCCCCTTGCAGATGAGAACTGCGCGACCCTTTACTACACAAAGGACGGTAAGATCATGCATTGCCGTGACTTTTATGACAGTGCCTTTGTGCTTAATGGAGGCGGCGCAATGCGTTCGACCATTAACGACATGCGCCAATATCTCCATGCATTAATGACCAACCATTTGCTGTTAAGCAAGCATGGGTATGAAGTACTGAAGACACCGAGGGTGGACTATACTTATGGGTTTCAATACGCGGCGGGGCTTGCTGTTGCGCCACTGGGAAGCGATCGGCTGCTGATGCACAGCGGAGGGCTGACGGGCGTATCAAGTCATATGGCATGGCTGGAATCTGCGGGTATAGGTGTTTTGGTGTTTTGCAATCTCACCGGTGTACCGGCAAAGGCAGTGGCATATGCCGCATTGTCAACATTTGCTGATGTACCGCTGTGGCCCGAATCGGAATATTGTGCCCCCCAGCATACCGTTGCGGTCAGCGATGATATTATTGGACGTTATTCTTCCCGGGAATCGTCGTTGACTTTGGAGCTTTATCGGAAGAGTGATGGCACAATCGGGATGAGATCCGGTACGACAGAATATAACTGCTTCTTACTGAAGCCGGATGTCATCATTACGCGCAATGCCATGGACTATTCTGATTCCGTCATTGTGCGTCAAGGCAAAGATGTCATCGGACTGCGGCATGGCGGCAGGGTATACAAGAAGGTGGAGTAGAAGCTGCCCACAGGAAGTCTTATCCACTTATGAATGTTCCCCGAAGGGGGCGCAAGGATTGCATGAACCGTGCTTTGCCAGGGGAAAGGCTCCTTTGCCGCATAGGCTGTATCAAGTCAGAAAGGAGGAAATATCGTGAAAAAGGGTGGGCAGACGCCGGTCGTCCATTGTTTTTTCACAGAAGAGGGAGAAAAACTGCCGGAACTGATAATAAAGTCGCTGCAGCTTTTTATAATGAAAAATCTCTATAATACGGAGAAAAATTGAAGATATGGCCGCAAAAAATTATAATATCTTGTATGATAGACGGTTGCTTATCTCAGGAGGCGTTACATGTATTTGGAGATAAGCAATCCCATGGACTACCATGCGGCTTTATACATAAGACTATCCAAGGAGGATGAAAGCGAGGGGCCATCCCAGAGTGTTCAAAACCAGGAATCCCTGCTGCGGGAGTTTGTCCAGCGGCATCAGCTGAACGTTTATGATACTTATGTAGATGACGGCTGGAGCGGCACCAGCTTTGATCGCCCCAACTTTCAGCGGATGATAGCTGATATAGAGGCCAGAAAGGTCAATATGGTTATTACCAAAGACTTATCCCGTTTGGGCCGGGACTACATCATGACAGGCCATTATATGGAGCGGTATTTTCCGGAGCATCGGGTGCGGTATATCTCACTGCTGGATGGCATTGATACCGGTGTGGACTCCACTGCCAACGACATTACGCCATTCCGGGCGATTATGAACGACATGTATGCCAAAGACATCTCCAAGAAAATCAAAAGTGTAAAGCGGGATAAGCAGCGCAAGGGGCAGTTTATCGGTGGAAAGCCTGTATACGGTTATAAGATGCATCCCACAGAGAAAAACAAGATAGTTGTGGATGAAGAAGTGGCCCCTGTCGTGCGGCGAATCTTTTTACTGGCGTTGGGAGGCATGAGCTGCCGTCACATTGCGGCGTTGCTCAATCAGGAGGAAATTGCCACTCCTGCTGCTTATGCCCATTTACCCGTGGCCAGAACCGGACCTTACTCCGGCCAGTGGAGCGGTGAACGGATCTCCAATATACTGCAAAATGAAACCTACATTGGCAACATGGTGCAGGGACGCAGCGTAAAAATCAGCTATAAATCCCCAAAATGTATCAGGCAGGCACCGGAAAATTGGGTGGTGGTAGAAGGTACCCATGAACCGCTTATCGACAAACAAACCTTTCAAAAGGTGCAGATGCTGCTCAATAGCCGCAGACATACCCGAAGCCGTACCTACGATTTTTTGCTGAAAGGGTTGATTTTTTGCCATGAATGCGGCTATCCGCTGGCGGTGCTCAATCGAAAGAATGCCAGCGGGGAGGACGTGCTGTATTTTGTCTGCCGTACATATCAGCGCAACACCCGGGCAGGTGTTTGCACCTGTCACTCTATTAAGGAGCAAACGGTTACCGATGCGGTAATTGCCAGGGTACAGGAAATGTGCCGGCAGTTTTTGAATCCCGATAAGCTGCTGTTAGTGGCGGAAGAGGCGATAAAGCATACCCAAGAGGAATCTGTCGCGGAACGGGAAGCGCAGAGTGTTCAGACCAGGATTGACAGTCTTACCGCGCATCTTGATCAAATGTATACGGATCGTCTTAGCGGTTTGCTGCCTGAAGAGGACTTTCAGCGCATTTTTGGTAGGATCAAGACAGAGAGGGATAGGCTGGAGAAAAAGCGGCAGGAGCTGCAACTGCGCAAAAAAGGCCCAATCCACAATGAGGATAGGGCCAGAGAATTGGTACGACAGTTTATTGCAACCGCCGGTGAAAGCCGTGAAGTGCTGGTAAGCCTAATTGAGCGGGTGGAGCTGACGGAGAAGAAAGAGATCATTATTAAGTTTCGCTTTCCTGAGCCGGAAACAGGTACATAGAGAAGTTGCCTTTGTATTGGCTCAGCTGCTGCATGAAATATCTGTTGTCAAGGGAGCTATGCTGGCTGCATATGACATGGTGCGGAAGGAGAAGGCTGTAAGACATTGCCGGCCCACAGGTGAGAAAATCACCTGTGGGCCGGCGGTTTTTTAAGCAGCAATGTTAAGAGATCTGTTGGAATACAGGAAGGCTTAGTCCCAAGAGCGCCCCAAGACTTGTCACCAAACGGCGAGAAGCGGGGGTTACTGAGCCTGTTCCAGGAAGCGCTGCAGGATGACAGCTACCTGAGCGCGGGTGGCAAAGCCGCCCGGTGCAAGAGTTTGATTTCCCATGCCGGAAAGCAGCCCCTCCTGTACTGCCCAGCTCATGGCGGGAACCGCATAGGATGATACAGAAGCTGCATCAACAAAGGCGGCCAGCACGGAATCCCCAGCCTTCTGCACTGTACCCTGCCGCTGGGCGTATCGGTACAGGATAGTGGCCATCTGCTCACGGGACACGGCATCGTTGGGGGCAAAGGCGGTGTCTGTGACTCCCTGAACAATGCCGTTTTCCTTGGCCCAGGCCACGGCTGACGCATACCAGGAACCTGGTTCCACATCGGTAAAGCCGCTGCTGCCGCGGGCTTCCTCACCGGACATCCGATAGAGCACCGTCACCAGCATGGCGCGGCTCATCTCCACATCAGGGCAAAACTCCGTAGCGCTCATGCCCTGAAAGAGATTTTTTGTTACAACAAATCGGACAGCATCTGCATACCAAATGGTAGGATCTACGTCGATAAAGGACGGCTCCAAATTGGAATCCATCTTTTCAAATGTGACGATCACCACATCAGAGGCGGTCAGTCCTGTCAGGCGGGTAGTAACAGCCACCTCCTTACCGTTAACCAAAATCCGGGCAATGCGATAGCCCTCATCAGGGGTAATGGTAACGGAGCCGTCGCTGGAAGCTCTTACCTTGCCGCCAATGCCATTTACCGATACAGCTGGCGTCCGGTCAGGGAGCAGACTGCCGCCACCAGAACCGCCGGTAGTACCACCCGTGGAACCACCGGTAGAGCCACCAGTAGAGCCGCCACCGGTAGAGCCGCCGCCGGTGGAGCCACCGGTAGTGTCCTGGGTAACAGTTACGGCGGCATTGGCATAAGTGAAGCGGTTCAACGCCTGGTCCAGCACAATAGCTGTGCCGCTGTCAGATACTTCTGTACCGGCTGCTACCGTCAGAACGCCCAGATCCAGGACGCCGTTGGAAACGGTAAGAGGCCTGGATGAGGCGACATAGAGGGTGACGGTTCCTGCCGCACTGTCGATTGTCACGGCGTAGGCGTCAGCTTTGCCATGAAACTGCACAGACTGGGTGCTGCTCAGGGAAAAGGTTACCTCTGCCGCATAACGGTCTGTCCCCACGTCCTTCAGCTGTACAGCGGCCGTGGTGCCCTGTTTGTCAAAGGAAAAGGAAATCTCAGCTGCCAGACCATTGGCTGTCAGCAGGGCGCACAGGGTCAGCGCGCTGATTACTTGTTTGATCCAACGCTTCATAGCGTCCTCCGTTTCAAATTGGTGTTACTGCTCCAATACGATGCCGGGCATGCTGTCATAACGAGGCACGCTGATGAACAGTGTGTCGCTGGTCATGCGCGGCTGAGAACCCACTGTGTCTGTATAGCGCCACATCTGGGCCTGCAGGGCGATCATTACCTGGCTGCCTGCAGAGAGGTTGTCCCCGTGATCCTCGTTGACTTGCTTGAAGGCCGCCTGATCCGTGGGAATAAAGAGGAAGAAGCCATCACTGATCGTGCTTACTGTACCATCAGCAATTTCTGCAAAAAGCAGTGTGACGCCGGAAAGAGTTCTCTCCGTCACAGTGGGAGCCTCACTGGAGCCGGGCTGCATGGCCTGCATTTTTGCCTGGACACGGATACTGTTGTACAGCGGGTCGCCCCGGTAGCTGCCGGTAATGATAACTGTGCCTGCGGAAATGGTCTCGATTTTTCCGTCACTGTTGACGTAAGTGTAATCCTCCTCCAGCACACCGATGGAAGCACCCTCGGTAAAGGAAATGTTGTCGCCGGGGTAGCTGAGGAGATGGATATCCTCCAGAGCCACATCGCCGGGAATACCGGCAATCACAATCCGGGCAGCATCATACATCCAGATCCGTGTGTCTGTGGGCTCTGCGCCGGGCTTGTTGAAGTAGGTCAGGTAGGTCTGTCCATCCTGTGCCTCATTTTGCGCAAAACTGCCGGCTTTGGCCGTAATATCCTGATAGGATTCACCGGATATGGTCACGGTATAGGCACCGCTGGCCGGGATGCTTGTGCCGGTGAGCTTCAGGCCGCTGGTGGTCAGAAGTGTGTTATCCTGGGCAGTGATGATAACATTTCCGGTGTCCTTGTCGCGGACAATGCTGTAAAGAGACGGGCTGATGGTCTGATCGTAGGAAATACGCACCCCATCAGCGGTGGCTGTGTCAGCTTCATAGCCCAGTTTGTCTATAACCCGCACAGTGTAGGTAAACGTCATGTTATTGGCCGCGCCTACGGTGTCGGTATAGGCCTGGGTGGTCTGACCGTTGCCCATCAGGAAGGCAACAGGTGTGCCGTTACGCAGAATCTCGTAACCCTGGACACGGTCCGCGTCGCCAGACAGGGTAATGGTCAGCAACACGGTGTTTCCATTTTCCGCAGCGGCCACGGAAGCTGTCAGATTGGCCGCATTCTTACCACTTAAACGATCCCGGCGGGACTGATCGCTAAGGTACCAGATCTCCCGGCTCTCTTTATCGTACCCTGCCAGGGTTTCCTTTGTGGACTGGCTCAGTTCCATGCCCCAGCGGGTGAAAAACTCGGTCAGGTCCTTGTTTGCCACTTGGGAGGCAATGAGAGCAATGCGGTCGTTTTTACTGGGAGCGTCGTTGTATGCTCCTGCCTTCCATGCCTGGAAGAATGCATTGTAGAAATCCAGAGCGCCGCTGCCCTCCAGGGGGCTGCCTGCGCCGTCATAGGCCAGATGCAACTGCCAGTACATACCCAGCTGAGTAAAGACGTCACCGGCTTGGCCAGGCTTACCGAGAGCCACCTTGTCAAAGATTGCCTGATACATGCCTTCCAGGCGGGAGGGGGCGGTCATGTCGCCGGCATCTGCCGTCTGAGCTACCAGGGAGTAGATATTGTTGGTAATCTCAGCGTAGCCGATTTTGTCCATATTATGGCCTACTTCATGGGCAATGCCCCAGCCATAAAGGCCATTCAGATCGTCGCTGTCGATGCTGGTACCGCTGCCGTTCTTCTCCAGAGGATAGCCTGTCACCATAGCCCGGGTTTCGTTGTAGTCAATACCCACATAGCTGCCGGCTGCGAACATAAACGCACCAGAGAACATACGGGAGAAGCGAATATTCTGCCGTGTCTGCATGGGATACTGATACTTGTCAAACGTCGTGCTGGCTGCAATAATGCCCTGCGTCTTATTGGCCAGGAAAATCAGCTGTTCCCAGGCGCAGATGGCGTCATAGAGCTGGGCGGTCATATCGTCCACATCGGCCTGAGCGCCCCCCAGACCGGCCAGCACCTGATCGGCAGGCAGAGAGAGCAGCACGCTGGGGGTGGCGATTTCAGTAAAATTGCGGATATTGGTCCGCCGGCTGGAATCGTTGGGGAAGGTCAGCCCAGAGACATACTGCTGCAATTGCGTCACGTATGCCTGGATAAGTGCTTTGCGTTGGCTTTCGCTCCTGCCGTACCACTGATCCGGGCGGATGTCCAGCATGGGAATAACCGTGAGGACATTTTTTCCTTCTGAGGTGTCCCGCACCTGGATTTTAATATTGCCGGCATAATTGCCAGCGTATTGCACATACAGTGCGCCGCCGCGCTCGCCGGAGCCTTCATTGCCAATCTGGCTAAGATAGATGCGGTTGCGGCCGTTGTGCAGCGTATAGCTTTTGGTCGTATTACTGGCTTCGGAATACTGCTGCCATTGAATCAGGCTGATGCTCTCGCCTTCACCCAGGCCCTCTACGTAAAGCGTAATATACTGGTTGGACAAGGCGGAGATCCCCAGAGGCTGCAGCGCAGAAGCAGACTGGCCATACTGGCTGTCGGCGGCGCCGCTGCGGGAGGTAAAGCTGTCGCGCACGATGAGCTCATCCTGCCTGCCTTCCAGGAGCTGCTGCGCATTGCCCAGTTCATCCAGCATTACAGCGCGTTCCACATAGTAGGCGTCGGTGCTGCTGGCCTTTTCATACAGCGCGGAGATCTGCTGTGCATTCACCCCGTATGCCAGTGCTGTGTGGCTGTCGTTGGCAAAGAGGGCGGAAATTTCGTCAGAGAGACTGCCATACTCATAAAAAGCAATTTCAGACAGGCTGATATTGCCGGCGCCGGTCCACTGAGAGCCCTCCACCGCAAGGGAGTATACTGTTGTCTTGGGGAATTTGATGATGAAATACTCGTTATTTTTGGCTCGCTCAAAGGAAATATTGGCGGCGTCTACTGCTTTGCCGTTGAGCCAAAGATTAAAGGACGTGAAGTAATCGCGGTACTGATTTCCGTTGTTCTTCTGGGTATCCCTGCCCAAATTGGGAACATAGATGAGGAAATCCATTTCATAGCCCTGGTCAAACTGGAAGGTAAATTTCCGCTCCAGAGACCAGGTCGATGCAACCCAGCCGGTTTGAAAATCGCCGTCGTATACCGCGTCAGGCAGGCTCCCTTTGCTGGCGTTGGTGTCGGTATTGCGGACGGGATAGGAAGCCGAGGTGATCACACTGCTATCCAAGCGGTTTACCGTGGGTAATTCCGGGGCCACGATCACTTCCGGCTTTGGGGTGCCGATTGCGGTGAGTGAAACGGGACCGTTGCCCTTGTCGTTAACGCCAAATACCTGCACTTCGTAGGTCACGTCGTTGAGAAGCCCTGTAATGGTGGCGGAGGAGGCATACTGCCCCTCCAGCACAGTGAAGGAATCCTCGCCCTGGACGCGATATTGCACTTTGCAGTATTTGGTGTCCTTGCCGGGTTTCCAGCTTACCATCAGGACTGTATCACCGGCAGTGACAGTGACGCCGTCGGGCTTATCGGGGACACTGGCAGGCTGGGGTGTTCCGCGAACTGCCGCGGATTTCGTTCCCTCCCATGTCTGTCCTCCGGCAGTGGACACCGGTGCCACAGCAAAATAGTAGGTCTTTAGATTCTCCAGTCCGGTAACGGTGCAGGAGGTCTTTTCTGTCTCCAACACTGTGGTCATCTGGGTTTCACTGGTACCATAATAGACCTTGTAGCCGGTAATATTGGGGAATACGTCCCAAGTCAGAGTTACCTGCTTGTCCCCGGCCTGGGCAGCTACATTCTTGATTTGGGTGTTCTCCACCGGAGGATTCTCCGGTAGCACGTCCTGGAGAAACTGGATCTGCTCCACCACAACTTCCTTGCCAGCCTCGTCAAGATCTACCTGGATGGTGATTTTCTTTACCGGCACGCGCTTACCCAACGAGATGGTTACTACTTTACGTCCGTCGTCCCGGGCCTGAATGGCGTACACACCGTCAGGAATACTTTCATTAAGGAGGAAGGGAATGGTAATGGAGTCACCGCCTGCGACCTCCGCCACCAGAACACCCTTTTCCAACGGGCTGCCTGCGGAACTGGTAATTTCCACCTGTTCCATCAGTACGCCCTCCTCAGACAGGGGGATGGGAAGCCGAACCTCCTGGGCAGTTTCCTGCGGCGTGATCGTGACATAGCTCCCATCGGTAAAGAGATCGGACACCTCGCCAGTGATGCTGTGAATAGTGGGTTCGTGTTCCAGCGCATCAGATACCGCAGTACTGTCCACCACATTGGCGGCAATGGCCGTGGTATGATAGATCTGCGCCTCGCCGGATGCAGCAGCGCCCATGGTAGCAATGGCCAGGTCAGAAATATCCACGATTCTGTCCCCATTTAGATCTGCTTGTCCGTTATCGGTATCCAGATGGACTTTGACTGCTTCCACATCGGCTGTATTGACAGCGCCATCTCCGTTGACATCACCCAAAGTGAAGGTACCAGTGCCAAGCACCATGCCAATAGAGTAAGTAGACAGTTCCAGCACATTGCTTTCATATGTTTTGAAACCGTTGCCTGTCAGCTTCAGACGATACTGATTGCTGCCGGTTTCCGCTGAAAGACCAGTCATGCGTACTTCCACGGAGGAGACCATAGGGCCGTCAGTCAGCAGGGTAATGGTGCCGGCTGCGGTGCTGCCGTCGGTGAATGTCATGCTCCCATTATCCTGTAAGGAGAGCCATGGGCAATCGCCATATCGCCTCGGTAGAGTGTTACAGTGGCCCCGTTTAGCTTCTCCGTGTAAATGGGGTAATCAATCTGTATCACAGTCACGATTTCGCCTGTTGCCTGGGTGGGGCTTGACGAAACCAGTACCGCTGTATCGCGGTCGGCTGCCGATGCTGTCGGTATGCCGCTCAGCAGGCTTAACCCCATGGCGGCGGTTAGTACGCCGGACAGCACTCTTTGATACCACTTCATTCGCTCTGTTTCCTTTCTTCTTCTTTCTTGCGATCCAGCCGCGCTCTGCGTGGCTTATGTGGGAATAGATAAAATAAGAATAGGAACTATTCCTTTTATTTCTCGTCACATATTGTAACACAAAGTTTTCCATCTGTGAAATAAAAATTTCGAAAAATGCAAGATATGTATGAATACAAAAAATAATTTTGAAAAGCAAACGGTATGTGTGCGAGATATACGAAAGTTACCAGCAGCTGCCTGCCCCAGTTTCTAGAAATATGGTAAAGCGGGCCTCTGCGTAGGATTTTTCTGGTTGATGTATCCGCTGATTGTAGAAAAATCAAGCATTTTAGAAGTAATTGCGGTGCTGCTGAAGTAGTTTTGCCTTTCTTGTGATCAAGAAGAGTGCCTTGCTGAAAGTTGCCGCATTCTATGGCAAGGACAGCGGCAGGGTACGGTGCAGCCCTGGAAATGCTGAAAAGTGTATTTTGACGGCGAGGGGCGAAGATGATGCATGAACAGTGAGGTGAAAGAGACTAATTTTCTGAAGCTGATCACTTGCAGTAACCGAGATGCTATGTATTCCGCCGGAATTAATGTAAGCGAAACCCGGAAAGCCTTGTGGGACAATGGCTTCCAGGTTGGGAAAGTTTGACAAAATACGTCAAAACGCGCATCGCTTATTGTAAGCGACAATATAAACAAAAGATAAGCTGTCATTCAATAAAAACCACAAGACCTATATCAGGATTCCCGGGATTACATTCAGGAAAAGGGTATAGAGCGGCGCGTGCTCGCTAAGCAATTCCTCATCTATTTTGAATTTCCCGTTTATGTGCAAATTACAGCACATAAACGGGAAATTTTATTTGAACTATACTGCGGTCATCTTACAGCTTCAGATCACCAGTGGTGGGACCGTCGATGCGTTTGCCGCCCTCCTC
>JAGHHM010000173.1 GCA_017887695.1 Oscillospiraceae bacterium | reverse complement strand
GGAGGACAGAGAGGACGGCAATCAGCTCCTCGGTGGTGTAGAAGCACTCTGGGGCGTAGCCAAGGCCCAGGGATACGCCCAGTGCCCCCTCCTCCAGAGCCCCCTCCAGGGCCTTCTGAACGGCCCGGAGCTGGCTTTGATCCAGGGTGGGGCAGGCGTAGCCCGCTATCGCAGCCCGGATGGTCCCGGCCCCCGCCAGCATGCCGGTGTGGAGAGGGGTGCCGTCAGCAGCCCGGAGGTATTCCCCCAGGGAGCCGGTGGGGACAGTTTCCCCCACGGGGCCGGTAATGGGGGCCAGATAGTCCAGCACCGCCTGGCGGTAGGGGCCGCCGATGGGGGCGGCGGAGAGGCCGCAGTTGCCGTTTATAATGGTGGTCAGGCCCTGGCGCAGCTCCAGGGCCCCAAAGCCCTCCCGGAATACCTCCGCGTCGGCGTGACGGTGGATGTCGATAAAGCCGGGGGTCACCGCCTTCCCGGCGGCGTCGATGACCTGCCGGGCGGGGCCCAGGTTATGGCCGATGGCGGCAATCTTCCCGCCATTGACGGCCACGTCGGCGGCATAGGCCGGGCTTCCGCTGCCGTCAATGACGGAGCCGTTTTGGATCAGAATATCATGCATGGGGAAAGCCTCCTCTCAGCAATGCACCATGTGGGGACGACATGTGGAAAACCGCCGGGGCGCACAGGGGCCCCGGCGGCAGTATGGATCATTTCAGACGGGCCTGAAGCTCCCGGAGGGTGACGGCATAGGCCTCCCGCTCATGGGGCAGCACCGGCAGCTGCTCCGGCAGGGACCAGCCCTTAGCGGCAAAAAGCCGCCGGATGATCAGGTCGGTAAAATCAGGGTTCTTCACCAGCACCGGCCCGGTAATGTGGGTGGCCAGGATGTTCCCCAGGGCGTAGCCCTCGGCGCCGTGCTCGGCGTCGTTGCCAAAGCCCAGAGGCAGGGCGGAAAACAGGGGCGTGGTGATGCCGGAGGTGGTGGAGCACTTGTTCATAAAGCCCACTGTGGGGGTCTCCCACAGGGTGGAGGTGGCGATAACGTCCCCGGGGGTACGCTTGTCCGTTTCCACCGTGGTGAAATCCGAAAAACCCAGGGCGTTCCAGGTCCGGCCCTTGGCATCCGTAACGGAGCGGCCCAGGATCTCCATGGCGTTGCCGGTGAAGAAGAGAAGGCAGCCCCGGTCCAGGGCGTCCCGCAGGGCGTCGGCGTGGTGGGGCAGACCCAGCAGCACCGCCTTCTGGGCCCCCTCGGTGCCGGCCCCCATATAGACAAGGTCTGCCCGGGTAAAGTCGGGCACATTCTCGCAGGTGACCTTTTCCAGGTGCACCGTGACGCCCAAGGCCTCCAGATGGCGGCGGAGGACGGAAAGGTTGGCGTATTCCCCGTAGAGGGACATGGCGTCGGGATAGAGATGCAGCAGTGTCAGTTCCATGGTAGTCCCTCCTTTAGTCTTCCCGCGTGGTCAGCGAGAGCAGCTTGTCCCGGTCGGAGAAGCAGGTGAGGACGTAGAGGTCCTCCCCGCCTGCCGCCTTCAGGGCCTCGGCGGCCTGGCCGGCGGTGTCGTAGCAGACGATCTTCTCCGGGGCTACGGATGTGTAGTCGAAGCGCATGGCCAGGTCGTTGACGTACTTGCCGCAGAGGACCACCTTCTCCACCTGGGGACAGCTGAGACGGTCGAAGTCGATGTCCCACAGCCAGCTAGTTTCGCCGGTGAAGTATTTGCGGCTGATGGCGTCCACCAGGATAATGACGGTGCAGGGCTTTTCCGTGGCGCAGATGTAGTCCAGGTTGGTGTCATAGGCCACGGAGTTCTCGTGCTTGCTGGTGAGGAGCACCCCATGGTGTTCTCCCAGGGCAAAGCGAACCATACGGCCGTTTTTCAGGATATAGTCGTTGATGACGGAGGCCATCACGGACTTCTCCACGCCCGCCAGGGAGCAGACAGACCAGGCGGAGAGGATGTTGTAGACGTTGTAGATGCTGCGGAAGCTCAGGCGGATCTCAGTGTCGCCGCCGATAACCAGCCGGCCGGCCTTCAGATCCAGCTCCGTTACGGCGAAGTCCGGCTCGTGGCGGTGGTAGCCGCAGCTCTCGCAGTGGTAGTGGCCGATGTGGTGGTAGTGGTAGCAGGAGTAGACCATGCGCCCCCGGCACACCGGGCACCGCTGGCCGTCGTCGTAGACGCCCCGGGGGGTATCGGTGCTGATGGAGCAGCGCTCCAGGCCGAACCACTTTACCTTCTCCGGGTCATGGCCCTGGGCGAACCGGGACACCAGGGGATCGTCCGCGTTGAGGACCAGGGTGGTGTCCTGGTGGATGGCCGGGAGGATGGATTCAAAGACCCACTCCGGGTGGCCGTTGCGGGTGAGCTGGTCCCGGTAGAGGTTGGTGATGACAAAGTGGGTGGGATGGAAATAGCGGAAGCTGAATTTGGCGTAGCGCTCGTCGCTCTCCAGCAGCAGCACATCCCCCTTCATTTTGCCGGTGAGGGAGCTGCGGGAGAGGATGAGGGTGGTGACGCCCTCGATCTGGTTGGAGCCCTCGGCGTTGTAGACCACGTCCTTTCCCGCGGCACGGAGAATGGAGGCGATCATCTCCACAGTGGAGGTCTTGCCGTTAGAGCCAGTGACGGCGATGATGTAGGGGGGCAGCTTCACCCGACGGAGAACGTCGGGGCAGACCTTCAGGGCGTATTGGCCCGGCAGGCTGCTGCCCTTGCCCACCAGCTTGCCGATGAACCGCAGCAGCTTGCAGACCACGATGGCCAGAAACATGCGCATAGTTTTTTCACTCCTTGTTGTTCGTTACCTGTTATGTTATGCATCCGCTGTCCTGTGACGGCGGGAGTGGAATTTACCGATTCAGAGGGGAAAAATTGATTACGATTTGTATTTTTCTGTCAAAAAAGTACGATTTGTTTTTAAAATTGCTGAAAAATGGGGCCTTGTGGATCTGAGCTCCTTGTACAGCCCGGCGGGCTGCCCCGCTGTTTACTGCCCTCGAATCAGCTCCGTTCCAGATGGATCATCAGGGCTGCCACGTCAGCGGGGCTGACGCCGGAGATCCGGCTGGCCTGGCCCAGGTTCATGGGCTGCACGGCGGAGAGCTTTTCCCGGGCTTCCAGCCGCAGACCCTGGATGTGGGCGTAATCCGTACCGGGGGGGATGGCCCGGCTCTCCAGCTTCTTGAAGTCCTCCACCTCCTGGAGCTGGCGCTGGATATAGCCCTCGTACTTGACAGAGATCTCCACCTGCTCCGCTGTCTCCGGCGGCAGGTACGGCATCTCCGGGTCAAACTGCCGCAGGTCGTCGTAGTGGATCTCCGGCCGGCGGAGGAGGGCGATCATGGGGGCCCCGTCGCTGACGGGGGCGGTGCCCCGGGAAGTGAGGAAGGCGTTGAGCTCCGGCGTGGGGGGAAGCCCCTTTCCAGTGAGCCGCCGGACCTCCCGGCGGACAGCCTCATATTTTGCCTCCACCTCCCTCAGACGCTCCTCACTGACCAGACCCAGATCGTGGCCGATGGCGGTGAGCCGCTGGTCGGCGTTGTCCTGGCGCAGCAGCAGCCGGTATTCGCTGCGGCTGGTCATCATGCGGTAGGGCTCCTCGGTGCCCTTGGTGACCAGGTCGTCAATGAGGGTGCCGATGTAGGACTGGCTGCGGGTGAGGACGAAGGGCTCCTGGCCCCGGAGCTTCCGGGCGGCGTTGACCCCCGCCGCGAAGCCCTGGACGGCGGCCTCCTCGTAGCCGGAGGAGCCGCAGAACTGCCCCGCGCCGTAGAGGCCGGGGACCTTTTTCGTCTCCAGGGTGGGCTTGAGCTCCAGGGGATCCACGCAGTCGTACTCGATGGCGTAGGCGGGGCGCATGATCTCCGCGTGCTCCAGCCCGACGATGGTGTGAAGCATTTCCCACTGCACCTCCTCCGGCAGGGCGGAGGAGAAACCCTGGATATACAGCTCCTCGGTATCCAGGCCCATGGGCTCAATAAAGAGCTGATGGCGGAGCTTGTCCGGGAAGCGGGTGATCTTGGCCTCGATGGAGGGGCAGTATCGGGGCCCCACCCCCTCAATGACGCCGCTGTGCATAGGGGACAGGTCAAGGTTCTCCCGGATGATCCGGTGGGTTTCCTCGTTGGTGTAGGTGAGGTAGCATACTGCCCGGTTTACCGGCTTTTCCCGGGTGGAGAAGGAGAAGGGCATGGTCTCGCTGTCCCCCTCCTGAAGCTCCATTTTGGAAAAGTCCACGGTCCGGGCGTTGACCCGTGGGGGCGTGCCGGTCTTAAACCGCCGCAGCCCCAGTCCCATGTTTTGCAGACGGCTGGTAAGGGCTGTGGCGGCAAACATGCCGTCGGGCCCGCCTTCCTGAATGCACTCGCCCACAATGGTGCGGCCGTTGAGGTAGGTGCCGGAGCAAATGATGGCGGCTTTTACCGCAAATACCGCCCCGGTCTGAAGGACCACATGGCTTACGGCGCCGTTGGTCAGCCGGATATCCACCACCTCCCCCTGGCGCAGGGTCAGGTTCTCCTGGCGCTCCAGGGTATGCTTCATCACCTGCTGGTAGAGCCGCCGGTCCGCCTGGGCCCGGAGACTGTGGACAGCAGGGCCCTTGCCCCGGTTCAAAAGGCGGTACTGGATGCAGGCCTTGTCAGCGGCCTTTCCCATCTCGCCCCCCAGGGCGTCCAGCTCCCGGACCAGATGGCCCTTGCCGGTGCCGCCGATGGCGGGGTTGCAGGGCATGTTCCCCACCGCATCCAGGTTGATGGTAAAGCAGATGGTCTGCATGCCCAGCCGGGCGGCGGCCAGAGCCGCCTCAATGCCGGCATGGCCCGCCCCAATGACGGCGATATCATATTGTCCCGCGTCAAATTCTCTCATATACCTGTATCCTTATGACAGTATCCGTATCTCTATCTGTGTCCGCAAAGGCCCTTTCTCAGCCCTTCTCCAGTGTCAGCACCGCGATCTGGGGCCGGTTGAACAGCCGGAAGCTGGGGCCGGAGTTGCCCAGGCCCCGGGAAGCAAAAAGGGTGCTGCCGTTTTCCTCATAGAATCCGGCAGTGTAGGAGGGGAAAAGGGTGCGGTCGGTGCTGATGAGGCCGTCGGTAAAGGGCAGGCGGATCATGCCGCCGTGGCCGTGGCCCGCGATCACCAGATCGGCCCCCAGGAGACTGTACTGACGGAGAAAGCGGTCATTGCGGTGAGCCAGAAGGATCCAGAAGGGATCCTCCGCCGCGGCTTTCACCTCGTCGGCCAGCTCCTCCGGGGTTTTCTGATCGGCGTAGCCGTTGGGATCGTCAATCCCTGCCAGGATCATGGTGTCCCCTTCCCTCTCCAGAGTGACGAAGCGGTTGTCCAGCACCGTGACCCCCGCCGCCTCCAGGGCGTCCTTCAGATCCGGTACATCCGGCAGGGCCCATTCGTGGTTGCCGGTAACAAAGTAGGTGGGGGCAATGCCGGCCATGGCGGCGCCCAGGTCCGCGGCGTAGCTGTGGGGGGTCTCCCGGAACCGATCCAGCAGATCACCGGTAAGGAAGATATAGTCCGGTGACAGTTTCCGGACAGCATCGATCAGCGTTTGGTTCCCCTCGCCGAATTCCGCGCCGTGGAGGTCGGTGAGCTCCACGATGGTACAGCCGTCAAAGCCCTGGGGCAGACGGGGGGAGGTGAAGGTGAAATACTCCGTCTGGAGGGAATGGTTGCTCCAGCGGAAAAAGCCGGCAGCCAGCAGGACCAGCAGCACCAGCAGCAGAATACGGCGTCCCCAGGAACGCCTTTTTTTGCGGGGATGAGTAGCCATAGCGAAGGGTCTCCCTTTGGGAAAAGATTGATAGGCAACAATGTAGTATAGCACAAGGGGAAACAAATACCAAGAGAAATCAGAAAAAATGCAACGGAAAAGAAATCGCCCTTTGACAAATTTTTTTTGTGGGCATAAAATTATAGTGTGTTTAGAAGAAACGGGCAGCGGGTGCGGGCCGGAAAAGGATGCGCCCATCCGGGCCTGCCGGCGGGCAGGCTCCAGGCAAAAAGGAGGCCGCGCATGGAAAAAACAAGGATCATTACGATCAGCCGGGAATTTGGCAGTGGCGGGCGGACCATCGGCAAGACCCTGGCCCAGCGCCTGGGGATCGCTTACTATGATAAGGAGCTGGTCAAGCAGGTATCCCTGGAAACCGGCTTTGATCCGAAATTTGTGGAGGAACGGGGAGAGTTTGCCGGCAATACCAACTGGCTGACCTGGCTCCTGGATCAGGGAGCGGGGACGCCGGGCGTGATGAACGGCCTCAACGCTACCGATTTCCTTTGGACCATTCAGCGGGAGGTAATCCTTCGCCTGGCGGACCAGGAGCCCTGCGTCATTGTAGGCCGGTGTGCCGACTATATCCTCCGGGAGCGGAAGGACTGTCTGCATGTTTTTATCCATGCGGATATGGACTTTCGCGCAGACCGGATTGTGCGGCTGTACGGCGAGTCGGAAAACAGTCCGGAGAAGCGGCTGAAGGATAAGGATACCAAGCGGCGGATCAATTATAAGCACTTTACCCACCGGGAGTGGGGAATGGCTCAGAATTACCACATTACCCTCAACAGCGGCGTGGTAGGTATCGAGCGGTGTGTGGATATTCTGGCCCAGCTGTATGAACAGGGCGGACAAGGCTAGCGCTTGTGCCCGGTGAGAGCAGAAAGGCCGCCGGAGGATGGCTTCCTCCGGCGGCTTCTCTGTGCTTTTGGACAGTTTCTCCATATTTTTTCTGGGAAGAGGGAGAATATGGGAGTGTTTACAAAAAATAAAAATTTTTTTAAAAACGAAAAATTTTCGGTAAATATATTGCAAAACAGTCAGGGGTGTATTATAGTTTTATCAGAAATTATGACATGATTTCGAAAAAATTCGAAAGAAAGGTCACCAGCACCGGGGAGGTCAAAGTGGGAAAAAATGTCGTTGCGCTGATGCTGCAGGAGTACGAAAATTTCACAAAATCAGAGAAAAAGATCGTGGACTATGTGCTGGAGCACCAGAAGGAAACCCAGTACATCAGCATCACCGATCTCAGCGCCGCCTGCGATGTGGCCGTATCCACTATCTCGGTGTTTTGCCGGAAGCTGAAGCTGGCAGGCTTCAATGATTTCAAGCTGGAGCTGGCCAAGGCGGCTCTGATCGCCGGAAACCGGGCTCCCTCCAGTGTGGCCAACGAGGAGATCCTGCTGGATGACAGCGTGGGCACGGTGATGGAAAAAGTTTATAATACCAATCAGGATGCCTTGAATAAGGCTTACCATATGCTCCAGGAGGGGCCTGTGCGCCAGGCGGTGGAGCTGATGAGCCGGGCAGGCCAGGTGGTGTGCCTGGGCCAGGGGAATCACTCCATTGTGGCGGAGGCGGCCTGGGCTCAGTTTTCCACTGCTTCCTCCAAGTTCAAGACCGCTCAGGATTCTCACCTCCAGGCGGTGGTGCTCTCCACTCTGGCGGAAAATGACGTGGTGCTGTATTTCTCCTATACCGGCGCCACCCATGAGCTGCTGGAGGCGGCGGAGCTGATTGCCTCCCGGGGGGCCAAGCTGATTTTGGTGACCCGGTTCCTTAACGCTCCGGCCAGCGCCTTTGCCGACACGGTGCTGCTGTGCGGGCCCAATGAGCTGCCCCTGCAGTTTGGCTCCATTGCCGCGATTATGGCCCAGATGTATGTGGTGGATGTTCTCTTCAGCGAGTACTGCCGGCAGAATCATGAAGAGGCGGAGCGGTGCCGGGAAGCTGTGGGCAAAGCTCTGACCCAGAAGTGTGTGTAAGGTAAAGCGGGGATGGGGCTTTGAGCCCGAAAGGAGCAAGCCATGAGCGGCCTGTTTGATCCGAAAAATGACCTGTGGAGAACCGTCAGCGCCATGACTGATGTGTGCGGGCTCTCTTTCCTGTGGGCGGCGGCCTGCGTGCCGGTGGTTACCATCGGCCCGGCCACCGCCGCGCTGTATTTTGCGGTGGTGCGCCATGTGCGGCGGCGGGAGGATGGGGCCTTTAAGGCTTTCTTTCACTCCTTCCGGATGAATTTCAAGCAGGGGATACTGGCTACCCTGGTGGTTTTGGTGCCGGCGTTCTTTTTGCAGCTGGGCTGGCGGCTGTGTCGCATGGCTGCCGCCTCCACATCGTACGGCTACGCTGTCCTGGCGGGATACAGCCTGTTGATGCTGCTGCCTCTGGGGGCCCTGATGTTTCTCTTTCCCCTGTTGGGCCGGTTTTCTTTCTCCCTGAAGGATCTTTTTGCCATGGCTTCCCGGCTGACGCTGGCCCATCTGCCCACCGCTCTGCTGCTGGTGGCGATCAATGGGGCGGCAGCCTTTTTGTGCCTTCGCCTGGTACTTCCGCTCTTTTTTGTGCCGGCCCTGGCGGCCCTTGCCTCTTCCCTCCTGTTGGAGAAGGTGTTCCGCCGCTATGCTCCGGAGCTGGAAGAGGAAGAGGCAGCAGAGGAAGATTTGGGCATATGATATAAAAATTTTTACGAAAACTGATGTTTCCCACAAATTTCCGAAATTATTTTTATTTTGGTTGACATTTCCTCTTTTCTCTTATACAATTTAACCATACGAGCCCGGAGTAATGTCCGGGCTTTTCATCAAAAAGGAGGAAATGACATGAAGAAGTTTCTTGCGCTCCTGCTGGTTCTGGTAATGGCGCTGGGCCTGGTAGCCTGCTCCGTGGAACAGACCAACAACGGCGGCAACAACACCGCCAACAACACTCAGAACGATACCGAGGATACCGAGGATACCGGTGATACTTCCGGCGAGGCCGTGGAGATCGCCCTGTGGACCTACCCCATCGGCGATTGGGGCAAGCCCGAAGTCGTGGATCAGATCATCGCCAACTTCAACAACAAGTACCCCAACATCAAGGTCACCGTCCAGTACCTGGACTACACCAACGGTGACGCCCAGGTGAACACCGCCATGGAGGGCGGCACTGTGGGTGACATCATCATGGAAGGTCCTGAGCGTCTGGTGTCCAACTGGGGCGCCAACGGCAAGATGGTGGACCTGAGCGACATGTGGACCGATGAGATGAGAGCCGACATGGCCAGCGAGTCCATTGAGAAGGCCTGCCAGTGGACCGACGGTGCTTACTATGAGTACCCCCTGTGCATGACCACTCACTGCATGGCCATCAACTACGAGGCCTTTGAGGCGGCCGGCGCTCTCCAGTACATCGACGAAGAGAACCGTACCTGGACCACTGAGAACTTTGTCAAGGCCTGCGAGGCTCTCCGTGACGCTGGTTACAGCGTGCCCGGTATCGTCTACTGCGGCGGCCAGGGCGGCGACCAGGGCACCCGCGCTCTGGTGCGCAACCTGTACAGCGCTGACTTCACCGACGCTGAGCACACCAAGTACACCATGAACAGCGACAACGGCGTCAAGGGCCTGCAGCTGCTCATCGACATGGTAAATGACAAGTCCATGACCTATGACGCCGGCATCGTGGCCAGCGACGAGCTGACTCTCTTTGCCAACGGCACCTCCTGCATGAGCTTCTGCTGGAACGCCTCTAACTGGGCTACCTATGCCAGCCAGGCCTCCTTCACTCCCTTTGCCATGACCTTCCCCACTGATGACGGCCAGCCCGAGCTGGACGGCGGTATCTGGGGCTTCGGCATCGTGGACAAGGGCGATCAGGCCAAGATTGATGCTGCCAAGACCTTCATCGACTTCGTCTGCAACGATGAGAGCCAGGCTTCCGACAGCGTGTATGCTACCGGCTTCTTCCCCGCTCGTTCCTCCCTGGGCGACATCTATGCCGGCACCGAGAAGGAAGGCTACTCTGAGTTCATGATGTTCATGCCTTACCTGGGCGACTACTACAACGTCACCCCCAAGTGGTCTGAGCAGCGCACCGCGTGGTTCGAGATGCTCCAGGCTGCCTTCAGCAGCGGCGATGCCGCTTCCGCTCTGGCTGAGTACGACACCAAGGCCAACGGCTGATTGACGACCTTTTGAAAGGGCGCCCACTCCCCTGGTGGGCGCCCTTTCTCCCCATCGGCGCGGAGAGGCGCCGGAATATCTGCGGCCCCGCTCCGTGCCGATGAGCGGCAGCTGTGTGGGAAATGAATAAAAAGGAGGGCGAACGAATTTGGCAAAGCAATCCAAGTATGGCGCCAGCCGGGCCCTGGTCCGGCGGGAGACCACGGCAGCCTATCTGTTCCTGCTGCCTAGTCTCATCTTTTTCCTGGGGTTTGTGGTTTACCCCATGGTCACCTGCTTCATCAACAGCTTTACCCAGTATAATGTCTCCGGCCACACCTTCTCTGTGGACACCATGTTCGACAACTACATCCGTATGTTCAACGACAAGGTGTTCTGGCGGGGCCTGTGGAACACCATCCTCATTGTGGTGGTCTCCGTGCCGGTGGTAACGGCCTTCTCCCTGTGGGTAGGCGCCGCGATCTACCGTATGGGGGCTAAGACCCGCTCCTTCTTCCGCTGCATCTTCTATCTCCCTGTGGTCACCGGCACCGTGGCGGTGGCCGTGGTGTGGAAGTGGATGTTCAACAAGTACACCGGTCTTTTCAACTACGTCCTGGGTACCGACATTGGCTGGCTGGGCGATGAGCGCTTTGCTATCTGGTGCATTATCCTGATCCTCTTTACCACCTCCATCGGCCAGCCCATCGTGCTGTATGTGGCGGCTCTGGGCAACGTGGATACCTCTATGATCGAGGCTGCCCAGGTGGATGGCGCCACGGAGATGCAGGTATTCTGGAAGATCAAGTGGCCCCAGATCATGCCCACCACCCTGTATATCCTGGTCATCACCACCATTAACTCCTTCCAGTGCTTTGCATTGATCCAGATGCTGACCTCCGGCGGCCCCAACAACAGCACCCAGACCATTATGTACTACATTTATTACCAGGCCATCAAGCTGGGTGAGTACGGCTACGGCATGGCCATGGGTATTATTCTGGCCATCATCATCTCCCTCTTCTCCGCCATCCAGTTCAAGGTGGCCGGGAAGAGCAACAGCTGAGAGGAGGGATCACAGTGCTGACGACAAAGAAAAAGTCCCCCTATACCATTGCCTGCCTTGTGATCCTGGCGGTGCTGGCGTTCCTGTTCATCTTCCCGGTGTACTGGATCATCACCGGCTCCTTCAAGACGGCCCAGGAGATCAATTCCGCATCTCCCACCTTCTTCCCTCAGGTGTTTACCCTGGATAACTACCGCAAGCTCTTTGCCGAGCAGATGCCTCTCTTCCAGATCAAGCTGGCTGGCTACACCATCACTGGTCCTGCCATTGCCACCTCCTTGAAGTGGCTGCTCAACACCATTGTCATGGCAGTGGCTTCCATGATCCTTACCTGCCTGACTGCCGCCATGGCCGGCTACGTTCTGGCCAAGAAGCAGTTCTACGGCCGGGCCCTGGTGTTCTCCCTGATGGTCTGTGCCATGGCACTGCCCAAGCAGGTTATCCTGATCCCTCTGGTGCAGCAGATGGCGGCCATGGGAATCCATGATACTCTGCTGGCGGTGATTCTGCCCATCGTGGGCTGGCCCTTCGGCGTGTTCCTGATGAAGCAGTTCTCTGAGAACGTACCTACTGAGATGCTGGAGGCGGCCCGGATCGACGGCGCCGGCCAGTGGCGGACTTTCGCTCAGATCGTTTTCCCGCTGATCAAACCCGGCGTAGGCGCTCTGGCTATCTTCACCTTCATCACTTCTTGGAACGACTACTTCATGCAGCTGATTATGCTGATTTCCCGGGCCAACCAGACCATTTCTGTCGGTATCGCCCTCATGCAGAGCGGTCCCGATGCCAACGACTTTGGTCTCATCATGGCTGGCGCGGCGGTAGCAGCGGTACCCATCCTGGCGGTGTTTATCATGTTCCAGCGCTATTTCACCCAGGGTATTACCATGGGCGCGGTGAAGGGATAAGGGATGCAGGCACAAGCCGGTTTATCGGCTGTGCAGCCGACCTCTTGCCGGAGGGCATCCCGCCGGACGATTTTCGGCAGCTTCAGGGCGGATGGCTCTGGGGAATGGCCGAAACGGCACATACTATATGAGCAATCTTTACATCGTGATATAAATAATTGAAAAGGAGATTATAGGGATGAAGGACTTTTCTAAGTATCAGGGTGTCATCCCCGCGTTTTATGCCTGCTATGACAAGGACGGCAAGGTGAGCCCCGAGGCGGTTCGCGCCCTGGCTCGCTATCTGCTGGAGAAGGGTGTCAAGGGCCTGTATGTGGGCGGCTCCTCCGGTGAGTGCATCTATCAGAGCGTGGAAGAGCGCAAGATCACTCTGGAGAACGTCATGGCCGAGGTGGGCGGCAAGATGACCATCATCGCCCATGTGGCCTGCAACAACACCGAGGACAGCCGCATCCTGGCTGCCCATGCCGAGAGCCTGGGCGTGGACGCCATTGCCGCCATTCCTCCCATCTACTTCCACCTGCCCCCCAAGGCCATTGCCAAGTACTGGAACGACATTTCCGATGCTGCTCCCAATACTGACTTTATTATCTACAACATTCCCCAGCTGGCTGGCGTGGCCCTCACTGTACCCCTGCTCAAGGAGATGCTGAAGAATCCCCGTGTCATCGGCGTGAAGAACTCCTCCATGCCTGTCCAGGATATTCAGATGTTCCATGACGAAGGTGCGGTGGTGTTCAACGGTCCCGATGAGCAGCTGCTCTCCGGCCTGGCTGCCGGCGCTATCGGCGGCATCGGCGGTACCTACGCTGCCATGCCCGAGCTGTATCTGAAGGTCCGGGAGCTGTTCCTGGCCGGCGACATGGCCAAGGGCCGCGAGGTGCAGAACGAGTGCTGCCGCATCATCTACAAGCTGTGCTCCGCTGAGGGCAATATGTACGCTGTCATCAAGGAAGTCATTCGCCTCCAGGGCGGTCCCGATGTGGGCGGCGTCCGTGCTCCTCTGCTGAACCTGTCTGAGGCTGACCACGCTGTCACTGTGGAGTCCGCCCAGATGATTGCCGACGCCATCGCCAAATATTGCTGAGATCCCGCCGCCGGAGACCTGGGAGGGCAGAATGCCCTCCCAGGCCCGGCGCCGTACTGCGTCCGGAGGCTTTTGTCCCGCCGGACGGCTTTACTGATACGCCGAGAGGAGAGTATTTATCATGAAAATTTATGTGTCTGACGATTACAAGGGCATGAGCCGCAAGGCTGCCAATATCGTGTCCGCCCAGGTGATTTTGAATCCCGCCTGTGTGCTGGGTCTGGCCACTGGTTCCACCCCTATTGGTATGTACCAGCAGCTCATCGACTGGTATAACAAGGGCGACCTGGATTTCAGCCAGGTCAAGAGCGTGAACCTGGATGAGTATGTGGGCCTGGCCCCCACTCATGATCAGAGCTACCGCTACTTCATGCAGCACAATCTCTTTGACCATGTGAATATTGATCCCGCCAACACCAACGTGCCCAACGGCCTTGCTTCCGATCCTGAGGCAGAGTGCCAGCGGTACAACGAGGTGATCCGCAGCATGGGCGGTATCGATGTCCAGGTGCTGGGCATGGGACACAACGGCCACATCGGCTTCAATGAGCCTGGCCAGGCCTTCGAGCTGGAGACCCATGTGGTGGACCTCACCGAGCGGACCATCGAGGCCAATGCCCGGTTCTTTGCCTCCAAGGACGAGGTGCCCAAGCGGGCCATTACCATGGGCATCAAGTCCATCATGCAGGCCCGCCAGATCCTTGTGGTGGTATCCGGCGAGGACAAGGCGGAGATTGTGAAGAAGGCTTTCTTCGGGCCTGTGGTGCCTCAGGTGCCCGCTTCCATTCTTCAGATGCACCCCAATGTTGTCCTCTGCGGCGACAAGGCGGCTCTGAGCCAGATTCTGTAAAGACTGCTTTTTGGCGGCGACCCGGTTTCGGGCCGCCGCTTTTTTTGTTTGGGCAAAGGTTGCTCCGAAAACCAAAGCCTCCCCCTTGACAATGTCCGCCTGCGGTGATACACTATCGGCGTAAAAATGGCAAAGAAGGGGACAGCGCCTGCTGAAAGGCCCAGAGAGGGGACGCGTATGCTGCAAGCGTCCCTGCCGGGAGGCAGGAGAGCCCACCACCCCCGAGCCGCCCGCCGAAACCCATCCGGGGAGTAGACCGGGACGGGTCCTCCCGTTACAGAGGTCACGAGCGACAGCCTTTTGGCTGTAAGCAGGGTGGAACCGTGGAGTAAGAAGCGCGGAGCCGTCGTGAGCAGCACGGATGGACCAGAGCGAAGGCGAAAAACCAGGATTTGTCATCAAATCCGTTTTGAGCCTGAGTCGTCGGGAAGCCGTGCGTCGTGAACAGGCGCAGCGTGATCAAGATGAATTACTTCACCCCTGAATTTTGTGTCAGGGGTGAATTTTTTTGCCCCTATTTCAGAAAGGAGCCAATTTCCATGAGCGAAGAAAACCTGTATACCTTTGAAAATCCCGAATACCGCAAGACCTATTGGCATACCTGTTCCCACGTCCTGGCCCAGGCCATGAAGCGCCTGCATCCGGAGGTGAAGCTGGCCATCGGCCCCAGCATTGAAAACGGTTTCTACTATGACTTTGACACCCCCCGTCCCTTCACCCCCGAGGACCTGGAGGCCCTGGAGGCGGAGATGCGGAAGATCTGCAAGGAGAAGCTGAAGCTGGAGCGCTTTGAGCTGCCCCGGGAGGAGGCCATCAAATTCATGGAGGAGAAGGAGGAGCCCTATAAGGTAGAGCTTATCAACGACCTTCCCGCCGACGCCCACATCTCCTTCTACAAGCAGGGTGATTTTACCGATCTCTGCGCCGGTCCCCACCTGGATTCCACCGGCCGCATCAAGGGCAATGCCATCAAGCTTACCAGCGCCACCGGCGCCTACTGGCGGGGCGACAGCAACCGCAAGATGCTCCAGCGGATCTACGGCGTGGCCTTCCCCAAGAAGGATGAGCTGGACGCCTATCTGGAGCAGCAGGCCGAGGCCCTGAAGCGGGACCACAACAAGCTGGGCCGTGAGCTGGAGTATTTCACCACTGTGGATGTCATCGGCCAGGGCCTGCCCGTGCTGCTGCCCAAGGGCGCCCGGGTGATCCAGCTGCTCCAGCGGTGGATCGAGGACACGGAGCAGAAGCGGGGCTACCTCCTGACCAAGACCCCCCTTATGGCCAAGCGGGACCTCTACAAGATCTCCGGCCACTGGGATCACTATCTGGATGGCATGTTCATCCTGGGCGATCCCTACGACGAGACCAAGGAGTGCTTTGCCCTGCGGCCTATGACCTGCCCCTTCCAGTACCAGGTCTACCTTAACCGTCAGCGGTCCTACCGCGACCTGCCCATGCGGCTGGGTGAAACCTCTACCCTGTTCCGCAATGAGGATTCCGGCGAGATGCACGGCCTGATCCGGGTGCGGCAGTTCACCATTTCCGAGGGCCACCTGATTCTCCGTCCCGATCAGCTGGAGGACGAGTTCCGGGGCTGCTTTGAGCTGGCCAACTACTGCCTGGAGACCCTGGGCCTGAAGGAGGACTGCTCCTTCCGCTTCTCCCAGTGGGATCCCGCCAACCCCAACAATAAATACGAAGGTACTGCCGAGCAGTGGGAGCATGCCCAGAGCGTTATGAAGACCATTCTGGATGACCTGGGTATCAAGTATGAAGTTGGTATCGATGAGGCCGCCTTCTATGGCCCCAAGCTGGATATCCAGTGCAAGAACGTGTTCGGCAAGGAGGACACCCTCATCACCATCCAGATCGATATGCTGCTGGCGGAGAAATTCGGCATGGAGTATGTGGACGCGGATGGCTCCAAGAAGACCCCCTATATCATCCACCGTACCTCCATGGGCTGCTATGAGCGTACCCTGGCCCTGCTGATTGAGAAGTACGCCGGCGCTCTGCCCACCTGGATGGCCCCTGAGCAGGTACGCTTCCTGCCTGTCACTGACCGGGCTGCCGATTACTGCGCCGAGCAGGCCAAGAAGCTGGAGGAGCTGGGCTTCCGTGTGGAGGTGGACTACCGCAACGAGAAGATCGGCAAGAAGATCCGTGAGGCCCAGCTGGAGAAGGTGCCCTATATGCTGGTGGTAGGTGACCGGGATATGGAGAATGGTACCGTTTCTCCCCGTCACCGTGCCGACGGCGACCTGGGCGCCATGTCCATGGAGGATTTCACCGCCCTGCTCAAGGACGTGGTGGACAGTAAGGCCAAGAAGTAATCTGTCTGTCCTCCCAACTTTATCGTCAAACCAAGCGCCGCCCTGGCAAGGGCGGCGCTTTTTTCGGAAATATAGGCATTTTGGTACCGGAAAACCCTTTCCCGCATAGGATGGAGGGACAGGAGGTGGCTCCATGCCCATTATTTACCTCAGCCCGTCTACACAGGAATATAACCCCTACGTTACCGGCAGCGGCAGCGAGGAGTATTGGATGAATCGGCTGGCGGACGCCATGATCCCCTATCTCAACAGCTGCGGTATCCGGTATAGCCGAAACACCCCGGATATGACTGCCGCCAGCTCCGTCCGGCAGGCCAACGAGGGCTGGTACGACCTGTATCTGGCGCTCCACTCCAACGCCTCCGGCGCCGGCAGCGAGGGAAAAAACCGGGGAATCATCGCCTTTTACTATCCCGGCAGCTCCGAGGGCCAGCGGGCGGCTCAGATCTTTGTCAACAATCTGCGGAATATCTATCCGCTGCCGGACAAGGTGGTGACCAGGACCACCACCAGCCTTATCGAGGTCCGCGGCCCCCGGTTTCCGGCGGTACTGCTGGAGATCGGCTATCACGACAATGTGGAGGACGCGCAGTGGATTGAAAGCAATCTCCGGGAGATTGCCCGGAATCTGGTGCTGAGCCTGACAGATTTCTTTGACATCCCCTTTATCTGGCCGGTGGATCCCCAGGAAGGGGTGGTGGACGCCGGCGGCGGTACGCTGAACCTCCGCAGCCGTCCGGAACGGACCGCGCCGGTAATTGCCCATATCCCTCACGGCGCCACAGTGACGGTGTACGGCCAGTACGGCGACTGGTATGTGACCCGCTACGGGGACTATGTGGGCTATGCGGCCCAGCAGTATATCGACACAGCCCAGGGGTAATATTTTCCTTGTTTTCCGGTGCTTTTCGCGCAAAGGCGGAGCCGTCGGAGAAGATGGGCGCGGACCCGGATTTCAGCCCGGACGGGATCCTTCCGTCCGGGCCCTTTTGTGCCTGCTTTACCGGGGATTTTTACTTGACAGAGAGCAGGTAGAGCGAGTATTATTGAATAGGATTTTTGTCGGCGGATAATAAGGGGTATCCGCTGATTATTTCCATGTTCGGCGCCTCGTCAGCGCCGAAACGCAAAAACCCCCATTCCATAAGAAAATAAAATAGGAGGACAGAACATGATGCAGTATATCCTGGCTGTCATCGCCTTTGCTGTGGCGGCCGTCGTGTTCTTCCCTCTCGGCATCGTTTATCGGAAAAAGGTTTCGGAAAAGGAGATCTCCAGCGCAGAGGAAGAAGCGCGCCGCATTATCAACGAAGCGATTAAAAGCTCCGAAAGTAAAAAGCGCGAGGCTCTGGTGGAGGCAAAGGAAGAGATCTTGCGTGCCCGCAGCGAGTATGAGAAGGAAGAGAAGTCCCGCCGCGCCGACCTGCAGAAGCAGGAGCGCCGGCTGCAGCAGAAGGAAGAGAATTTAGACCGCAAGACGGAGAATATTGAGCGGAAAGAGGAAGCCCTGAACCAGAAGCACGCGGAAGCGGACAAGGAGCAGGAGGAAATCAAGCTCATCAAGCGCAGCCAGACGGAGATGCTGGAACGCATTTCCGGCTTTACCGCCGAGGAGGCGAAAAATTACCTAATCGCTCAGGTGGAGTCCGAGGTTACCCACGAGACTGCCCTGAAGATCAAGGAGATCGAGGCCCGGGCCAAGGACGAGGCCGACCAGCGGGCTAAGGAGATCGTGGCCACCGCTATCCAGCGCTGTGCCGCCGATCATGTGGCTGAGATCACCGTCAGTGTGGTACCCCTGCCCAATGACGAGATGAAGGGCCGCATTATCGGCCGCGAGGGCCGCAACATCCGCACCATCGAGACTCTCACCGGTGTGGATCTTATTATCGACGATACCCCGGAGGCCATTACCGTCTCCTGCTTTGAGCCCGTCCGCCGTGAGGTGGCCCGGGTAGCCCTGGAGAAGCTCATTGCCGACGGCCGCATCCACCCCACTCACATTGAGGAGATGGTGGAGAAGGCCCGCCGTGAGGTGGACGCCGTTATCAAGAGCGAGGGCGAGCGCGCCGCTCTGGAGACTGGCGTCCGGGGCCTCCACCCCGAGGTGCAGAAGATGCTGGGACGGCTCCATTACCGCACCAGCTATGGCCAGAACGTCCTCCAGCACTCCATCGAGGTCAGCCACATTGCCGGCCTTATGGCCGCGGAGCTGGGCCTGGACGTCAACGCCGCCAAGCGGGCCGGTCTGCTCCACGACATCGGCAAGGCCCTGGATCACGAGTTCGAGGGTACTCACGTCAATCTGGGCGTGGAGTTCTGCCGCAAGTACAAGGAGAAAGAGGACATCCTCAACGCCATCCAGGCCCACCACGGCGACGTGGAGTGCAAGACTCTGGTGGCTTGTCTGGTCCAGGCGGCCGACGCCATTTCCGCCGCCCGGCCCGGTGCCCGCCGTGAGAACCTGGAGAACTATATCAAGCGTCTGGAGAAGCTGGAGGAGATCACCGGCAGCTATCCCGGCGTGGAGAAGTCCTACGCCATCCAGGCCGGCCGTGAGGTCCGGGTCATGGTCAAGCCCGAGCAGGTCAGCGAGGATCAGATGGTTATCCTGGCCCGGGAGCTGGCCAATCGCATTGAAAACGAGTTGGAGTACCCCGGCCAGATCAAGGTCCATGTGCTGCGTGAGACCAAGGTCGTGGAATACGCCAAGTAATCCCCTTATCCTCCGCCCCGGCGGAGCCCTTACTCCGGAGGTGACGACCCCGGCAGAAGGAAACCACAGTGGATACAAGAATAGAAAACCCCGCCTGTGCACTGCACAGGCGGGGCTTTTGTTTGGATATCAGGCTGCCTCTGTCAGATCAGAACAGGGAGGCCAATGGCCCGGGAGTAAAGGCGGCGGAAGCGCTGGCTTCATCAGCTCGGGCAAAGAGAAGAGGAAAGGCTCACAGATCCCGGCGGTCAGGACGACGGAATGGCTCCTCCACCCGCTCCTCTGTCAGGGCGCCGTACAGCCGGGGACGCCGGTAGGCGTTGCCGTGAACTTCATTGCGGCGGTAGGAGCGCAGCTTGCCCAGAGGGACGTGGGCCAGATAAATCCCCTCCTCCTCTCCGGCCTCAATGAGCAGGGTATCCCGGGAAACCGGGGAGGTTTCGTCGTAAGCAATACCGTCAAAGGCGGAGGAGTGGCCGTTGCAGTCCGGCTGCCCGGCGGCATAGTTAGCGGTAGCGATGGCGGTCATATTTTCAAACGCTCTGGCCCGCAGCTGAGAAAGACGGTTGATCTCCATGGGGCAGGCGTTGGGTACCAGGATAATTTCAGCGCCCTGGAGCATCAGCAGTCGGGCGCTTTCCGGGAATTCCCGGTCGTAGCAGATCATGGCCCCCACCTGTACCGGGCCGGCGGCGGTGTCCAGCGCGGCGGTGACGAAGCGGTCCCCGGGGGTCAGCCGGCGTTCCTCCCCGAAATCGCAGGTGTGGACTTTGGCGTAGGTCAATACTTCCTGCCCCCGCCGGTCAAAGAGGGTGACGGTGTTGCGGGGCGGACCATCCCAACGCTCCAGGTAGGTAATGGCAATGGCCATCTCCAGCTGGGCGGCCAGCTGGCGGAAAGCCTGGAGAAAGCTGCCGTCCCGGGGGACAGCCCGTGCGGCCAGCTCCGCCTCGCTGCCGGAGAGGTCGTAGCCACAGCTCCACATTTCCGGGAAGAGAGCCAGGTCGGCCCCCATTTCCTTGGCTTTGCGGCACCAGAGGAGGCCTTTTTCCAGATTTTCCTGCTGGGATGCGCCGGAACGCATTTGCAGGAGGGCAATAGAAAAGGAAGCCATCTTATTACTTCCTTTCCCCGGACACCGGACAGCAGAAATTGCGCTGGAGCCAGGCGTGGCACCGCTCTACCCAGACGGCGCAGGGAACGGAGAGCTGCCACTGCCGGTCAGGGGCGAACACGGTGGAGTCCGCCAGGGACTGGCCGTGGACGCCGTGGGGGAAAATGTAGGTTTCCACCGGTGCGCCCCGGTCCCGGAGGGCAGTTTCCAGCAGCCGGGTATTTTCCATGGGCACGGTGGTGTCGTCGGCGGTGTGCCAGAGAAAGAAGGGGGGCGCCCCCTTTTTTACCTGGTTTTCCAGGGACAGGGCGGCGGCCTTTTTGTCGTACTGCTCTCCCAGCAGATTCAAAAAGGAGTTGCGGTGGCCGTGGACGCCGGAGGACACCACCGGATAGCACAGCACCGCTCCGTCAGGGCGGTAAGCGGCCGCCTTTTTCCCCAGGGGCCGGACGATCTCCGGCCGGTTCCACAAAAGGGCGGCGCAGCCCGCCAGATGTCCTCCGGCGGAAAAGCCCATGGCCACAATGGCCGAGGAATCCACATGATATTCCTGGGCGTGGGTGCGGACGTGGTCAATGGCTGAGAGCAGCTGCCGCTGGGGAATGGGATAGTGGGCCTGAGGGGCGGTGTGGTAGCGGAGGACAAAGGCGGCATAGCCCAGGCCCGCAAAGCGCAGAGCCACCGGCTCCCCCTCCCGATCAGAGAGGAAGGCGTAGCCGCCGCCGGGGCAGATAATGAGGGCCGGCCGCCGCCGGTCCATGCCCAGTTCCGGGAAATTATCCGGCACGTAGGCAATCAGCTCCGCTGGGGCCGTGGCCTCCGGTACGGAGAGCAGGATGGTTTCATGACGCATGGGGCGGGGATCTCCTTTCCAAGTATAAGAGGGAATCAGCAGACAAGAGGGACGGAGCCAACATTCCGGAAGGACAGCACATGGCAGGCGCCCTGGCCGGCCACAGCCTCCATGCCAGCCACAAAGCTGCTGAGAATATCCAGGGGGACAAAGGCCTGAATGGTGCCGGCAAAGCCGCCTCCGTGGACCCGGCAGGCTCCCCGGCCCTCCAGCAAATCCTCTGCAAGGGCCAGCAGCAGGGCTACCGGCTGGCTGCGGCTCTCCCGGTAGTTGGACACATTCTGAAGGTACATGAAGGAGGAGCGGCCGGACTGGCGGACATGGTGCAGGAAGGTATCGAAATCTCCCTTTTCCAAAGCGTCACATTCCAGAAGAACCCGCTGGTCGTCCCGGAAAAAGTGGTAAGCCCGCAGGGCAGCCCGGTCGCCGCAGGTGGCCCGGACAGTGGCCAGGCTTTCCCGGAACTGATCAAAGCTTACATCCCTCAGGATCTCCCGGCCAAAGCAGGCGGCCACCTGGCGCATCTCCTGGGTGATGGCGGCATAGTCGGCGGTGAGATCGGCGTGGCTGGCCCGGGTGTCGATGATGCACAGGGCGTGGCCAAAGCGGCTGAGATCCACCTGCACCCGCCGCAGATCCGGGTTGTCGGGATCCTTGAAGTCAATGACGATCACGCCGCCGGTGGCACAGGCCATCTGGTCCATGAGGCCGCAGGGCTTGCCGAAGTAGACATTTTCCGCGTACTGCCCTACCTTGGCAAGCTCTGTGGAGGAGAGGGCCCCGCCGCAGAAAAGCTGGTTCATGATGGTGGCGGTAAGAACCTCAAAGGCGGCGGAGGAGCTCAGACCGCTGCCCCGGAGGACCCGGGTGGTGGTGTAGGCGTCGAATCCCCCCATGGTATAGCCCAACTGAGTAAGCCGGGCGGCCACCCCACGAAGAAGGGAGACAGAGTTGCCGGTCTCCTCTTTTTTCACGGAGAGGTCAGAAAGATCCACCTCCGCCAGGCGGTGATGGCGGGATTTGATGCGGATGGTTTGGCTGTTGTTGGGTACCACGCAGGCAATGGTGTCCAGGTTGACGCTGGCGGCCAGGCCGTGGCCGTGCTGATGGTCGGTGTGGTTGCCGCCCAGCTCTGTCCGGCCGGGGGTGGAAAAGAGCAGAGTTTCCGCGTCATCGCTGCAAGGAAAGGTTTCTCCGTACTCCAGCATCAGTTCCCGCAGGCGATAGGCGGCGCTGGGCGCGTCCTTGCCGTAGACCGGCTCCAGCCGCTCCGGCAGACCGCCCTGTTCCAGTTCACGCAGCAGTTCCCCTCGTCTCATGGTCGTTGCCCTCCATCCTTCTGTATTTGATTGTCAGTGATTTTTGCTTTCCGGGGCGGCAGGCGCCTCCTGCCGCTCCAACAGGTACAGCCGGCTGCCGAAATCTCCCATGACCCGGGTCTTTTCGTCATAGCCAGTGCCGGAAAAGCCCTGCTTGAGCCATACGCCGCAGGCCGTCAGAAGGCTGCCGGAGGCGACGATGGACTCCTCCTCGGAGGAGAGGGCCATAAGCTTTGATGCGGCGGCCTCGGCCAGGGAGCCCTGGCGGATGCGCACCGGGGATACCATATTGACAAGCCCTCCGAAATCCCGGAGGTCTACCTGTACGGGCCGTACCCACAGCCGGTAGGCGGCATGATCCTCCAGGCCCCGGGCCAGAAGCCGCAGGGCGGGGGCATTGGGCCGGTTTTCTGGCTGGAACAAAAGTGTGAGCGCCTGGCTCTTGTCCGGCGCAACCGTCATCACCTGCCAAAAGCCGTCTCTGCCGTCCCGCAGGCGGTAGAGCTGGCCGTATTGGAGCGTTTGACGGTAGGATTTGTAAAAGGCGATCTGCCCCGCTACCCGCCGTTTCTCCTCCGGGGACAGGGTGCGCAGGTCGCACTCATAGCCCAGAAGGCCAAAGGCGGCTACCTGGAACCGGCTGTCCAGAGGTGTGCGGCGGAGGATCTGATGATTGGGGCTGCCGCTGACGTGGGCGCCCATCACCGACTGGGGATAGCCGAAGCTGGCATAGTACTGCATCCGGCAGCGGCACATGGCATCGGTGTTGTCGGAGAGCCACACCTGAGGCATATAGCAGAGCATGCCGGGGTCCGTGCGGTTGCCGCCGGAAGCGCAGGACTCAAAAAGGATCTGGGGGAATCGCTGCGTCAGGGTTTCCAGGATCCGGTAAAGGCCCAGCACATAGCGGTGGCGCACCTCGCCCCTCCGCTCCGGCGGCAGGCCGGCGGAGAAGGTATCGGTAAAGATCCGGTTCATGTCCCATTTGATATAGGCGGGGGCGGCCTTGGTAAACACCTCGGTCATGGCGGCGATAATGTGGTCCTGGACCTCCCGGCGGGTCAGATCCAGAATGTACTGATGGCGGCCCACGGCCTGATCTGCCCGACCCAGGATCCAGTCGGGATGGGCCCGGTAGAGGTCGCTGTCAGCGCTGACCATTTCCGGCTCTACCCACAGGCCGAACTGGAGGCCCAGGGCTCGGATCTGGTTTGCAAGGCCCTCCAGACCGTCAGGCAGCTTTTTGCGGTTTACCGTGGTCCAGTCTCCCAGGGAGCAGGTGTCGTTGTCCCGGTGGCCAAACCAGCCGTCGTCCAGGACAAACAGCTCTACTCCCAGATCCCGGCTCTGACGGGCCAGGGAGAGAAGATCCCGCTGGGTGAAGCGGAAGTAAAAGCTCTCCCAGCTGTTGATCAGTACCGGCCGGGGCTTGTCCTTCCAGACGCCCCGGACAATGTGGCGGCGGATGAACTGGTGGAGATTTTCGCTCATGGCAGAAAGACCGTCTGCCCAGGTCATCATGGCCTCGGGAGCGGCAAAGGTCTCCCCGGGAGAAAGCTGCCAGGCAAAGTCCTCAGGGTGGATGCCCTGGAGGAAGCGGAGCTTGCCGTAGCCGTTGCCGCTGGCACAGGCAAAGTGGTCGCCGCTGTACAGGAGATTGAAGCCGTAGCAGCTGCCATGTTCCTCGCTGCTGCCAGGGCTGCGGAGAATGACAAAGGAGTTGGCCAGGCTGGAGGACACGCCGCAGCGGCTGCCGGAGATCACGGTTCCCGGGCCGCAGGGGGTGTCCGTGGGCTCAAATTCCCGGGCCCAGGCCCCATTGAAAGTGGTAAACAGGAAATCCTGGCTGTGCAGATCCACCTGATTGCTCATCAGGCGGCGTACCGTGACGCTCTGATTGCCGGTATTGGTGAGAAGAGCCTGACGGGTGATTACATCGCAGTGGTCGAAGGTGGTGTAGCGCAGAGTCAGCAGCAGCTCGGAGCGACGGTCTGCCAGGGTGATTTCCAGAGTTTCACCGCCCTCCGTGGCGGAGGGCAGGCCCGCCAGCTCCGGCTTTTCCGGCAGCAGATTGGCCTGGACGAAGCGAAAATCCACCGGGGAACCGCTGGGTGTATCTACCACAACAAAAGGCTCCCGGAGATCTCCCAGCCCGGGGGCGGACGTTTCCAGAGCCATGTCCTCCAGGACAACTCCGTCCAGCACGGCGCCGTTGCCAGGGGCGTGGCGTACCTGGGGGACCAGGGCCTCCCAGCCGGAGGTCAGATCCATCCCGGGACCGTAGTGAAGATGCTGCAAAAGCCCCTGCTCCGTTATCTGAAAGCAATAGGCGGTACGGCGGGTAGTGAGGGCAAAAAACCGCCCTTGCTGCTTGATCATGAAGGATGCCTCCCTTGGCCGTCGAGACGGCAATGGTATATGGTTTATTTTATCATTATGCAGTCGCCCTCCGCAAGGAGGGAAAGGGGAAATTATCCAGATTTGCTGAAATTTCTCCAGACATGAAAAGGGCTTGGCTCTGCCTGCCGCGCTTTTCCCAAGAACCGGTCCGGAACGGGGCTAAAAAACAAAAAACCAAAAATTTCTGAATTTTTCTTGACAAAATGGGGAAGCGCGCTATAATGAGCCTCAGTGAACCGGCAGGGTTCACGACAATAATAGTTATGATAGAGGCGCGGCCAGCCATCAGTAGCTTCTCCACACAACGCCAGACAGCGGGGGAAGGGAAAGGGACTGCCGCCGAAGCGACGCACCGTTGTCTGACGGGACGGACGCTGGGCCGACGGAGAATATCCGGCGGACTGTCACGGAAACGTGGAGAGCTGTCATGACGGTACATACGGGGGATATTCCTGTGTCCGGTCATGATTGCGTCATGACTGGATTTTTTGTTTTAGGAGGAACATCCCATGAGAACCCATCGCAGATGGACCAGTATTTTGCTGGTCATCGCGGCCAGCCTGCTGCTGGCCGTCCCCGCCTTTGCCGCCGACGGCGAGGCTGCCGCATCTTCCATGTACGGCACCTTCTGGGCCCTGATCCCCCCGGTGGTGGCCATTGTACTGGCCCTCATCACCAAGGAGGCCTTCTCTTCCCTGTTCATCGGTATCCTGGTGGGTGCCCTGTTCCAGTGTAACTTTGCCCCGGTGGTTACTCTGGACACCATTATCAACAACGGCTTTGTAGCTGCCATTGCCGACAGTGCCGGTATTTTCCTGTTCCTGGTGCTGCTGGGCATCGTGGTGGCCCTCATCAACGCCTCCGGCGGCTCCGCGGCTTTTGGCCGCTGGGCAGAGAAGAACATCAAGACCCGGGTGGGCGCCATTCTGGCCACCTTCGCCCTGGGTGTTCTGATCTTCGTGGACGACTACTTCAACTGCCTTACCGTGGGCTCCGTCATGCGGCCCATTACTGACGGCCACCGGGTGTCCCGGGCCAAGCTCAGCTATCTGATTGACGCTACCGCTGCCCCTATCTGCATGATCGCCCCGGTCAGCTCCTGGGCCGCTGCCGTCTCCGGCGTGGCTGCGGATCTGGATACCGGCATCAGCGGCATTGAGCTGTTTGTCAAGGCCATCCCCTATAACTTCTATTCCCTGCTGACCTTTGTGTTTGTTATCGGTCTGACGGTGATGAAGTTTGACTATGGTCCCATGAAGCTCCATGAGATGAATGCCCAGCTCAACGGTGATCTGGGTGCCCTGGAGACGGAGACTCAGGAGGAAGAAAACAGCCGGGGCCGGGTCATCGACCTGGTGTTGCCGGTGGTGGTGCTCATTATCTTCTGTGTCATGGGCATGATCTATGTGGGCGGCTTCTTCGGCGTGGACGCTTGGGGCGGCACCGACTATGCCGGCGACTTCATTGGCGCCTTCGGCAACACTGACGCCTATGTGAGCCTCCCCTGGGGCGCTCTTATCGCCCTGATTCTCACCATCATCTACATGGTGGCCCGCCGGGTAATGACCTTCAAGGAGGCCATGGCCTGTGTGCCCAAGGGCTTTATCGCCATGGTGCCTCCCATCACCATCCTGACCATGGCCGTGAGCCTGAAGACTATGACCAGCCTCCTGGGCGCCGACGTATTTGTTCACGACGTGATGGAGGGCGCGGCCCAGGGCCTGTACAGCATGCTGCCTGCCGTAATTTTCGTGGTGGCCTGCCTGCTGGCCTTTGCCTCCGGCACCAGCTGGGGTACCTTCGGTATCCTGATCCCCATCGTGGTGGCCATCTTTGAGCCCAGCAGCACCCTGCTCACCATTGGCATCTCTGCATGCCTTGCCGGTGCCGTCTGCGGCGACCACTGCTCCCCCATCAGCGACACCACCATCATGGCTTCTGCCGGCGCTCAGTGCGACCACGTCAACCACGTGTCCACCCAGCTGCCCTACGCCATTACGGTGGCGGCGGTGAGCTTTGTGAGCTTCGTTATCGCTGGCTTTGTCCAGAATGCGGTAATTTGCCTGGTGATTGGCGCGGCGCTGATGATCGGCACCCTCTTTGTCATCCGCAATGTTACCGGCGGCAAGCAGTCCGCCTGATCCGCTGCAATAGGAAAATACAGGAGCCCGGCGCAGACGCGCCGGGCTCCTTTTTGATGCCTTATTTATTTCAGCAGCTCTTCTATCCGACTCTCGCCGTAAATGGTGAGGCCGTTTTTTGCCAGCAGATCCGCTGCCACCCCGTTGCCCGGTACCACCGTGCCGGTAAAGGTGCCGTCGTAAATGGCCCCAAAGCCGCAGGAGGGGCTGCGCTCCTTGAGGAGAGCCAGCTTTGCGCCGGTCTGCCGGGCCCGCCGGAGGGCCAATTCCGCCCCCTTGGTAAATTCAGTGGTCACGTCCGCCCCTGCCCGGGAGAGAACCCTGTCTCCTACCCGCTCGGAGGGATCATGGGGGATGGGGAGACCTCCCATGCATTCCGGGCACACCGGCACCAGCTCGTAGCGATCCCGGAGAGCCTCGGTGAGGGGGTGGTAGTTGTTGCCGCCGCTGTACTTGCAGTTGCGGCCCAAAAGGCAGGCGGAGATCAAAAGCTGCTCCTTCACAGGGCCAGCTCCTTCCCGTCCAATACCGCCCGTACCAGCGTATCCCCCTGGTATTCCATTTTAAGAGAGAAAAAGGGGCTGTCCGGATCCTCGATGAGTCGGAAGAACAGCTTGTCGCCCTCCCAGATGGGCAGGTCGTATACCTTTTCCTTAGGCACCCACTCCAGGTTCCCCTCGTCGCACTCCTTCAGCGTGCCGGCATAGCCGGTGGCGGTGAAGAGATGCATATACTCGGTGTCCCAGCCGTCGGCCACAAAGGTGACCACCGCTCGGAACCGATAGTTGGTGAGAGTCAGGCCTGTTTCCTCCCAGACCTCCCGGAGGAGGCACTCCTCGGGGCTCTCCCCCTCCTCAAATTTACCGCCTACGCCAATCCACTTGTCGTGGTTGACGTCGTTTTTCTTCTTGACCCGGTGGAGCATCAGATACTCCCCCTGGGGATTTTCAATGTAGCATAAGGTGCAGTTAAAGGACATAGCGGTTTACCCCCAGATCAGAAAACTCACGCCATACAGTACCGGCTGATGGAGCAGATAGATGATAAGGCTGTGGCGGCCGGGAAAGGTCAGTACGCCCGGCAGGGACGCGGTGAGAAGCCGGTTTTCCCGGTGATCGAGGCACCAGCTTCCCAGGGCCGTTCCCACCAGAAAGAGGAAAAACCAGGGCAGCAGGGGAAAGTAGTCGGCGCTGACAAATTGGGCATTGGGAAAACCCAGGGGATAGAGCCAGGGAACGGATACTGTTACCTGCCCTGTCCACCAGTCGGTCAGGACATACAGCACAGCGCCTCCTGCCGCCAGGAGCCACCGGGGCAGCTTCTGGAGGTACTTGCCCAGAAAGTGCCACAGTACCATGCTCACGCCCATAAACTGTAAGATACCGAAGCGGATGGTCTGGCCCCCCACGGCGGCGCCGATCTCCACCGCCACTCCCGCCAGCAGCACAATGATGCCGTGGCGCAGGTTGCTGCGGGAGAAGCGGGCGGAGGCCCCCGCCAGAAGGATAAAGCTGCCGCAGATGAATTTCTGCATCAGGTTCAGTTCCGGAGAGAACATCTGCGCTGGGGTGATGACACCAAAGATCAGCAGATCGTAGAGAAAATGGTACACCAGCATCAGGAGGATGGCCACCGTCCGCCAGGCGTCCAGGATGTCAAAGCGGGATTTTCGGAGTTTTTGTTGTTCAGCCATAGGATATTTGTGTATGCCCTGGCGCCGTCACCGTGGGGAAATGCAGGATCAGCAGCGGCTGCCAGAGCGAAAATAAAGTTCTTTTTGATTACTTTTTCTTTCAAGAAAAAGTGATTATACGTTGAACCGGAAAAGGATAATATCTCCATCCTTGACCACGTAGTCCTTGCCCTCGGAGCGGATCATGCCCTTCTCCCGGGCGGCGGCCATGGAGCCCACGCTCATGAGGTCGTCGTAGGCGATAACCTCGGCACGGATGAAGCCCCGCTCGAAGTCGGTGTGGATCTTGCCGGCGGCCTGGGGCGCCTTGGTGCCCCGGGTAATGGTCCAGGCCCGGCACTCGTCCTCGCCACTGGTGAGGAAGGAGATGAGGCCCAGGAGGGTGTAGCTGGCCTTGATAAGCCGGTCCAGGCCGCTTTCATGGATGCCCAGATCCTCCAGGAACATAGCCCGCTCCTCGCCGTCCAGCTCAGCGATCTCCGCCTCCAGCTTGGCACATACGGGAATTACCTGGGCGCCTTCGACTTTGGCCCGCTCCTCCACCTTCTTGTAGTAGCCTACGTTCTCGTAGTCGGAGAAGCCGTCCTCGTCCAGGTTGGCGGCGTAGATCACCGGCTTGAGGGTGAGAAGGTCGCTGGTTTCAATCAGGGCCCGGTCGTCGGCGTCGCAGTCGTAGCTCCGGGCGGATTTGCCGTCGTTGAGCCAGGGCTTGAGCCCCTCGAACACCTGCGCCTCGTGGAGGAACTGCTTGTCCGCCTTGGCGGCCTTCTGGGCCTTGTCGATGCGGCGCTCCACCATCTCCACGTCGGCCATGATGAGCTCCAGGTCAATGATGTCAATATCCCGGATG
>JAGHHM010000172.1 GCA_017887695.1 Oscillospiraceae bacterium | reverse complement strand
CACCGTGGAGGCCAACACCGTGAAGAACGGCAAGGGCAAGAAGATCCGCATCTTCAAGTACAATCCCAAGAAGGGCTACCGCAAGCGGCAGGGCCATCGTCAGCCCTACACCAAGGTTGAGATCACCAAGATCAACGCCTGATTATGACCACCATTACCTTTCATATGGAGGGCAGCCGGATTACCGGCTTTGACGCCAGCGGACACAGCGGCTATGCCTGTGAAGGCGAGGACATCGTCTGCGCCGCTGTTACCAGTACCGTCCGTCTCATCGAGTGTACGCTCAACGACGTGATGGGCCTGTGCGCCGCCGTAAAGGTCAACGAAAAGACCGCCTCCATATCCCTGCGCCTGCCCGGTTCCCTGGGCCCCACCGCCGAGAGCACCTGTCAGACCATTCTGACGGGCATGATGGTCTATCTCAGTGAGCTGCACAACGAGTACCCTGACAATATTGAAGTCATGGAGGCTGAATAAGCCCCCTGTTCCCCCCGCAAGCATCTTACAGAAAGGATGGCAAAGCAAGATGATGAACATTGGTCTTCAGTTCTTCGCCCACAAAAAGGGCGTTGGTTCCACCAAGAACGGCCGTGACAGCGAGTCCAAGCGCCTTGGACCCAAGCGCGCCGACGGTCAGCACGTTCTGGCTGGCAATATCCTGGTTCGTCAGCGTGGCACCCATATCCATCCCGGTGTCAACGTTGGCAAGGGCAGCGACGATACCCTGTTCGCCAAGGTGAACGGCGTCGTCCGCTTTGAGCGTCTTGGCCGCGACCGCAAGCAGGTCTCCGTCTACGAGGCTCAGTAACATTACCCACAGGAGATCCCAAGCCGCCCTGGCCTGGGATCTCTTTTTTTGCCCGGCACACTTATTGCATTTTTTATCCCTTTCCGATACAATATATCAGAAAAAGAACTCTATGAAATCAGGAGGTGCCCTATGGCGACATCCTTTGTGGACAAGGCCCGCATCACCGTAAAGGCCGGCAACGGCGGCAACGGCTGCGTATCCTTCCACCGTGAAAAATATATTGCCGCCGGCGGCCCTGACGGCGGCGACGGCGGTAACGGCGGCAACATCATCCTTCAGGTGGATGACAATCTCTCCACCCTGATGGACTTCCGCTACAAGCGCAAGTATGTAGCAGAAAACGGCGTGGACGGCGCAGGCCAGCGCAAAAGCGGCAAGGACGGAAAGTCCCTGGTCATCCGCGTTCCCCGGGGCACCCTGGTCCGGGACGCCGAAACCAACGAAATTATCCAGGACATGTCCGGCAGCGAGCCCTATATCCTCTGCCGTGGCGGCAAGGGCGGCTGGGGCAACACCCATTTTGCCACCCCCACCCGCCAGGCCCCCCGCTTTGCCAAGAGCGGTCTGCCCGGAGAGAGCCACGACGTGGTGCTGGAGCTGAAACTGCTGGCGGACGTTGGTCTGGTGGGCTTCCCCAACGTGGGCAAATCCACCCTCCTCAGCGTGGTCAGCAAAGCCCGGCCCAAGATCGCCAATTACCACTTCACCACCCTCTTCCCCAACCTGGGCGTGGTCTATGTAGACGAGGGCGTCAGCTTCGTCATGGCTGATATCCCCGGCATTATTGAGGGAGCCAGTGAAGGCGCCGGTCTGGGCCATGACTTCCTGCGGCACATCGACCGCTGCCGCCTGCTGGTCCATGTGGTAGACGTGTCCGGCTGCGAGGGCCGGGATCCAGTGGCGGATTTTGACGCCATCAATCTGGAGCTTACCCAGTACAACGCGGAGCTTGCCTCCCGGCCCCAGATTGTGGTAGCTAACAAGGTGGACATTATGACCGACGACAGCCTGCTGGAGTCCCTGAAGGCCCATGTGGCCGCCCTGGGCTATCCTCTCTTTACCATCTCCGCCGCCGCCCACCAGGGCGTCCGGGAGTTGGTACAGGCCATTGCTGCCAAGCTCCAGGCTCTGCCCCCGGTGGCGGTGTATGAGCCGGAATACGTCAAGCGGCCGCCTCAGGTAGACACCTCCGCTCCCCTGGAGATTACTGTGGAGGACGGCGTGTATCTGGTGGAGGGCCCCTGGCTCCAGCGGCTTATTGCCAACACCAACTTTGGCGACTATGAGAGCCGGATGTGGTTTGACAAGATGCTCCGGGAGTCCGGCCTCTTCGACCGTCTGGACGCCATGGGCATCCAGGACGGCGACCTGGTTAGCATGTACGACCTGGAATTTGAATACCAGCACTAAAAATTAAAGGAGCAGGCCAAACAGCCTGCTCCTCTCTTTTCTTTTTATCCCTTTTTATCTATCCTCCCCATCTTTCCCTCAATTGTAGGAGCATATTCCCCTGCCCCGGCGCATAGGCTGTACCGTCAGCCGGGGCTGTCCCCCGGACTACCAATGAGGGGAACATACATATGGAAGAAGCACGCAATTTGGTCCTGCTGCGGGGGGAGGCCATCGAAGAGCCTACCCTGTCCCATGAAAATCACGGCCAGCGGTTCTACCGCTTTCTGCTGTCTGTACGCCGCCTGTCAGGGCAGGCAGATCTCTTGCCGGTTATTGCTACCGGGGAACAGCTGCAAGGCCTGCTGCCGCTGCACGGTCGAAGATTGGCGGTGGAGGGCCAGCTGCGCTCCTTCAACAACAAAAGCGGCCAGGGAAACCGGCTGGTAATCTCTGTCCTTGCCCGGACCCTACTCCCTACCCAGGAAGAGGACCGCAACGAGATCCTGCTCCGAGGCGTTATCTGCAAGCCGCCGGTCCTCCGGCGCACCCCCTTGGGCCGGTGTATCGCTGACATGATGCTGGCAGTGAACCGGCGCTATGGCCGGGCCGACTACCTGCCCTGTATTGCTTGGGGACAGGTCGCCATGATAACCGGGCAGATGGCGGTAGGCGACTGTCTGTCCCTGGAGGGCCGGGTCCAGAGCCGGATCTATACGAAAGTCATTGAGGGCTGTGCCCAGGAACGCACTGCCTATGAAGTCAGCATCATGCACTTGCTGGAACCCCAGGAGCCGTGACGATGTCACGGCTCTTTTTTTGCACTCCTTCAGGGCATTTCCCAGTTTTGCACAATTCTTCTTGTTGAAAACAATGTCACATTATTGTATAATTTATATGTTATGCGCAAAGGAGGAAGGTTATGGCCCAGCTTGTACTGACGGTGACCGAGGAGCAGGCCGGCCGAACGGTTCTCTCCCTTTTGCGAAGCCAATGGGGGCTCTCTACCGGCTGCATCAACCGCCTCAAGCGCACAGAGAGCGGCATTACCCGCAACAGTATCCGGGTTTTTACCAATGCGGCCCTTCAGGCCGGGGATATCCTGGCGGTAGACCTCCAGGCGGGAGAAAGCCCTACCCAAGTGCCTCCCGTTCCTATGTCGTTGGACATCGTTTTTGAGGACGAGCATCTGCTGGTTATCAATAAAAGTGCCCCACTGGCAGTAATTCCCTCTTCCCTGGTTCCTACTGAACCTACCTTAGCCGGGGGATTGATGCATTACCTGGGTCCTGCCGCCTCCCTCCACCCGGTAAACCGGCTGGATCGGGGCACTACCGGTTTGATGGTGGTAGCCAAGCACGGCTATGCCCATGACCAGCTCCGCCGCCAGCTGCACGGCGGCGGTTTTTCCAGGCGCTATGTGGCTGTATGCCTGGGGGCGCCGAATCCTCCTGCCGGCACCATTGATCTACCCATCGCCCGGGCCGAGGGCTCGGCGATCCAACGAAAGATCGATTCCAGCGGACAGGAAGCCCGCACTGACTATCGCCTTCTCCGGACACGGGGCCCACTGGCTCTTTTACTGGTGACCCCACAAACCGGACGCACTCACCAGATCCGCCTCCATATGGCCGCTGTGGGCCATCCCCTGGCTGGCGACTGGCTCTACGGAACGGAGGATAAAGTGCTGATTGCCCGTCCTGCCCTCCACAGCGTCCAACTCTCCTTTTCTCACCCTGTCACAGGCGCTTGCCTGTCTTTTACCGCTCCCCTGCCGGGGGATATGAAATTGCTATTGGAGCTATGAACCTATGTCTGATCTCGTTTTTCTGGATCTGGAATGGAATACCGCGTTTTACCGGGATAAAAGCGGCGACCGCCTCCCTTTTCACGAGCTGATCGAGGTGGCTGCCATGAAGGTGGACCGCGCCAGCGGAGCCATGGTGGACTCCTTTCACAGCTATGTCCACCCCAAGGTCAGCCGGAAAATTGACAACCGCACCTACCGTCTGCTGCCGTACAGCAAGGAAGAACTTCAGCAGCTTCTGGCGGAGGCTCCCACCTTTCTGGATTTGGGTCCTGCCTTCCTGCGCTGGTGCGGCGACAATCCCATTTTTATTGAGTGGGGCAACAACGATGTGGAGGTGCTGCTGAAAAACTTCGAGTTCCACCGCATCTCCTTCGACGCCGACTGGAAGTGCGAGTACTACGACCTCCAGTACATGTACCAGAAGCTCTTTGGCGGGGATCTGGGCTGCCAACCCTCCCTGGAAAAGGCCGTTACGGAGCTGCACCTGGACACTGACCTGGACTTCCACAGCGCCTGGAACGACACCTATTATACCGTCCTGGTTTACCAAACCATGCTGGATCGGTTCGAGGATCTGACCTTCTTCCACAAGCCTCCCAAGCAGAAAGGCCTGCCCCCTCTTTGGGAAATGGATCTGGGCACCTATGATACTCGTTGGGCCTGCAAAAACCGGCGGGAAATTGCCCAGCCGGTGTGTCCCCTGTGCGGGGAGCCTCTGGCCGCCGGACGCTGGGTCCGCACTACCCCTACCGAGCAGGTCCTTCGCTGCCGCTGCAAGGAACACCGCCGCCTCTACATGGCCATAACCGCCCAAAAAGAGGGCAAGCAGTGGTTCGGCAAGGCCGCCATCTACAAGGACGCCGGCCCCATCGCCGAGCGCTACCGCAAAACCTGCCGCAAGCTCCAGGAGCGCTCCCAGCGGGAGCGGTCTCCCGCTCAACACACGATTACTGCGTAAAAAAGCCGCCCCAGCTGGTATCTCCAGCGGGGCGGTTTCTTCTTACCATAATATCAGCTTCTTACTTTGGACGGCCTACACAGCAGGCGTAGATGGCAAACTCCGCCGTCTTGTCCTCCGAGGGGCCAGAGGGAAGGCCCAGCAGGGCATCCAGTTTCTCCTGTTCATAAGCCGCGATAGCGCAGCAGCCCAGTCCCAAGCTCTCACAGGCCAGATACACATTCTGGCAGGAATGACCCGCATCCAGCAGCGTATATTTCTGGGCCTTATTGTCATACCGCCATTCGGAGCGATAGGGCACCGCCGTCCACACCAGGCACACCGGCGCATTGCCGGCAAATACCTGGCCTGCCAGGGCGTCTGCCAGCCGCTTTCCCTGCTCCGGCGTCTGATTGATCAGCTCCAACCGGTTCTCCAGCGCCAAATAGTGATACAGCCCCGGCTCCAGGTCCTCCACCCCATTGACAAAGGCATACAGCTCCAGCGGATGCCGGGCTCCGGCGGAGGGTGCGGTGCGGAGGGTGGCCGTATCCTTCCGAAAGGCCCTCACCCCCTGGGCAGCCCAGAGGAGGAACGCCAGCTCCTCCAGTGTCAGAGGGCTGCCGTCATAGGCCCGCTGGGAGCGGCGGCCCTCCAGCAGGGTGGAGAAGTGGGACACCTCCCACTCCGGCAGCGGCAGCGTTTTCCCGCCCCGAACCACCGCCATAGGCGGCATAGCCACCTGCTCCTGCTGATCCGAAAGCGTATCCTCCGTGTCCAGGGCCGTATAGCCCTTCATCATCTCCCGCAGGGAGACGGTATCCTTATGCCGCACGGCTGTGCCTCCTTTCCTTCTGTCCCTTCCCTGTTTTCATCCAGCGCAAAGCATGGCTTTGCGCCAAAAGTTCTTTTTGGTTCTTTTTCTTTCAAGAAAAAGAATAAAAAACGGCCTACTGATCCTCCCAGGGGATGACATGCTCGCCGTCATCCCAGCTGGCGTGCTTCATACCCGCCAGCTCGTCCGGGGTGAAGTCGCTGCCGCCGCCTTTGGCCATCTGCAGCTCCTGCCACTTTTCCCGGGTAATGAGCAGCTGCCGGGGCTTTGAGCCCTCGAAGGGGCCCACAATTCCCCGCTCCTCCATCTGGTCCACCAGACGGGCAGCCCGGGAATACCCCAGCTTCAACCGCCGCTGGAGCATGGACACCGACGCCTGGCCGGTCTCCAGCACCACCTCCACGGCGGCGGGCAGCAGTTCGTCCTCGTCGCCGCCCTCGCTTACCTCGGCAGCCCCGCCGCCGGAGGAGCCGCCCTTCTTTTCCTTCTCCTGGAGGGACTCCTCGATCTTTCGCATGACTTCATCTGAATACTGGGCTTCGCCGGTGGACTTCACATAAGCTACCACCCGCTCGATCTCCTCCGGGGTAATAAAGCAGCCCTGTACCCGCTGAGGCTTTCCTGCCCCCAGCGGCGCATACAGCATATCGCCCCGACCCACCAGCTTCTCAGCGCCGGTGGTGTCCAGAATAATCCGGGACTCCAAACTGGAGGCTACCGCAAAGGCAATCCGGCTGGGGATGTTGGCCTTCATCAGGCCGGTGATCACGTCCGCCGAGGGGCGCTGTGTGGCGATGACCAGGTGCATCCCGGCGGCGCGGCCCATCTGGGCCACCCGGCAGATGGATTCTTCCACTTCTTTGGCAGCCACCAGCATCAGATCCGCCAGCTCATCAATAACCACCACCACAGATGCCATGTGGGGCAGGTCCTCCCGCTTCTGGGCAACAGCGTTATACTCCTCCAGCTTTTTGACACCCAGCTCAGAGAAGGTCTTATACCGCTTCATCATCTCATACACCGCCCACTGGAGGGCACCGGCAGCCTTCTTGGGATCCGTAACCACCGGGATCAGCAGATGGGGGATACCATTGTAGGGGGCCAGCTCCACCATCTTGGGGTCCACCATGATGAATCTGACATCCTCCGGGCTGGATTTATACAGCAGGCTGATGATAAGAGAGTTGGTACAGACCGATTTACCAGAGCCGGTGGTACCGGCAATGAGCACATGGGGCAGCTTGGCAATATCTCCCACCACATCCCGGTTGCCGATATCCCGCCCCACGGCAAAGGCCACCGGGGACTTGTGCTGAACAAAGGACCGGGATTCAATCACATCCCGGATCAGCACCGGGGATACGGTCTTATTGGGCACCTCGATACCCACCACCGAGATTTTTTCAGGAATAGGTGCGATACGCACACCACTGGCCCCCAGGGCCAGGGCAATGTCGTCGGCCAGATTGGTAATCTTGGAGAGCTTTACCCCCTGATCCAGCACAAACTCATAGCGGGTAATGGCCGGGCCCCGGACCACATCACCGGCAGTGGCGTCCACCCCGAAGCTCCGGAGCGTATCTGCCAGACGCTGGGCGTTGGTGCGCAGCTCCGCTCCTGCCTCAATGTAGTTATCTTGGCTGTTGTGATCCAACAGAGTCACCGGCGGGAAGGTATAGGCCTCTTCCCCTGCCGCCATACCGCTTTCGATCTCCGCAGTCACCTGGGCCGCGGCGGACTCCACATCCACCGTTTTCTTCCGTTTCTTCTCCTCCACCGGAGGCGCCGACTCCTCCGGCTGGAAGGGGTCACCCTGGACCGGGGCGGGAATGGGCTCCGGCGCCGGTATGGGGGTGGGCTCCGGCGCTGTCGGGGCTTCCTCCTGCACGGCCTGCACCACCTGGCCTTCCTGGCTTTCCTGGGCACCGCCGGACAGCAAGTCCGCCGGCGTCATCTGCCCCTTGGACCGGGGCTTGAAAAAGCCGGACATAAGGCCGCCCTTGGGCTTCTCAGGCTCCTCATCCAGAGGAATGTCAATCTCCGGGCGAGAGGAAACTGCTGCGGTTTTCTGCCGCTGGGGTCTGGCCCTGGGTGCTTCCACCGGCTGGAAGAATCCTTCGTCCTCTTCCTCCTCGTCCTCATAGTCCTCTACACGGTAATCCAGTCGGTCCCGTTCCTTCCAAAGCTGAACCAGCGTGGAAAGACTGATCTGGAAAGTTACCATAACCAGCACAAAAATCAACACGCAGAAAATAATCACAGAGGCTGGCTTTCCCAGCACTGTCATAAATCCATGGGCAGTGGCTCCGGAAAGGACACCGCCGGAGAGCAGTTCTCCGCCCGTCTTCCACAGCCTTCCCAGCAGGCCGTCCGGCGAGGAAAAATCCTGCCGGCAAAACAGCATATGGCACAGCCCGCCGAATAGGTAAGGTACCAGCAAGGCACAGGCGGTACGCAGGACCACAGGATGTCCCTTATGGTTCAGCAGGATCCAGGCGCCTACTGCCAAGGCCGGTGCCAGCAGATAATAGCCGAATCCCAGCATACCCTTAAAAAAGGTGGGCAGCAGGGAGATCAGCCAGCCGTCCTTCGTAAAATAGCTGATCAAAATACACAGCGCCGCCACCAGGAACACAACGCCAGTCACTTCCCGGCGGACAGGCCGCTTCGTATTCCTGGTGCTGCGGCTGCGGGAGCCGCTGGAACGGCTGCCGGTGCTCCTGGAACCGCCGCCGGTACTTCTGGAACCGCTGCGGCTGCCAGAACGACTGCTCGCCCCTGTACCACCGCTCCGAGATGTACTCCCCCGGCTGCCGGATGTGGTTTTCTTTTGTGTCGTCGCCATGAATCCTCCTCTTCCCTAAACCGGCGCGTCCTGTCCGGCCCAGGGCCAATACAGGACGCGCGCAGACGCCGTATGTGTATTATTGAATCGCTGTCAACACCAGGGTCAGGATGCCCGCAGCCCAGCAGTAGTAGCAAAATGCCCCAAACTTGCCCTTATCCGCTACCATCCGAACCAGCCGGATGGAGAGATAACCGGAAACAGCCGCAGCCGCCACGCCGAGGATATAAGCCGGAATCAGCGAGGTATCAATTCCTGTACTCACCACATCGGTAATATGAAGGACGTTGGCGCCCAGCACTGCGGGAATGGACAGCAGGAAGGCAAAGCGCACTGCAAACCGCCGCTCCAGGCCGCAGAAGCAGCCGGTGGAAATGGTCATACCGGAGCGGGAAATGCCCGGGCAGGTAGCAATGGCCTGACCTACGCCGATAATCAGTACGTCGCCGATGGTGGTGGATTTTTCATTCTTCCGGCCCTTGCGGATCCGATCACAGGCAAACAGCAGGGCACCGGTAACCAGCAAAGCCGCCCCCACAAAGTAGGTGTTGCTGTACAGGCCCTCCACCACGTCCTGAATGGGGAGCACCAGGAACAGCGGAAGTGTGCCGACAATAATCAGCAGGATCAGCCGGCGGGCCGGAGGAATGTCCTTGGGCATACTGCCCCGCCGGATATCGCCGATGGTACGGAAAAACTCCAGCACCATATCCTTGATGTCCGACCAGTAGGCAACAAATACCGCCGCCAGGGTGCCCAGATGAAGCAATACGTCAAAAAACACATCGTCGGTGCCCTCCACTCCAAGGCCCAACAGGTTCTGGGCAATGGACAGATGGCCGGAGCTGGAGATGGGCAAAAATTCCGCCACACCTTGGATGATGCCTAAAATCAGCGCGTTAAACAGGGACACAGTGTCGCCTCCTCATAAAATTTCAAGATATATAATAGCATAAAGCCCCGTAGTTTTCCACAGTTTTTTGCCGCCCTGGCCCACAGCAAAAGAAAACTGTCACTCTGAACGGAGCGGAGTCCTTTTCTCCCTCTGCTTCGTTCAGAATGACAGTGCACAGGATCTGTTTTCCGCTTAAAGGCTATTGTTCCTGCCGCTCCAGAGCATCCCGGGCTGCAGCCTGTTCCGCCTCTTTTTTGCTGTGGCCGTCTCCGCGGCCAATAGGTTCGCCGTTGAGCCGTACCTCAAAGACAAACGTCTTGTTGTGATCCGGGCCGCTCTCCTCCACCATGTGGTAGGTCAATTGCTGGCCGATCTTCCGCTGTACGATCTCCTGCAGCGTAGTTTTGTAATCCTTCCGTTCCTCAGCAGCGGGAGCACGACTGAGAAGCACCCGGTGAATCAGCCCACGGATCTGCTCCATGCCGCCGTCCAGATACACAGCAGCAAATACCGCCTCCACTGCATCGGCCAGAATAGACTGTCTCTCTCTGCCGCCACCGGCTTCCTCTCCCTTGCCCAGCTTGAGATACTGTCCAAGCTCCAGCATCTTGGCAACCTCATACAGACTCTGCTCACACACCAAAGCTGCCCGCATCCGGGTAAGATCCCCTTCCGGCAGCCGGGGATAGTTCTTGAACAAAAACTCCGCCGTCACAAAGCCCAGCACGCTGTCTCCTAAAAACTCCAGCCGCTCATTGCTGCTGATCCCCGCGCCACGGTGCTCATTGGCATAGGAACTGTGGTTCAATGCCTCGCTGAGCAGCTCCCGGTTAGAAAAGCTATACCCCAGCTTCTTTTCCAGCGTTTCCATATCTGCACCTCCTTTCCCAAAAAGAAAGCCCCGCCCGTGGGGCGCTGCACGCCCGTCCGACGAGGCTCTCTCTCAATTTTTACTTTTCCAGCTTTTTTGTCAGGAAATTGACACAATCGCCCACAGTAGACAAGGTGGCCAGCTCTTCCTCACGGACTTCGCCGATCTCAAATTCTTCCTCCATGCTCATCACCAGCTCCACCAGATCCACGGAGTCGGCGCCCAGATCCTCCTCAAAGGATGTGTCCATGGTGATCTCATCGGGATCCACCGCAAACTGTTCAGCGATGATCTTCTGCATATGTTCGAAAATATCCTGCACGTACTCTGCCTCCTTTCCCAAGGGAATCATTGGGGGTTCATTGGCATGATAAAACTTTTCGCCCCCACTGTCAATAGCCTTGGCAGGATTTCCCCTGCCCGGCGGGATTTTCCCTCAGCGGTCAATCTTCATGAGATCGATATGGGCCTCGATGTCCGCACTGATATTTCCTTCTGCCGCCGCTGCCGCCTGGGCCACCGCGTTCTCAATCGCCAGAGCGCCGCTGGAGCCATGAGCTTTGATCACCGGCTTGGTCAGGCCCAGGAAAGGCGTGCCGCCGATGGTGTCCGGGTTCAGCCGATCCTTGAAGGCACCAAGGCCGTCCTTTACCAGAAGAGCCGCCACCTTGGTCTTAAGGCTCTTGAGGAACATGCCCTTCAGCTCCCGGCCCAGGAAAGAACCTACGCCCTCAATGGTCTTGAGCATCACATTGCCGGAAAAGCCGTCCGCCACGATCACATCGCAGCCGCCCTTGATCGCTTCCTTGGCCTCGATATTGCCAATAAAGTTGAGAGATCCCTCGTCCCCCGCCTTTTTAAGGGCAGCGTAGGTATCCCGCCGCAGCTGATCCCCCTTGGTATCTTCAGCGCCGATATTCAAAAGGCCCACACGGGGCTTCTCAAGGCCCAGCACCCGGGACGCATAAAAGCTGCCCAGATAGGCAAACTGCATCAAATACTCCACGGAGCACTCCGCATTGGCTCCACAGTCGATCAGTACAGCCTTGCCCGTGGCCGTGGGGATCACCGGGGCCATAGCCGCCCGACGGATGCCCCGCACCCGCTTGACCAGCAGCGTCCCGGCGGACAGAAGGGCCCCCGTGCTGCCGGCGGAAACAAAGGCGTCCCCTTCCCCGTTCTTCAGCATGGTAAGGCCCACCGTAATGGAGGAATCCTTCTTGGTCTTAAAGGCCGTGGCAGGATCATCATGCATGTCAATAACCTCAGTGGCGTTGACCAGATGTACATTGCCCGGCGCGCCGCCGCACTGGCTCACCGCCAGCCGGACGTCCGCCTCCCGGCCTACCAGGAGAATCTCCCAATCTCTCCGGGCCCGGGCAGCATTCAGCGCTCCCCGCACAATCTCCAGAGGGGCGTTATCCCCTCCCATGGCGTCTACGATGATTTTCATGAATCTCTCCTTTATCCCGGGGCGGCCAAGCAATCCGCCCTGTTTCCCTTATCGCAGGACCTCCTCCCGGAGATGATCGATAATCTCCAGGCTCCTCCGGCTCAACTCTGTATTTTTATTGCGCTTACCGCCCTTGACCCGGTAGCCCAGGGGCGAGATAATGCCAAAATTGATGTTCATTGGCTGGAATTCCCCGATGCTCTCATCAGAGACATACAGGCCCAGCGCTCCGATGGCCGTCTCCCTGGGGAAGTTCACCGGTTCCATGCCCCGCAGCCGCCGTGAGAGCTCCACCGCCGCCAGGAAGCCAGAGGCGGTGGACTCCACATAGCCCTCCACGCCGGTCATCTGGCCGGCAAAGGTGAGCCGTGGCTGGCTGCGCAGCTGGTAAAAGCGGTTGAGAAGCCGGGGCGAGTCCAGATAGGTGTTGCGGTGCATCACACCGTAGCGAACATACTCCGCATCCCGCAGGGCGGGGATCATGGAGAACACCCGCTTCTGCTCCCCAAACTTCAAATGGGTCTGGAAGCCCACAATGTTGTAGATGGAGCCCTCGGAATTATCCCGGCGCAGCTGCACCACAGCATAGGGCTCCTTCCCGGTTTTGGGGTCCTTCAGCCCCCGGGGCTTCAGCGGCCCATAGCGCAGGGTATCCTCCCCACGGCGGGCCATGACCTCCACGGGCATACAGCCCTCGAACACGCCGCTGTCCTCAAAGCCGTGGACCTCCGCCTCCTGGGCGGCACACAGCTCCTGCCAGAAGGCACGATATTCCGCCTCGTCCATGGGGCAGTTGACATAGTCCGCCGTTCCCTTGTCGTACCGGGAGGCAAACCAGGCCGAGGTCATATCCACACTCTCAAAGGTGACCAAAGGCGCGGCGGCATCGAAAAAGTGCAGATCCGTTCCCTCTCCGAAAAGCGCAAACAGGCGCTGGGCAAAAGCATCACTGGTGAGAGGCCCAGTGGCCACGATGACCTCACCCTCCGGCAGCTCCGTCACCTCTCCCTCCTCCACTGTAATAAGGGGGTGGGAGCGAATGGCCTCTGTCACGTAGTGGGCAAAGCCGTGGCGGTCCACTGCCAGGGCCCCGCCGGCCTCCACACGGGTCTCATCCGCCGCCCGGAGGATCAGGCTCCCCAGCCGCCGCAGCTCCTCCTTGAGAAGGCCCACCGCGTTTTCCAGCTGGTCGCTGCGCAGAGAGTTGGAGCATACCAGCTCCGCAAAATCCGGACTGGTATGGGCGGGCGTCATTTTCTGGGGCTTCATTTCCCGCAATGTCACGGGGATCCCCCGCTGAGCCAGCTGCCATGCGGCCTCGCTGCCCGCAAGGCCTGCCCCTATGACTGTTACCTTCATGGTTTTCTCCTTATAACCCGCTTACGCCTTGGCACTGTCCGCCTTGGCGGCAGTTTTCTTGGCAGCAGGCTTCTTCGCCGTGGTTTTCTTTGCGGTGGTTTTCTTCTCAGCAGGGTCTTTGGCTGCCTTCTTCCCGGCGGCCGGTTTCTTGGCGGCAGTCTTTTTGGCAGAAGCGGCTTCTTCCGCTGTCTCAGCGGCAGCCTCCGCTGCTTCCCCCGCCTTATCCCCTTCCCCGGCGGCCGGTTTCTTACGGTAGCCGCCCCGCTTCTCCTCGGGGGTAAAATTAGAGCACTGCTCATTGATGCAGTAGGGCTTCTTAAAGCCCTTGCCGGACTTTTTAAACATGGTATGGCCGCACACCGGGCAATCATCGGCCACAGGGATATCCCAGGTCATAAAATCGCAGCGGGTGGCCTCATCCTTGTCGCTGTTATGCTCACAGCCGTAGTAGGCGTAGCCGTTGCGGGAGGTCTTTTTCAGGATCCGTCCGCCGCACTTGGGGCAGCGGCCCGGCATGGCAACCACCAGCGGCTTGGTAAAGGTGCACTCCGGGTATCCCGGGCAGGCCAGGAACCGACCGAACCGGCCGCTCTTAATAACCATCTTCCGGCCGCACACATCGCAGACCTCGTCGCTCTCCTCGGCAGGCACCTTCAGCCGCACGCCCTCCAGGTCGTGCTCCGCCTTTTCCAGGTTGGCCTTGAAGGGCTCATAGAACTCGTGGAGCAGGGCCCTCCAATTCTTGGTGCCGTCCTCCACATTGTCCAGCTCCTGCTCCATCTCAGCGGTGAAACGGGTGTTGACAATGTCGGCAAACTTGTCGCACATCAGGCCATTGACCACCTCGCCCAAAGGTGTCGTCTTGAGGTATTTCCCCTCCTTGACCACATACTCCCGGTCCAGAATGGTGCTGACGGTGGGAGCGTAGGTGGAAGGACGGCCAATGCCGTTTTCCTCCATAGCACGGATCAGGGAGGCGTCAGTATAGCGGGCAGGGGGCTGGGTAAAGTGCTGCTCCTTTTCAAAGCCATGGCAGACAAGGGCCTGACCCTCCTTCAGCTCCGGGAGACGGGCCTCCTTGGCCTCCTCCTTTTCCTCGTCCTTGCCTTCCTCATAAACAGCGGTATAGCCCGAAAACTTCAGGCTGCTGCTGGAGGCGCGGAAACTGTGTCCGGCGGCCTCCACCTCTACGGAGACACTGTCATAAACGGCATTGGCCATCTGGCAGGCCACAAAGCGGCTCCAGATCAGCCGGTACAACCGATACTGCTCCGCGGTAAGATCCCCCTTGATCTGCTCCGGGGTCAGCGTCACATCGCTGGGCCGGATGGCTTCGTGGGCGTCCTGAGCGCCGGCCTTGGTGCGAAACACCCGGGCGGAACCGGGGTAATAGGCCTCGCCGTAGCGGCCCAGAATGAAGGTCTTGGCCGCCGCCAGAGCCTCGTCGCTCAGACGCAGGGAGTCGGTACGCATATAGGTAATAAGGCCCACCGCACCTTCGCCGGAAATATCCACGCCCTCATAGAGCTGCTGGGCAATGGCCATGGTCCGCCGGGGGGTCATGCTCAGCTTCCGGCTGGCCTCCTGCTGCAAAGTGGAGGTGGTAAAAGGCGGGGAGGGGGAGCGCTGCTTATCCTGCCGCTTCACAGATTTCACCATAAAGGCGGCGTTCTCCACCTGAGCCATTACTTCGGCTACCTCATCGGCGGAGTTCAGCTCCCGCTTTTTGCCGTTTTCCCCGTGGTACCGGGCCAGGAAGCGGCCCTTTTCACCCTTGTCCACCCCCAGCTTGGCATCCAGGGACCAGTACTCCTGGGGCTTGAAGTCAGCAATCTCCTTCTCCCGGTCACAGACCATCCGGGTTGCCACCGACTGGACACGTCCGGCGGAAAGGCCCCGGCGGATCTTCTTCCACAGCAGCGGCGAAAGCTGATAGCCTACAATCCGGTCCAGAATCCGCCGGGCCTGCTGGGCATCCACCAGGTTCTGATCAATGTCCCGGTAGGCAGCGATGGAATCCTTCACCACCCGCTTGGTAATTTCATTAAAGGTCACCCGGCGGGCCTTGTCGCCGGAAAGGCCCAGCAGCTCCCGCAGGTGCCAGCTGATGGCCTCTCCCTCACGGTCCGGGTCGGTGGCCAGATATACATACTCACTGCTTTTGGCAGATTTCTTCAGGTCGTTGATAATGTCCTCTTTCCCCTTGATGGGGCGGTAATTGGGTTCAAAGTCGTGTTCGAGATCCACACCCAGCGTGCTCTTGGGCAGATCCCGCAGGTGGCCCATGCAGGCCTTCACCTGGTAGTCCGGCCCCAGATACTTGCCAATGGTCTTGGCTTTGGCCGGGGACTCTACGATCACGAGGTTTGTTTTTGCCATGGTTTCCTCCTGGGCACGGCTGCGCCGTGCCGTTTGTTTTGTTGCCGGCAGGTTATTGCGCCAGACCGGCCCGGCAAGGCAAAAGCCTGCCGGAAGGTATGAAGATCACTGCTGTCCCGCCAGCGTTACCGCCAGGGCAAAGCGCTTGCCGCTGCTCTGTTCCACAACGCCGTCCAGTTCCAGCATGGTCAGCGCCGACAGGACCCGTCGGGTGGGAAGCTCTGTTTCCGCAATAATATCGTCCACCTGCATGGTACGCTCCCCCAGTGTCTGGACAATACGGATCTGGTCATCTGTAAGGCCATGGTCTCCTGAGAGATTCAGAACGGGACGCTGCTCTTCCTGGGGTACGGGCTGCTTTGCGGGTTTTTCTCTTACTGCTGCGTTGCCTGCGGTCTCCTCAGAGGGGCCGAAATGCCGGGGCTCCTCCGCCCGGAAAGGACGGATCTTATGGGGAAACCGAGCCGCGTAACAGCTGAGGACATCCCACCCATCGGTGACGACTCCCGCACCGTCCCGCAGCAGACGATTGCTGCCGGTGCAGTGCCAGTCATCAGCCTGGCCCGGCACAGCGAAAATATCCCGCCCCTGCTCCAGAGCGTGATTAACGGTGATCAGCGTACCGCTGCGCTCCGGCGCCTCGATCACCACAGTACCCAAGCACAGTCCGCTGATGATCCGGTTGCGCACCGGGAAGTGGGTACGGTCATGGGGCGTGCCCGGCGGGTATTCCGAGAGGATCACACCCCGCACGCCGATATCCTCGTAGAGCCACCGGTTTTCCCGGGGGTAGATCACATCATGGCCGCCGGCGATCACCGCGGCGGTAAAACCGCCGGCACGAAGGGCGCCCCGGTGGGCGGCGGCATCGCCGCCGGCAGCCAGGCCGGAAACAATCAGTGCTCCCAGGCCTGCCATCTGAAAGGCCAGCTTCTCCCCCATGATCTGTGCATAGGGCGACACCTTCCGGGACCCCACCATAGCGATGGCCACTTCGTCGTCAAAGGCCGGCATCCGGCCCTGAACATACAGCAGCAACGGCGGATCGTAGATATTCCGCAGGCGGTCGGGGTATTCGGCGTCATGGATGGTGATGATCCGCAGACCCAGCCGCTGGCAGTCTCCCAGGATGGCGTCTGCCCGGTCGGTGGATTTGTTCTCCAGAGCCGACAACGCCTGCCGAGTCATACCCTCCACCAGAGCGTACTCTCCACTGTCACCAAAGTAGATTTTATCCGGCTGACCAAAATGCTCCAGCAGCGACAGCCGCTGCTGAGGGCTCACTCTCTCCAGTTGAGAAAGCCACAGCCAGTACTTCAAAGACGCCATTTCCGCTCTCTCCTTCCCCGTAGGCACAGGCCGCCCGGCATTACCTGCCGGGCGCCCACTGTCTGTATCCCTCCCACAGGAGGGTAGATGCCGCAATGGCGGCGTTCAAGGATTCGCAGCGTTCCTGCATAGGGATGCGAATAGTACTGTCACAGGCAACCAGCGCCGCCTCACTGAGGCCCCGGCCCTCGCTGCCGATGAGGATCGCTCCCCTGGTAAGGTCTGCCTGCCGGGCGTCGATGGTATCCCAGCGGAGAGCCGCTCCCAGCAGGGGCAGCTCCGCCTGCCGCAGCAGGGGCAGCAAAGCGGAGAGCGTCCCGCTCCAGGCCGGGCAGCGGAACACCGCCCCCATGGAAGCCCGGACGGTTTTGGGGTTGTACAGATCCGCACACCCCTCCAGCAAAATAAGTCCATCTGCACCAAAGGCGTCGGCAGTACGCAGGATGGTGCCCACATTACCGGGGTCCTGGACCCCTTCCAGCACCAGGTACCGCTGTCCCGATAAAATTTCCGGCAATCCTGCCGCCGGCAAACGTGCCAGGAACAGCGCCCCCTGAGGGGCCTCCATAGGGCTGATGGACTTCATCACATCCTCCGGTACCTCCACCGCCCGGACGCCCTCCGGCAGCGCCGGCAGGGCCACAGAGGCGGTGTAAACCACGGTGGTCACCGCCGCCTTCCAGGTCAGGGCCTCATCCAGAAGCTTCACTCCGTCTCCCAGGTACTCCCCGGTCTTTTCCCGGTAGGAGCGGGAGCTGGTCAGCTTCCGGATATGGGTCATGAGAGGATTGGTACGGCTGGTGATCCGTTCCGCCATAGATCCAGCCTCTTAGTCCAGAGGCTTCATGGTGGGGAACAGAAAACCGGTGCTCTGTATCCCCCCGCAAGTTCCCATATCTTCAGCATTGCCCGTAAGCTGGGCCATAATGTTCTTATATTGTTTCATAATATTCCATCGTCACTTCCTCAACTGGTGTAAAATCAGGTGTAAATTAACTTACCCGGATCTTCCCCTCAAGATTAACAAAGCTGGCCACTTT
>JAGHHM010000171.1 GCA_017887695.1 Oscillospiraceae bacterium | reverse complement strand
TGGTGGAGAAGATCCAGAAGGAAAACTGGTTCGACTTCGACGTGGTCGTGGCAAGCACTGACATGATGGGTGTTGTGGGCCGTCTGGGTAAGCTGCTGGGCCCCAAGGGCCTGATGCCCTCCCCCAAGGCCGGTACCGTTACTCCTGATGTGGCCAAGGCCGTGCAGGAAGTAAAGGCCGGTAAGGTTGAGTACCGCCTGGACAAGACCAACATCATCCACTGCCCCATCGGCAAGGTTTCCTTCGGCGCTGAGAAGCTCAACGACAACTTCAACGCTCTCATGGGCGCTATTGTCAAGGCTAAGCCCGCTGCCGCCAAGGGCCAGTATATCCGCAGCTGCGTCACCGCCTCCACCATGGGCCCTGGCATCAAGCTGAGCACTGCCAAGCTCCTGTAAGAGCTGACGGTAAAAGGGGAAAAAATCCCCAATTATCCGATATTTAAGTATTGACAAAAGTCAGATACTTGAATATAATATTTGATGCGTTCCAAAGACAGCAGGTGGGCTATGCCCGTAAGTCCTGCCGAGGATAGCCGATCGATATGATTTGCTTTCAGTCCTTGTGTCTTTGCGGGCACAAGGACTGTTTCCTTTTCTTGAACGCACCAAGTTCCCCGCGAATCTAATGGAGGTGAAAACAAGAATGCCTAACGCAAAAGTTCTGAGCGAGAAGCAGGCCATCGTTGCTTCCCTGACAGAAAAGCTGCAGGGCGCTGCCGCTGGCGTGCTGGTGGATTACAAGGGCATCACTGTGTCCGAGGATACCGCTCTGCGTGCTGAGCTGCGCAAGAACAACGTCGAGTACGCCGTTGTGAAGAACACCCTGCTGCGCTTCGCCGTCAACAACGTCGGCATGAACGAGCTGGATGACCTGCTCAACGGCACCACGTCTCTGGCCATCTGCCAGGATGATCCCGTGGCTCCCGCCCGTATCGTCAATGATTTCGCCAAGAAGCTGGGTGACCGCTTCACCATCAAGGGTGGTTTCATGGACGGCAAGGTCATGCCTCTTGATGAGGTTATGGCTCTGGCGGCGATTCCCCCGATCCCTGTCCTGCGCGCCCAGGTCCTGGGTACCATGCTGGCTCCCATTTCCGGCCTGGCCTGCGTCCTCAAGCAGATCGCCGAGAAGCAGGGTGCTCCCGCCGAGGAAGCTCCCGCCGCCGAGTAATCGGCACCGTATCCACAACTATTTTTTACTGAAAAATTATTAGGAGGTACCTAACAATGGCTAGTGAGAAAGTTACTGCTATGATCGAAGAAATCAAGGCTCTGACCGTCCTGGAGCTGAGCGAGCTGGTTCACGCTCTGGAGGAGGAGTTTGGTGTTTCCGCCGCCGCTATGGCTGCTCCCGCTGCTGGCGCTGCTGCTCCCGCTGCTGAGGAGAAGACCGAGTTTGACGTGGTCCTGACCGGCTTTGATGCCGCTGCCAAGATCAAGGTCATCAAGGTTGTCCGCGAGATCACCGGCCTGGGCCTGGCTGAGGCCAAGGCTGCTGTCGAGGGCGCTCCCAAGGCTCTGAAGGAGGGCGCTTCCAAGGAGGACGCCGAGGCTCTGAAGGCCAAGCTGGAGGAAGCTGGCGCCAAGGTCGAGCTGAAGTAAGTTTTCACCATCCGTTCAAAGCACCCTGGAGCGTACGGCTCCAGGGTGCTTTTTATTATCCCAGGGACCCTGGTTGGTTTCTCGTGGCTACTTGCATTTCCCGGAAATATTTAGTATGCTGAGAAACAGAGATATGTGTGCTTTCCAAGATGGCTGCGGGCAGATGGAAAATGCCGGCGGCCTGCTCACTCTTGAAAGGAAGATGTGGCTATGCTATATAGAATTCAGAATGATTGCCTTACTCTGGAGGTTGATGATCTGGGAGCCCAGATGATGGCTCTCACCGGCGCCGACGGGACGGAGTATTTGTGGAACGGCGACGCTGCCTTCTGGCGTAATAGAGCTCCTAATCTCTTTCCCTATGTGGGCCGCTCTACGGAGGACAGCTGTACCATCCGGGGCGTGCGCTATCCCATGAGCCGCCATGGCTTTGCCAACCGTTCCTGCTTTTCAGTGGGAAGCCACGGCGCTGACCGTATTGTTTTCACTCTCACTGACAGCCCGGAAACCCGGGAGAACTATCCCTGGGCATTTGCCTTTTCTGTTGGCTATGCGTTGGTCGGGAATGTGGTGGAGATTACCTATGAGGTGATCAATCGTGATCGGGAGCCAATTTGCTTCGGCCTGGGAGGTCACCCTGGCTTCCGTGTCCCGCTGGAGCCAGGGCTGTGCTTTACCGACTATGCTCTGACCTTTGCCAACCTTTGCTCTCCTGATCGAGTGGAGCTGTCAGAGAACTACATGATCAGCGGCAGGGAAAGCCGGTTCCCTCTGGAAAATGGAGATACACTTCCATTGCGCCACGACCTTTTTGACCAAGATGCGGTGATCCTTCGGCATATGGATAAAACAGTTACCTTGTCTGCTCCTGGAGGACAGCGGGGCGTCCGCCTGGAGATTCCGCGGATGAATTACCTGGGCATTTGGCATACCCCGGGAAAGGAAGCCCCCTTTGTCTGCCTGGAGCCCTGGGTTAGCCTTCCTGCCCGCCAAGACGTGGTGGAGGAACTGACTCAGCAGGGAGATCTTATTACACTCCTCCCTGGGGAACGATATGTCAATCCCTGGAAGATCGTTGCACTGTAAGGCTATGGGAAACTATGAACGGCTGATAGAAAGTCCTGTGGGGCCCCTTACCCTGCGGGCAGAGGATGGTGCGTTGACGGCCATCCTGTTTGGGGATATGAGAAAAGGTCTGCCTGGGGGGACCCGGGTTCTGGAGCAGGCGGCGGCAGAATTGGCAGAATATTTTGAAGGGAGCCGCCGGGAATTTACGGTGCCTGTCCGTCTGACAGGGACAGATTTTCAGCAGGAGGTGTGGGCCGCCCTCTGTGAGATTCCCTACGGCGCTACGGCGACCTATGGGGACATTGCCCGTCGTGTTGGCCGTCCGCGGGCCTGCCGGGCAGTGGGAATGGCCAACCACCGTAACCCGGTTCCGATTATTGTCCCCTGCCATCGGGTGATCGGCAGCGGAGGGGCGTTGACCGGTTATGGTGGCGGATTGGCAGTGAAATCGTATTTGCTGGCGTGGGAGAAAGAAAACCTATGACGAAGATTTTGTTTGTTTGCCTGGGCAATATTTGCCGTTCTACTATGGCGGAGTATGTAATGAAGCATCTGGTGAAGCAGGCGGGACTGGAGCGGGAATTTTTCATTGATTCTGCTGGCACCTCCAACGAGGAGGAGGGCAATGGCGTTCACTATGGTACCCGCCGCCGCCTTCAGCAGGCAGGGATCCCCTGCGGCGGCCACCGGGCCCGGCAGATGACGGCGGCAGACTATGGCAGATTTGATTTGCTCATCGGTATGGAGGAATCCAACCTCCGGGCCATGCGGCGGATCGCCGGTGGTGACCCGGAGGGAAAGATCCGCAAGCTGCTGGATTTTTCAGGCAGGGGAGGGGATATCGCAGATCCCTGGTATACCGGGAATTTTGATGCTACGTTTGACGACGTGATGGAAGGGTGCCAGGCTCTGCTGACGTATTGCAAGGGAGAATAGTCCCCTGCGTTGCCGCCGGTACGGGGACACGCCTGTCCGGCAAAGATTTACCATATGATTTACCATATATAGAACCGCCTGGACGGGGCGGAGGAGAAGTTCCGAAAGAAGGGAGTGTGTCCTGATTCAGGACACACTCTCTTCTTTTACTTTGGTGGAAAGGTATGCAGAGTGCCTGATCTTCGGCGTCAGCGGGAGAAGGTGCCGGCTTCATCAGGTTCTGTCAAAAGCTCAATAATCTTTTTCATGGCGGTGGTCACATATCGACCCTTGCGGTAGCAGAGATAGGCATCACGGGTGGCGTGGTTGCTGCGGATCTTATAGTAAACCAATCCGTCTCCCACAGGACGGTGGGCTACCAGCATGTTGCTGATAATGGTGGCTCCCAGGCCAAAGTGGGCAAAATTATAAGCCACAGCCGACTTTTGTACCTCCAGCAGGACTTGGGGCTGAAGGCGGCATTCCTGAAACATAACGTCGGTACATAGCCGCAGATAGTTTCCTTCCTGAAGCACCACATACGGAATGTCGCTGAACTCCGTCAAAGACACGCACCGCTCTGGCGGCACCCGGGTAATTCCTTCTCCCAACTCCTCCGGCTTCAGCTTCTGGGAGAGATGGCTGTCGTTGATGGGGAAGGCCTCCGGCACTGCCAGTACCAACTGCTCCCGGTAGCACAGCAGGCGCTCGTATTCTTCCGGGTCAAGGGGGCGGTTTGTGATGACCAGATCCAGATCGCCGTTGTCCAGCATCACCTTGGTCTGCACCGTGGTGTCTTCCACGATCCGCAGCTGTACATTGGGATAACGCAATTTGAAGGCGGCCAGTTTCTGAGGGATCGCATAAGGGACGCTGAGATTGCTGCCGCCGATGGACACAAAACCGCTTTGCAGGGTATGGAGCTCATAGACCATATTTTGAAGGTTTTCCTCAATGGCATAGACCTGTTCCACCCCTTGAATAAAGGCCACCCCGAAAGGAGTCAGGGAGACGGGGCGGGTCTTGCGCTCAAAGATGGGGGCGCCGGCCTGTTCTTCGATTTTTTTGATGGTAGCGCTGAGGGAGGGCTGGGAGATGTGCAGCTTCTCTGCTGCTTTACTGAAACTTCGCTCTTTGTAGACAGAATAAACGTATTCCATGTTGCGAAACATGACGGTTCTCCTTTGATCCTGTGGGCGTGTCGTGTGGACAGTTATCCACTGTTGATAGGCACTAATATAGATAATAAACTATAATTATATATTTATATTTATATTTGTTTATTTGTCAAGAATATGGTTTAAGGCAGCACCGCACAATTGCTGAGGCAAGCGCTGTCGAATCACCCATCAGGCAGGAAACCATAGGCTTCCCGGCGCATTTCTTCGCGAGAGCGCACAACTTCAAGCCGCCAGGCAGGGCCTGT
>JAGHHM010000170.1 GCA_017887695.1 Oscillospiraceae bacterium | reverse complement strand
CTCTTGAGAATGCTCATCTCATAGGTGAAATCCCCGTCTGCAAAGGTCAGCATGGCGCTGATGCGGGGGGTCCAGTTGGGGCCGTCAGGCTCAAAGCACCGGCGGGAGAGGGCCTGGGAGAAGCTCTCCCCATTGAGAAGGCCGTCCCGGACCGTGTCCGTCTGGTCGCCGTTGGTGACGATGAGCTGATTTCCCAGCCGCCGGACGGGGTGGTAGATAATCAGGCTGGGGTCCTTGAGCTTGGCGGGGTCAAAGGCCTGGGTGCGGATGCCGTCCTCGGTGGCAGCAAAGACCCGGTTGCGGCTGTTCTCACTGCGGCCCATGATGAAATAAGCCACGGCGGCAAAGCGGCCGTCGCCGCTCTTGCCCACCACAATGCCCCGGCCGGGATAGGGGTTGCCGCCCAGCAGCGCCCCCAGATCATGCAGTGCGTAGGTATCCATGGGACAACTTCCTCCTCGTATTCGTCATTCCTTGGCAGCGGAGGCGGCCTCTGCCGCCACAACGTCCGCCGCCACCAGCTCTGCCGCCGCCGGCAGGAGCTTCCACTCCGCCTGCTCCATCACCCGGCGCTGCAGCACCTCCGCCGTGTCGCCGGGGAGGATGTCCACCGCCCGCTGGAGGATGATCTTTCCTCCGTCGGGCACCTCGTTGACATAATGGACCGTAGCGCCGGTGACCTTGACGCCATAGTCCAGGGCGGCCTGGTGTACCTTCAGGCCGTAGAACCCCTTCCCGCAGAAGGCGGGGATCAGGGAGGGGTGGATGTTGATGATGGGGCCGGGGAAGGCCTGGATGAACTCCCTGGAGAGGATCCCCAGGAATCCCGCCAGCACCACCATGTCGATTTTATAGTTGCGAAGGGCAGCGAGGACCTTTTCCTCAAAGCCCGGCTCTTTCCGGGGAATCACCGCGCAGGCCACGTCCCCCTCCCGGGCACGCTCAATGGCCCGGATCCCCGGCTTGTCGGCAATGACCAGGGCCAGGGAGCCATGGGGCAGCTCACCCCGGTCCCGGGCGTCCATCAGGGCCTGGAGGTTGGTGCCGCCGCCGGAAACCAGAACGGCAATCCGGGCGGTCAGCATAGGACCACCTTCTCCTCGCCGGCAACGATCTCGCCCAGGAGATAGGCGTCCTCACCCTGGGCCTTGAGAATGGCCAGGGCCTTGTCCGCCTCCGCCTTGGGCACCACCACGCTCATGCCCACGCCCATATTAAAGGTGTTGAACATATCCCGCTCATCAATATGGCCGGTTTTGGCGATAAGGTCGAAGATGGGCAGCACCCGGACAGCGGAGCGGTCAATCTTGGCGCACAGGCCGTCGGGGATGCTCCGGGGAATATTCTCGTAGAAGCCGCCGCCGGTAATGTGGGAGATGCCCCGGACGGACACCTCAGCCAGCAGGGCCAGAATGGATTTCACATAGATCCTGGTGGGGGTGAGAAGGGTCTCGCCCAGGCTCTTGCCTCCCAGGGCCTCCACAGGGGAGCGCAGGTCGGCGTGCTCCACATTGAACACCCGGCGCACCAGGGAGAAGCCGTTGGAGTGGACGCCGGAGGAGGGGAGGGCGATGATCACATCTCCCACCGCCATGGCGCTGTGATCCACGATCTTCTTCCGGTCCACCACGCCTACGGAGAAGCCCGCCAGGTCGTAGTCGTCCTCGGCCATCATGCCGGGATGCTCGGCGGTCTCCCCGCCGATGAGGGCGCAGCCCGCCTGGACGCAGCCCTCCGCCACGCCGCCCACAATGGCGGCGATTTTCTCGGGATAGTTCTTGCCGCAGGCAATGTAATCCAGGAAAAAGAGGGGCTTGGCGCCGCAACAGATCACGTCGTTGACGCACATGGCCACACAGTCGATGCCGATGGTGTCGTGCTTGTCCATGAGCTGGGCAATGCGCAGCTTGGTGCCCACGCCGTCGGTGCCGCTGACCAGAACAGGCTGCTCCATGGCAGCGGTATCCAGGGCGAAGAGGCCGCCGAAGCCGCCGATATCAGAGGCCACCCCGGCAGTCATGGTCCGGGCGATATGGGATTTCATCAGCTCCACCGCCTTGTAGCCGGCGGTAATATCCACGCCGGCGGCGGCGTAGGCTTCGGAGCGGGAAGAAGAGTTGGTCGTCATAACTTATTCCTTTCCTGTCCAGCAGTAGGTACAGATCTTGTCACGGTCAATGCCGATAGCCTCCAGGATACCGTCCAGGGACTGGTAGCCCAGGGAAGTAAAGCCAAACTTCTCGCAGATGGTGTGGAGCAGGCACTTGCCCCGCTCCGTGGTGCCGTCGGCGTACTCGTCCAGGTGCTCCTGGCCCTCGTCGCCCTCCAGCTCCTGGACCACCCGCCGGGCCAGCAGCTCCATGTCGGAGTTGCTGCGGGAGAAGTTGAGGTACTTGCAGCCGTACATAATGGGCGGGCAGGCCGAGCGCATATGGACTTCCTCCGCGCCGCAGCTGTACAGGAACTCCACCGTCTCCCGCAGCTGGGTGCCGCGGACAATGGAGTCATCCACAAAGAGGAGCTTTTTCCCCTCAATGAGCTCCGGCACAGGGATCTGCTTCATTTTGGCCACCTGGTTGCGGACCTCCTGGCTGTCGGGCATGAAGGACCGGGGCCAGGTGGGAGTATATTTCACAAAGGGCCGGGCAAAAGCCTTGCCGCTGCGGTTGGCATAGCCGATGGCATGGGGCAGGCCGCTGTCCGGCACCCCCGCCACATAGTCTACCTTGGGCAGCATACCCCGGGTGATCTCATCCCGGGCCATGATCTCTCCGTTGCGGTAGCGCATGACCTCCACGTTGACCCCCTCATAGTTGGAGTTGGGGTAGCCGTAGTAGGTCCAGAGGAAGGCGCAGATGCGCATCTTTTCCCCCGCCGGCACCAGGGTCCGGAAGCCCTCGGCGGTGATCTCCACGATCTCCCCGGGTCCCAGCTCATAGGCGTCGGTATAGCCCAGCTTGTGGTAGGCAAAGGACTCAAAGGATACGCAGCAGCCCTCCTTGTCCTTCCCGATGAGCACCGGCAGCCGACCCAGCTTGTCCCGGGCCGCCACAATGCACTCCGGCGTCAGCACCAGGATGGTGGCAGAGCCGTTGATAACCTCCTGGGCATAGCGGATGCCCTCCGCCAGGGAGTCCTTCTGATTGATCAGCGCCGCCGTCAGCTCTGTGGAATTGATCTTGCCGGAGCTCATGGCCATAAACTGATGGCCGTGGTCGTCAAAATACTTTTCCACCAGCTCCTCAGCGTTGTTGATGATACCCACAGTGGTAATGGCATACAGCCCCAGGTGGGAACGCACCAGCAGGGGCTGAGGGTCGGTATCGCTGATGCAGCCGATACCACTGCGGCCGTGGAACTCCTTGAGGTCCCGCTCAAACTTGGTGCGGAAGGGGGTGTTTTCTATGTTGTGGATCTGGCGCTGGAAGGTGCCGTCCCCTCCATACACCACCATGCCTCCCCGCCGGGTACCCAGGTGGGAGTGGTAGTCCACGCCGAAAAAGATGTCAAGGACGCAATCCCGCTGTGAAATGGCTCCAAAAAAACCGCCCAATGCCGTATCCTCCGTCTGTTTGCCAGATTACTTGCCGAACACCCGGCGCATCATTTCCTGATAGGCTTCCTCCACGTTGCCCAGGTCCCGGCGGAAGCGGTCCTTGTCCAGCTTCTCGTTGGTCTTGGCGTCCCAGAAGCGGCAGGTGTCGGGGCTGATCTCGTCGGCCAGGACGATGGTACCGTCGGGAAGGCGGCCGAACTCCAGCTTGAAGTCGATGAGCCGCACGCCGCAGTCGGCAAAGAAGGCCTTGAGAATGTCGTTGATCTTCAGGGCCATGGAACGGATGGTCTCGATCTCCTCCTTGGTGGCCAGCTTCAGGGCCAGAGCATGGGAGGTGTTGAGGAGAGGATCATGGAGATCGTCGTTCTTATAGGAGAACTCGAAGGTGGGCTCGTCAAACACAATGCCCTCCTCCACGCCGTAGCGCTTGGCGAAGGAGCCGGCGGACACGTTGCGGATAATGACCTCCAGGGGCACGATCCGCACCTTCTTCACCACGGTCTCCCGGTCGCTGAGCTCCTCCACAAAGTGGGTGGGCACTCCAGCTTCGGAGAGCTTGCCCATGAGGAAGTTGCTCATGCGGTTGTTTACCGCGCCCTTGCCCATGATGGTGCCCCGCTTGGTGCCGTCAAAGGCGGTGGCGTCGTCCTTGTAGGAGACGATAACGTAGTTGGGATCGTCGGTGGCAAATACCTTCTTGGCCTTACCCTCGTAGAGCTGCTCCATTTTCTTGACCATGACTTTTGTCCATCCTTTCTTATCCGTTGGGTATGTTACATTTTTTTACTATATTTTTAATATGAAGCTTCTGCAGCAGGTTTCCGTTCCCCGGACCGCCTTACAGCTCCGCCTGGAGCTTACGCTCCTTCTCGGCGATCTGAGCCGCCATGTCGGCGCGGGCCTTGTCCAACTTCTCCGCCAGGGCCTTATCCTCTACCGCCAGGATCTGGGCCGCCAGCACCGCCGCGTTCTTGGCGCCGTTGAGAGCCACCGTGGCCACCGGCAGCCCCGAGGGCATCTGTACCGTGGCCAGCAGGGCGTCCAGCCCGTCCAGGGCCCCGCCCTTCATGGGAATGCCGATCACCGGCAATGTGGTGTTGGCCGCCATGGCCCCCGCCAGGTGGGCCGCCATGCCCGCCGCCGCGATAATCACACCAAAGCCCGCCTCCCGGGCTCCCTTGGCAAAGGCCGCCGCCGTCTCCGGCGTGCGGTGGGCGCTCATGATGTGGGCTTCAAAGGGGATCGAAAAGGCCTTCAGCTGCTCACAGGCGGCCTTGACCTGGGGCCAGTCGCTGTCGCTGCCCATGATCACCGCTACCTTTTTCATATACCATACCTCCCGAAAACAAATAAAAGGGCAGACCCGTCCCCACACGAGACAGGCTGCCCAGACGGTCGACATCGCTTCCGGCCCGCCTGCTCCCATGTGGTTGTCCACGGCTCCGTCAGTTACAGGTGCGCCTTTACGTTTTACATCTACTAAGCTAACATTTCACTGGGAAAAACGCAAGTCGAAATCCTCCATAATTCTGTATGAATTGTCCAGGCCCTTTCCGCGCCGCCTCTATGTAAGTTCCATAAATCCTCTTTTTTTTCACTTTTCTCCTTGACTTCTCCGCCGATCTGTGAGATAGTTTTCAAAGTAAATATTCAAAAGTATGTTAATTTTTAGACATTTTGGCCGGTATTCCCCCTATAATGTTCTAAAAAATAATTAGCGTACCTGTAAAATTTTTAGGTTTTGAAGGAGGTGTCCCGCTGTGATGACGGCTGTGCTGTGCTGGGCGGAGGACACCTGTTTCTCCTCCGCCGGACAGGGTGTTTCACCCATTGTTTTCCCCGTTCCCGGCGATACTGTTTTTTCCCGTTTCCGCAGACAACAGTCCTTTTGTCTGTACGGAGCGGGCTTTTCTTTTATATGGAAAGACCTTTTTGAAAGGAGCGCGCGCGTATGATCAGGAGCTATGACTGCAAGCTGGTGCTGGAGGACGGCAGCGAATATCGGGGCTACCGCTTCGGCGCCAAGGCCGACCGGCTGTGCGAGGTGGTGTTCAACACCTCCATGGTGGGCTATCAGGAGATCGTCTCCGACCCCTCCTACACCGACCAGGCCGTGGTAATGACCTACCCCATTATCGGCAACTACGGCGTCACCGATGAGGATTTTGAGACCAAGATCCCCACCATCGGCGGCCTGGTGGTCCGGGAATACAACGACATCCCCAGCAACTTCCGCTACACCAAGACCCTCTCCGAGATTCTGGAGGACTACGGCATCCCCGGCATGGAGGGCGTGGACACCCGAAAGCTGGCCCGCAGCATCCGGGACCACGGCAGCCGCAAGGGCCTCATCTGTGATATCAATGTGAGCACCCAGGAGGCGGTGGCCCGGCTGACGGCGGAGGAGCTGCCCCGGGACCAGGTTTCCCGTGTCAGCTGCAAAAAGCGCTGGTATGCCCGCACCAGCAACCACAAGTTCAACGTGGTGGCGGTGGACTGCGGCATCAAGCTCAACATCGTCCGCTCCCTGAACCAGCGCCACTGCAACGTCACGGTGGTGCCCTACAACACCCCGGCGGAGACCATCCTGGACATGGAGCCCGACGGACTGTTCCTCTCCAACGGCCCCGGAGACCCGGAGGATGTGACCCCCGTCATTGAGCTGGTGCAAAAGCTCCGGGGGAGAGTGCCCATCTTCGGCATCTGCCTGGGCCACCAGATGATCGCCCTGGCTTACGGCGGCAAGACCTATAAGCTGAAGTTCGGCCACCGGGGCGGCAACCACCCGGTAAAGAACCTCCTCACCGGCAAGCTGGAGATCACCAGCCAGAACCACAGCTACGCCGTGGATGAGGAATCCCTGAAGGGTACCGGCCTTACCGTCACCCATATTAACCTTCTGGACAACACCGTGGAGGGCCTCCAGTGCCGCGCCGACAAGGTGTTTTCCGTTCAGTACCACCCGGAGAGCGCCCCCGGTCCCCAGGACAGCGGGTATCTCTTTGATCAGTTTATCGCCATGATGGAGGAGGGGAAGCGCCATGCCTAAGAGAACTGATTTACATAAGATCCTGGTCATCGGCTCCGGCCCCATCGTCATCGGCCAGGCGGCGGAGTTCGACTACGCCGGCACCCAGGCCTGCCTTGCCCTCCGGGAGGAGGGCTACGAGGTGGTGCTGGCCAACTCCAACCCCGCCACTATCATGACCGACACCACCATCGCCGACAAGGTGTACATGGAGCCCCTCACTGTGGACTACCTGGCCAAGATCCTCCGCTTTGAGCGGCCTGACGCCATCGTCCCCGGCATCGGCGGCCAGACAGGCCTGAACCTGGCCATGGAGCTCCAGCGCCAGGGCATTCTGGAGGAGTGCGGCGTGGAGCTTCTGGGCACCAGCTACCAGAGTATCCAGCGGGCAGAGGACCGGGAGCTCTTCAAGGAGCTGTGCCTGTCCCTGGGGGAGCCGGTGGTGCCCTCCCAGATCACCCACTCCATTGAGGAGGCCCTGGACGCCGCCAAGGAGATCGGCTACCCGGTGATCCTCCGGCCTGCCTTCACCCTGGGCGGCACCGGCGGCGGCTTTGCCGACAACGAAACCGAGCTGCGGCTGATGATGAAAAACGCCCTGGCCCTGTCCCCCGTCCACCAGGTGCTCATCGAAAAGAGCATCCGGGGCTACAAGGAGATCGAATACGAGGTCATGCGGGACGCCAACGACACCGCCATCACCGTGTGTAACATGGAGAACATCGACCCCGTGGGCATTCACACCGGCGACTCCATCGTGGTGGCCCCCAGCCAGACCCTTACCAACAAGGAGTACCACCTCCTCCGGGACAGCGCCCTGCGCCTGATCCGGGCCCTGAAGATCGAGGGGGGCTGCAACGTCCAGTTTGCCCTGGACCCCCAGTCTTTCCAGTACTACGTCATCGAGGTCAACCCCCGTGTGTCCCGTTCCTCCGCCCTGGCCTCCAAGGCCAGCGGCTACCCCATCGCCCGGGTGTCCGCCAAGATCGCCGTGGGTATGCGTCTCGACGAGATCCGCATCGCCAACACCCCCGCCTCCTTCGAGCCGGCCCTGGACTATGTGGTCACCAAGATGCCCCGCTTCCCCTTCGACAAGTTCAACTCCGCCAGCAACATTCTCTCCACCCAGATGAAGGCCACCGGTGAGGTCATGGCCGTGGGCCGGACCCTTCAGGAGAGCATCCTCAAGGCGGTGCGGAGCCTGGAGATCGGCGTAGGCCACATCTACATGAGCAAGTTTGACGACTTCAGCGAGCGCAAGCTCCTGGAGTACATCCGCCTGGGTACCGACGACCGGATCTTCGCCATTGCCGAGCTCATGAGCCGGGGCACCGACCTGGGCCAGATCGCCACCGCCACCCAGATCGACATGCTGTTTCTGGACAAGATCTCCAACATCGTCCGCTACGAGGGGGAGATCAAGGCCCGGCCCTGGGACGAG
>JAGHHM010000169.1 GCA_017887695.1 Oscillospiraceae bacterium | reverse complement strand
GAACCGGCGGCTACGCCGCGGAGCTGCCCTTTGACTTGGCCACCGCCACAGTTTCCGACCTGGTGGACGCCTGGTCCCTCTCTGAGGGGTTCACCCACGATTACCGGCTTTTCTACTATCTGACGGACAAATCTCTGGCAGAGCTGGCGGATCTCAATGAAGCTTTGGACCGGCTGAGCAGGGAGGAGGCAGAGGCGTTTCTCCTGGGCTTTAAATCCCACATGGAGGAATATTACATGTACCACGATCCACCCCTCTTTGACATCGCCTCCGTGCTGGACGCTCCCTACGCCGCGCTGCTTTCCTGAGATATAGAAAAAGTACCCGGACTGCTTTCGCAGCCCGGGTACCTTTTTATCAGCTTATATCAGTGGCAGGCAAAACAGCGTTTTGCCGCAAAGTTCTTTTTGATCCTTTTTCTTTCGAGAAAAAGGATGTATCCCCCTTTGCGCGCCTTACTTGGCGATGACCTTCTTGAGCTTGGCAAAGCGGGGCAGGCCGTCTACCTTCTTCATCTTAGTCTCGCCCTGGATCAGAGGCAGAGCATAGTCAATGAAGGGCTTCTCAATGCCGTTACCCTCGGCGTTGATCCACTCGCGGGGGAACTTCTTCTCCGTGTTGGCCACATCGGTGAGGTTGAAGAGCTTGGTACGGCAGACATACTTACCATTCTCATAGCTGCGCTCAAAGCCCACCATCTTGTCGGTGAGACCAGCCACAGCATTCTCCACAGCAGCCTTGCCGGACATGAAAGACTCGTCGATATCCGTCTGAGAGGCCAGGTGAGCGCCACAGCGCTGGAGGAGGCTGAGCTCAATGCCGCGAACCTTCACATTCAGCTTCTCCTTGACCACATTGGCCAGCATAGCAGCCAGGCCGCCCAGCTGAGCATGGCCAAAGCCATCAGTAGCGGAGGTCTTGGCCTCGGAAACAAAGGAACCATCGGCATAGTGGATACCCTCGGAGACAGCCACCATGCAGTTGCCCTTCTCCTCGTAAACCCGCTTGACATCAGCCATAAACTTATCCATATCGAAATCAGTCTCAGGCATATAAATGAGGTCGGGGCCGGCGCCGTAAGCAGTAGCGAGACCAGCGGCAGCAGTAAGCCAACCGGCATGACGGCCCATGATCTCGATGATGCAGACCATACCGGTGTCGTAAACCCGGGCGTCATGATAAACTTCCATGCAGGAGGTGGCAATATACTTGGCAGCAGAAGCGTAGCCGGGGCAGTGATCGGTGCCAAACAGGTCGTTATCAATGGTCTTGGGCACGCCCATCACACGGCACTCATAGCCAACCTTCTGCATATACTTGCTGATCTTGTTGCAGGTGTCCATAGAGTCGTTGCCGCCGTTATAGAAGAAATAGCGAACATCGTACTTCTTGAAGATCTCCAGGATTCGCTTGTAGTCCGTGTCATCCACATCGGGATCCGCCATCTTGTAGCGGCAGGAGCCCAGCGCAGAAGAGGGGGTGTAGAGCAGCAGCTCCAGCTCCTCTGCGTCCTCCTTGGACATATCGATCAGGCGGTCACCGAGAACACCCTTGATGCCGTGTTCAGCACCATAGACATTGGTGATGACATCGCTGTCCAGAGCGGTACGGATCACGCCGTAAGCACTGGCGTTGATAACAGAAGTAGGACCACCGGACTGACCGATGATGCAGGCGCCTTTGAGAACATTCATGGAAAGATACCTCCATACTCATGATTTGCCAATATATTATCATTTCGCCTCAAAAAAGTAAACAGCACTTTTGCACGGAAGTTGCGGATATCTGTCGGTTTGTGGTGTATATTGTAACAAATCACATAATTTAATCAGAAGAAAAGGCTGCTATCTGTACTAGTTTTCCAGCAGATAGCCGTTGCAATCCGGGGAAATCGTGGTAAAATAATAATATACTTTCAGACATAGGAGGACTTTCATATGCCCCTTGTAACTACGAAGGAAATGTTCAAGAAGGCTTACGACGGCGGTTACGCTATCGGTGCTTTCAACGTCAACAACATGGAGATCGTCCAGGGTATCACCGAGGCCGCCAAGGAGGTCAACGCCCCCCTGATTCTCCAGGTTTCCAAGGGTGCCCGCGCTTACGCCAACCACACCTACCTGGTAAAGCTGGTGGAGGCTGCGATTATTGAGACCGGTCTGCCCATTTGCCTGCACCTGGATCATGGCGACAGCTTTGAAACCTGCAAGAGCTGCATCGACGGCGGCTTCACCTCCGTTATGATCGACGCTTCTTCCAAGCCTTTTGCTGAGAACATTGAGATCACCAAGAAGGTGGTTGAGTACGCTCACGATCACGGCGTGGTGGTAGAGGCCGAGCTGGGTGCTCTGGCCGGCGTAGAGGATGAGGTTAACGTTTCTGCCGAAGCTTCTCACTACACCCGTCCCGAGGAAGTAGAGGAGTTTGTTTCCAAGACCGGCTGCGACTCTCTGGCTATTGCTATCGGTACCAGTCACGGCGCTTACAAGTTCACCGCCGCTCAGTGCACTCGCAATGAGAAGGGTGAGCTGGTTCCCCCGCCCCTGCGCTTCGACATTCTGGACGAAGTTGTCAAGCGTCTGCCCGGCTTCCCCATCGTGCTCCACGGCTCTTCCTCCGTACCTCAGGAGTTTGTGAAGATGGTCAACGAGAACGGCGGTAAGATGCCCGATGCCGTGGGTATTCCTGAGGAGCAGCTCCGCCAGGCCGCCCGTGGCGCCGTGTGCAAGATCAACATTGACTCCGATCTGCGCCTGGCCATGACTGGAACCATCCGTAAGTTCTTCAACGAGCACCCCGACAAGTTTGACCCCCGCGAGTATCTCAAGCCCGCCCGCGCTGCCATCAAGGAGCTGGTCAAGCACAAGCTGGTCTACGTGCTGGGGTGCGACGGCAAAGCCTTCTAATTTATTCTATTTCTCCTTCTTTATGTATTATGGTAAACCTGGCTGTCTGGAAACAGACAGCCAGGTTTTTTATATGCCACCAGCTGAAATAGCAGTAGGCTACCGTCTTCCGTAAAGCTGTCCTTGCTCAGGCAGAAGGGTAGGGAACTAACAGCCAGAGGAAAACAAACTTTCAAAAATTATTGTATATGCTCTTGACAAAGCAGCTTTCCCGTATATAATACAAAGCATGAACAACTGCTCATATGTTCAAATAATCAGATTGTCAGAAGGAGGGACCCTATGACCGAGTCATCTGAAAAAAACATGGTGGAAACCTGTGAGGTTCCCGTCATTCATGAGGACGTTTTGGCCCGGGTACGCGAAAAGATGCCGGCCGAGGAGCCCGTCTATGAAGTTTCTGAATTGTTCAAGGTATTCGGAGACTCCACCCGTGCCAGAATCATCTGTGCGTTGAACATCGAGGAAATGTGTGTATGTGACCTCTCTGCGCTGCTGAATATGACCCAAAGCGCCATCAGCCACCAGCTGAGGCTGCTGAAAGTTTCCCGGATCGTTAAAAGCAGAAAGCAGGGAAGGGTAGTCTATTATTCTCTGGATGACGCCCATATTGGGCAAATTTTTGCCATGGCCTTTGACCATGTAATGGAAGAACTGGAGGGCTAAGAAATGGATGAGATGAAACCACAAAAGGCTGCCGGCGGCCATGCCTGCACAGAATCAGGCTGTTCCTGTGCTCACGACCACCATGGGCATCATGAACATCACGAGCACAGTGAACATCACCATGAGCACCACGAGCATCACCATGAGCATCATGAACATGGCTGCTCCTGCGGGCACTCTCACGACGGCTGTGGCTGCGGTCACGACCACGGAGCAGAGCACTCTCGCAAAGAATTGGTGATTCTGGCTGTGGGCGCAGTGCTGCTGATTCTCGGCGAAATATTGAGCGGCCCATTTGCCAAAATTATATTGCTGGTAGCTTTCCTGATTGTAGCCTTTGATGTGTTGGTGGAAGCGGTAAAAAATATCCGCCGCGGCGAGGTGTTTGGGGAAAGCTTTCTGATGACCATTGCCGGCATTGGTGCCGTATGTATTGATGAGATCCCGGAAGGCGTTCTGGTATTTCTGCTATATCGTCTCGGTGAATACCTTCAGGACAAGGCGGTAGCTTCTTCCCGGAAATCCATTTCGGCCCTTCTGGACGTACGGCCCGACAGAGCCAATCTGGTCCAGAATGGACAGATCACAGAAGTGGATGCTCGTACGGTGGAGGTAGGCGCCACGATTTTGGTGCGGCCCGGAGAGAAGGTACCTCTGGACGGTGTGATCCGGGAGGGCGTCTCGCAACTGGACACCTCTGCCCTTACTGGTGAATCTATGCCCAGGGATGTGTCTGTTGGACAAAATGTCATGGCAGGCTGTATCAACCTCAGTGGTGCTTTAGAGCTGCAAGTGGAGAAAGCCTTCGGCGAGTCCACTGCCAGCAAGATTCTGGAAATGGTGGAGCACGCTTCAGAAAAGAAGGCTCCCAGCGAAAAATTCATCACCCGGTTTGCTCGGGTTTATACGCCTATCGTAGTAGCTGCCGCAGCACTGCTGGCCGTAATCCCACCATTGGCAGGACTTTTGACATGGGAAAGCGCCATATACAGCGCTCTGTGCTTCCTGGCAATTTCTTGTCCCTGCTCCTTGGTTATTTCTGTGCCCCTGAGCTTTTTTGCCGGCATTGGCCGGGCCTCCCGCGAGGGAATTCTGGTCAAAGGCGGCAACTACCTGGATACCCTGGCCCGAGCGGAGATTGTAGCCTTTGACAAGACCGGCACCCTTACTGCTGGACATTTTACTGTTGCCCGCTGCGTAACCGCTCCCGGCGTTTCCCAGGAAACCCTGCTGGAGCTGGCAGCATTGGCAGAAGCCAGATCTACCCATCCGCTGGCGCAGTCCATTCTGGCCGCAGCGGAAGGAAGCTCCCAGAGGATTGCTTCCGCTGTAATGGAGGATTACCAGGAACGCCCCGGCCATGGTGTCTCGGTTACCGCTGATGGCCGCCGAATCCTGGCTGGAAAAGCAGACTTCCTGTTAGATAATGGTGTGTCGGTCCCGGCACTGGAAATTGGCGCCGCAACAGCAGTTTATGTAGCTGTGGATGGTGCGTACCAGGGTGCAGTGCTGCTGCGCGACGCCCCCAAAGCTGACGCCAAAAAGGCTATTCACGATCTGAAAGCTATGGGCATACGTGAAACTGCCATGCTGTCCGGTGACAGTTTGCAGGCTGCTGAAGAGATCGGCAGAGAACTGGGATTGGATACGGCGATCGGCCAGCTGCTGCCAGGCGATAAACTCCATGAACTGGAACATCTGCGCAATCACCTGACGCAGAAGGGTAAGCTGGTTTATGCCGGGGATGGAATTAATGACACCCCTGTTTTGGCTGCGGCAGACATCGGTGTAGCGATGGGCGGTTTAGGCGCTGATGCCGCTATTGAAACCGCAGATGTCATCATTATGGGCGATGAGCCCAGTAAAATCCCTGCCGGCATCCGTATTGCCCGGCGTACCCGTCGTATTGCTACGGAAAATATTGTATTTTCCATTTGTTTTAAGGTTGCTGTTATGCTGCTGTCTGTGTTGGGAATGGTGGAGCTATGGGCTGCGGTATTTGCAGATGTGGGCGTATGTATGATCTGTGTCCTAAACACTTTGCGGGTAAACTTGAAATAAGGAACCGTTTATCTTTGCAAATTAGAAAAGCCTTGGGGCCAATTGAATTGGCCCCAGGGCTTTTGCTTATACTGCATTTATTCTGATGTAGGTAACAAACAGAAAAGGGGAGAAGGGGTTAAACATCATTTTCTTCAGCATTCTTTGCCCTTTTTCCACTGTGCTTAACACGGCCCAGAGGATTAGCTTTCGCCGCCACCCGAAGGGCTTCATTGTCAATGTGCGTATAAATTTCTGTGGTGTTAAGATGCTCGTGGCCCAATACTTCTTGAACAGCTTTCACGTCTACACCATTTTGCAGCATGAGAGTCGCTGCTGTATGGCGCAGCTTATGAGCAGAGTACTCACTGCTGTTAAGTCCTGCCTGCATCAAATGTTTTTTCACTAAAGCATGTACACTGGAGCGACTGATTCTCTGATTTCGTGTGGATAGAAACATAGCGTCCCGATCCCGGCCGCTGACTGGCCGACGGACCGCCAGGTAATCAGACAGAGCCGCTTTACAGGCCTCGTTGAGGTAGACGATCCGCACTTTATTGCCTTTTCCCAGAATCCGCAAAGCGTCTCCCTGAACATCTTCCAAATTAAGAGCAATCAGTTCAGAGATACGAAGACCACAGTTGAGAAACAAGGTCAGAATGCAGTAATCACGTTCCCGCTGAGGGCCATCCACGCTTTCCAGCAGCTCAATACTCTCATCAAGAGTAAGATATCTAGGCAAATCTTTCTTAATTTTGGGAGAATCCAAATCTTTTATTGGATTTACCTCTAATAAATGCACTTTTGTGGTAAGATAGTTAAAAAATGAACGAAGTGTCGCAATTTTTCTAGCGCGGGTAGCCGCTGACACGCCATAACCGGTACGGCTGCTGTTAGGCTGCTGAGCACGATCTCGGCTGAGGTAGGTCAAATAACCGTAGACTTCCGTCAGAGTAATGGCACGGATAAATGAAATGTCCACATCCATAATGGATATTTCGTCCCAGGCCAGATCCCGCAGAGAACGATCCCGGGACTGCTTCAGATATCGGAAGAAATTACGAAGGTCCAGGAAGTATTCGTCCACAGTTTTTTGCGAGTGAGCTTTGATTGTTTCGTGGTACGCCAGGAAGTCGCAAAGAATCCTAGGCGCTTGATCTCGATAATCCATCATATGAAATTACAGCATTCTCAGCGATATGTAAGACTACTTACAGCAGTGCAGGTACAAATTCCAAATCCAATCAGAATCCAGGACTGCCAAGGCCGCACCAGAGGCCGGGAGTGCCAAAAAGGGATATAGCCTTCAAAACGGCCAAAACCGCAGAAAGCCCTCCCTCTAATTGAACAAAATTTTTATTTTGTTCAATTAACCATCCCAAATATAGCGTCCCCTTCCGGGACGCTTGGCTGCTCCTATATTCTGATATGGTCAACATGCTTGCCGTGTTGTTACATTGATATCCATACAGATATGTGAGTTTACTTCGAATTTACTGATCAAACACTCAGCAATCGATATCGTCGCAGAAATGCTTTCCTCCTTTTTTCATTTATGTATGTGCTTACACTTTTGACTCCTGAATCCATCAATGATCTTTTACTATCGCTAGTCTATCATCACGCTTTTTCCTTGTCAATGGCACATTCCTTACGGATACTTCCTGGATACAAGCTGGCCCTGTCCCTCATCTTTTTAACGGTTTTTCCTAAACCTGCTGGCACCGTATATTAATTATAAGTTGCTTCTCCCCCACAACACATAAAGTTACGGCAGATCACTAAGCTCAGCTTGCTAAATTTTGCGTGAAGCTTAGTGGTCTCCGTATAATTGTTAATTTTTTGTCAGTGATCTTAATGAGACTTCTTATGCTTTTCCTAAGACTTCCCGAATGGCCTCTCCAATATGGGCTACCTCCACCACACGCAGCCCGTCCGGTACGGGGGAACGCTTGTCCCGGCGCTTGGGGATGACACAAGCCTCAAACCCCAGCCGATGCACCTCACTGAGCCGCTGCTCCAGATTATTGACCGTCCGAAGTTCCCCGGTAAGCCCCACTTCCCCGATAGCCGCCGTGTTTTCCGGCACAGGCTTGTCCAAATAACTGGAGGCCAACGCCAGAACTGCCGCCAAATCCGCTGCCGGTTCATCCAGAGTCAACCCCCCGATAATATTCATGTAAGCATCGCACACCGATACCTTCAGCCCGCCCCGCTTCTCCAATACCGCCAGCAGCATGGCTGCACGGTTATAATCAAAGCCGTTGCAGGAGCGCCTTGCTCCCCCACCATAGGCCGCCGGAGCAAGCAAAGCCTGAATCTCCGCCAACACAGGCCGTGCCCCTTCCATGACGCAGGTCACACAGGTTCCCGGGGCCCCCTCCGGCCGGCCGGACAACAGCATTTTCGAAGGATTTTCCACCTCCGTCAGCCCTTGGGCCTGCATCTCAAACACGCCGATTTCATTCGTGGCACCAAACCGGTTCTTGGCCGCCCGGAGGATCCGATAGCTCATGTGCTGATCCCCTTCAAAGTAGAGGACGCAATCCACCATGTGCTCCAAAACCTTTGGTCCTGCAATGGAGCCCTCCTTATTGACATGCCCGATCACAAACACCGTAATATCCTGGCTTTTGGCCAACTGCATCAGCGCCATAGTACATCCCTTTACCTGGGCCACGCTGCCGGGCGCACTATCCAGCTCTGGATCATAAAGGGTCTGAATAGAGTCAATGATCAGGACATCCGGCTTTTCCTGCTCCACGGAATCCAGTACATCCGGAAGACTGGTTTCCGACAGCACCAACAGCTCTCCATGGAGCGCTGAAAGACGCTGTGCCCGCAGCTTCAGCTGGCTGACCGACTCCTCACCGGAGACATACAGCACACGGAAAGACTGGCACAGGCTCTTCGAGATCTGAAGCATAAGCGTTGATTTTCCGATTCCCGGGGCGCCGCCCACCAGAACCAGTGATCCCTTTACCGCACCGCCTCCTAAAACCCTGTCCAACTCCCCCATGCCGGTAGAAAACCGAATTTCATGGCTTTCTTCAATATCTGTAATGCGCATTGCCTTTACAGTTTTTCTGTTTGCAGAACGGCTTGAGGCTCGGGCTTTAGGAGCCGCTTCCTGCTCCACAATAGTATTCCAGGCGCCGCAGGCCGGGCATCGGCCCGCCCATTTCGGCGTCTCATTTCCGCATGCGGTACAATAAAATACCGTCTTTATCTTTCCTGCCATGTAGTGATGCTCCGTTTCCTTCTTCTGCTGAGTTGTGATATACCATCCTGGTACCTCAGAATAATTCCTTTCCTATTATAATATAGGAAACGCTGCTTTGCCAGCCTGTTTTTCTATTCCAGTGGTTGATCCGTGATATCCATTGCCGCCGACAGAAGAATAACCGCCAGCTTTGTCTGATAGCTTTCCTCTTTGAGCTGCTGCAGCTCATCCCCATTGGACAAGAAGCCGCATTCCACCAGTATCGCTGGACATTGGGCGTGTTCCAGCAAATATACGCCGTCGCCCATAGGCCGGCAGGTCTTTGCCCGGACATTGATCGTCTGGTTCAATACATCCTGCATTCCCTCTGCCAACACTTCACTGCCTTCCACCGCGCCATAGAATACCTGAGCGCCCCTGGTGTCCGGAAATTCCGGCAGACTGTTCTGGTGGATACTGATAAGCACACCATTCTCTATTTCCGAACAGAACGCAGCCCGGTTTTGGAGATCCTGCCGCTTCTTTTCCGCTAATGTACTGGCCGTTTCTCCATGAAGGGAAATATCCGTTTCTCGCGTCAGAACAATCTCCTGTCCCAAAAAGCCAGCCAATTCCTTCATTTGGAGGGCAATGGCCAGATTGATGCCCGCTTCGGGGGTCCCATCCGTTGAAACCGCCCCTCCGTCTTCGCCGCCGTGTCCGGGATCGACAATCAATACAACGCCGTCATCTCCCGACAGCACAATATTCTTGGACGCGTTGATAGCGCTCCCATGCCACAGGATCGCAGCAAAGCCTGCAAAAAGGCCCAAAAGGCACAAAACATAGATGGCGGTCCATTTTTTAAAGGTAAGGAACAATGTGAACACCCCCTATGCACACTGTATGCGCCGTTGTCTCCTTCTATGACCAAGTTCCCTCTTTCTTCAAAGGCGCATAGGATGGTCTTGGAGGCGGCACTCCGTCTCTATCTTCCCTGAAGGAGGCATCCACCCTTGGAGAACAAGAATTCCGCCACCTGCGGTAAGGCAGAGGGATCTTTGCCCGGCGCCTGCGCCAGCATGGTATTTCCCTATGTGGCTATGCAAAACACCAATCCTGACCGCTATAACCAGAATGAGGCATTGGCCGTTGGGACCCTTTTCCCCGGCCTGCGCATGCCCTTTTTTAAAGAGACCCAGGCCCGTATGCAGTGTAGCAATACAGCCCTCTGTGAACTGATGGCCCTGGATTTCGCCATTACAGAACTTGGGCTTTACCTGGATACCCACAGCAACGACACGGAGGCCCTCCAACTCTACACCAACTATGTCACCCTGGCAAAGGAGGGGCGCCAGCGGTATGAGGCAACCTACGGCCCCTTGCAGCAGACTGGCGTAAGCCTTGCCGGGGGCTATACCTGGCTGGACGATCCCTGGCCCTGGGACAGCAATAAGGGGGGGCAGAAATAATGTTTGTATACGAGAAACGTTTGCAGTACCCTGTCAAGATCACCAAGCCCAATCCCAAGCTGGCTTCCTGGATCATCAGCCAATATGGCGGCCCTGACGGCGAACTGGGAGCATCTCTGCGCTATTTGAGCCAGCGTTACTCCATGCCCTATCCGGAACTGAAGGGGCTTCTTACCGATATCGGTACAGAAGAACTTGGACACCTTGAAATGGTGGGCACCATCGTTCACCAGCTGACTCGGAACCTGACAGAGGATCAGATCCGGGAAGGCGGTTTTGCTCCCTATTTCACTGACCACACCACCGGTGTCTACCCCACCGCTGCATCTGGTTCCCCCTGGAACGCCGCCGGCATCGGCGTAAAAGGCGATGTGATCGCCGATCTTACAGAAGACCTGGCAGCAGAGCAAAAAGCCCGGGTAACCTATGACAACATTCTTCGTTTGAGTGACGACCCGGATGTATCTGACGCCATCCGATTCCTGCGGGCCCGTGAAATTGTCCATTTCCAGCGCTTCGGTGAAGGGCTCCGCCTTGCTAAAGAAAAACTTGGTGAGAAAAACTTCTACTACATGAATCCATCTATTGACCAATAAAATTTCGCCCCGGCAGGCTTCTGCCGGGGCGAAATTTTGCTGTTTTTTCTTAAATTTAGTGCCTTATGCCAGGAACTGTTCCAGGGGCCGTTTCTCCTCCAAAGCAGTCATGACCTGGGCCATGGCGGATACATCGCCCACCAGATTCACGCCGCAGAACTTGCCATTGACGAAATAGTACCGGGCCAGGTGCCCCTTGGCATCATCACGCAGCTCCAGGGTGCGGTAGACCTGCCCCGGCTTCTTCCCGGGATCGCCCAGTGAGAACACCTCAGTGCCCATACCGTGGAAGGACAGCACCGGCTCAATAGGCTCATAGTCCACCAGGTCACCGGTAGCCCTGGCACCAGCCACCTTGCCCTGAGCCTGGGCCTCCGGCCAGAGAGCGTAGTTCATGCCCTCGAACTGAGCACAGTCGCCGCAGGCAAACACGCCGGGAACACTGGTCTCCATCGTCTTGTCCACTACAATGGCCCGGTCCACAGCCAGCCCCGCCGCCTTGGCCAGGGCCACGTTGGCCCGAACGCCGCAGGAGACAATCACCAGCTGGGCAGGAATCACCTCCCCGCTGCCCAGCTTCACACCGCTGGCCTTCCCATCGCCCTCGATGGCATCGATCTTCACACCCAGCTCTACCCGGACGCCGGACTGGGCGCACTTCTCCAGCAGCAGCGCCGCCGCCGCATCATCCAGCTGCCGGCCCATCAGGGTGGGCGCCAGCTCCAGCACTGTCACCTCGCTGCCGCTCTTGCGAAGCTCCCAGGCGGCCTCCAAGCCCAGTACGCCGCCGCCGATAACTACCGCCTGGCGGACAGCGCCCATAGCCTGGACTTTCTCTACGTCGGCAATCCGCCGGATGGCTACCACACCTTCCTTATCCCGACCTTCAATGGGCGGAATAAAGCTTTCGCTGCCCAGGGCCAGGATCAGTTTGGTATAACGCAGGGTCTCACCGCCATTCAGGGTAACGGTATGGGCCGTGGTATCAATGGCTTCCGCCGTCCGGCCCAGCATCTGGGTAATAGACCGGGCCTCATACCACCCAGCAGGATGGAGAGCCATCTGCTCCTCAGTAAGACCGGAGAGCATAGCTTTGGTAAGCATGGGCCGTTGATAGGCAGGGCCCTCATTGGAAACCAGGATGATCTTACCAGTTGTATCACGATCACGGATGGCCTCCGCCGCGCTGACGCCAGCACACCCATTGCCCAGAATCACATAGGTGTTTTCCGTATCCTTGCGGAAAGAGGTATCCTCTACCTCTACCTCCACAAACTTGTCCCGGCCCACGCCGCAGACAGGGCAGGTATCCAGGGATGCGTCGAAGATCTCACCGCAGACTAAGCACTTCACCAGCTTCCGGGGGCCGCGGCCGGCGGGCTTCTCTTCCTTCTTCACCGGATCATAGTAGTCAGGGCCTACGCCGCAGACAGGGCAAACCGGCTTATCCCCAGCGAATACCGCGCCGCAGATCCGGCAGCGCACCAGCTCCGGTTCCTTAGGGGCAGCGGCGGGCGCCTCAGTGACAGGATGGAAATGCTCCGGCCCCACCTTGCAGACGGGGCAGACCTCCTCTCCCTCGTCAAATACCGCACCACACACGTCACAGCGTACCTTGGCCTTAGGGGCCCGCTGGACAGGCCGCAGATCTGCCAGCAGCTGCCGCCCAAACTCCGCACCATAGGCCCTGGCGTCCGCCAGCTGGCCGTCATTGGGTTTGAAGCGGACACGGAATCCCTCCACCGTCCGCAGCTTCAGCTGCTTGAGCCGCTCCATGATGTGGGGCACGCCCTCTCCGCTCCATCCATAGCTGCCAAAAGCGCTGGCCAGCTTCCCGCCGTGGGTGGCGGCAAACATGCCCGTGGTGAGATCCCAGATGGGCTTAAGGGCCTCCCCTACAATAGTGGGAGTGCCCAGGAGGAAGCCGTCTGCATAGAGAAGCTCCTCCCCTACCTTAGCAGCGTCGGCAGTAACCATATCGTAAGTGCGCACGTCGATCTCCCCAGCGGAGCGAATCCCTTCAGCAATGGCCTCCGCCAGCTGTCCGGTGTAGCCATAGGCACTGACATAGGGAATAATGACCGTGGGACGAGGATTGGGGTTGATGACAGTGGACCACTTCTCATAAGTCTCCAGCATCCAGGGAATGTCACAGTCCAGCACCGGGCCATGGCCGGGGCAGATCATGTCCAAGGCCAGAGGCTTTACACGGCCCAGGGCGTCCAGCATGAAGGACTTGTAAGGCCCGATGATGCAGTCATAGTAATACTTGGTGGCCCGGAGATAGCCCTCGTGATCCGTCACCTTACTGGCCAGGATACCATCGCAGGCGTAGTGGGAGCCGAAGGAGTCACAGGTAACCAGGATCTTGTCCTCCCGGATATAGGTGTACATGGTATCAGGCCAGTGAAGGTTGGGCACCACCATGAACTCCAGGGTCTTTCCATCCAGCTCCAGAGTCTGGCCGTCCCGGACAGGGATGGAGTAGAAGTCCCGGTTAACAATCTCCTTAAGAAAACTAATGGCGCAGCCGGTGGCTACAATCTTGATCCTTGGATTGAGCTCCAGCAGCCGCTCCACGCTGCCGCTGTGGTCAGGCTCCGTGTGGCTGACCACCAGGTAGTCCACCTGATCGATGGGAGTGATCTCCCCCACCTTTTCAAGCCAGCTGTCCAGGCACTTAACCTTGGCGGTCTCAAAGAGCACCGTATGCCGGCCGGTTTTCAGAACATAGGAGTTGTAGGTGGTACCAAACTCCGTGTACATGATGATGTCGAACACCCTGAGGTCATGATCCAGGGCTCCGGTAAAATAAAAACCAGGTTCCAGTTCCAAAATTCCCATAGTTGATTCTCCTTTGTTTCAGCAGTAGGGAAAACAGCCGAAGCCGCTTACATTGTCTATATTATAACATTCTTATCCATTCGCCAATCCTTTTCATGGAAATTTTTTATCTTCTCTCTTTTTAACATAGGGGCCTTGTCTTTCGCAGTCAATCCGCTACAATGAGACTAAGCTGACCAGCCAGTCAATACAGGGAGGGATGATAATGGCCCAAGTTTTTTCTGACCTGCCAGCGGAAAAGCAGCAGCAGATCCTGGACGCCGCCGCAGAGGTCTTTTCCAAGGAAGACTACAAGCAGGCCAGCACCGACGATATCGCCGTCCGGGCCGGTATCTCCAAAGGCCTCCTTTTCTATTATTTTAAGAACAAGCAGAGCTTGTACCTCTATGTTGCCGACCATCTGCGGAGCTTGGTAGAACGGCAATTGAAACGAGAGCAGTTGGCAAACATCACAGACTTTTTTGACATGCTGGATTATGGTGCAGCAGAAAAGCTTCGGCTTTTCCAGCGCCAGCCCTGGATTCTGGATCTGGCTCTGCGGTTGTATTACGCCACGGACAAGGAAGTGGCCTCCCCCCTGCGCCGACGATTCATGGAAATGCTGGAGGAGATGTGGGACATATATTTTTCCCATATTGACCACGAAAAGTTCCGTCCAGAGGTGGGCCCGCGACAGGTTCTGGATCAGCTCATCTATCTCATTGACGGTTATCTCCACCAACAGATGATGCGGGGCAATAAGATAAACATGGACGCACTAATGGCGGAGTACAACCTCTGGCGGGATATGCTTCGTCAGTATGCCTATAAGGAGGAGTATCAATGAATCCTGTGATCGAGGTGCAAGGCCTCACGAAAGATTACGGCCAGGGACGCGGCGTATTTGACCTGACGTTCCAGGTGGAAAAAGGTGAGGTTTTTGGTTTTCTGGGGCCAAACGGGGCTGGAAAGACCACTACTATCCGCCAGTTGATGGGCTTTGTCCGGCCCACCCGTGGCGGCGCCCGGATCTTGGGCAAGGACTGCTTCCGGCAGGCCGCTGCCATCCAGGCCCATACTGGCTATCTGCCCGGAGAACTGAGCCTGATGGATGATCTGACCGGGGACGGCTTCCTTCGCTTTATGGCCCAGATGCGGGGCATGAAGGGTTTGGGATCTGCTGAGGAGTTGAAAGAGCTATTTCGTCTGGATGGCCGTCAGAGTCTGCGAAAAATGAGCAAGGGCACCCGGCAAAAAGTAGGACTTGTATGTGCGTTTATGGCCCATCCAGAGCTTCTCCTGCTGGACGAACCCACCAGCGGCCTGGACCCTCTGATGCAGAATCGCTTCATAGAACTGCTGCTTCGGGAAAAAGCCCGAGGTGCTACTATTCTCCTTTCCAGCCATATGTTTGAGGAACTGGAACGAACTTGTGACCGGGTGGCCATCCTTCGGGCGGGGCATCTGGCGGCGGTGGAACCCATTGCCGCACTGCGGCAGACCCGAACAAAGCAATACCAATTCACTTTCCCGTCGCCTGCGTCCGCGGCGGCCTTTTCCGCCGCCTGGCCCGGCGCGAAAGTGGAGGGCAGCAGCGCATCGGTGGCTCTGACAGGTCAGGAAGAGCTATCCCGACTGCTGAGCTTGGTCGCCGGCTATGATGTAAAAGATATGTCCGTAGACGGCGGCAGCCTGGAGGGTGCCTTCCTGGGCTACTATGGAGAGGAGGTGTAAAGCCATGATCTGTGTACCTCTTTTGAAGCGGGAAATAAAACGCAATATCCCTCTGCTGGCCATTTTTGCCGGAATATTGACTCTATACGCCAGCGTGATTCTCACCATGTATGACCCGGAGCTGGGAGAAAGCCTGGCCATGATGAAGGACGCTATGCCCCAGCTTTTTGCCGCCTTTGGTATGAGCGATCCTGGCACTACTCTAGCAGAATTTTTGGCCAACTATCTATATGGCTTTTTGTTTCTTGCCCTGCCACTGGTCATGATCATCCTCCTGACCAATCGGTTATTGGCGGGATACTTGGACCACGGCACCATGGCTTGGCTGCTGGCCACCCCACGCCCCCGGCGGCAAATTGCCGCTTCCCAAGCCCTTTTCCTGATAGGGTCTATCCTTGTGGCCGTACTCTATGCCGGAGGACTGTGCGCCCTGCTGTCTGCTTTTATGTATCCGGGAGAACTGGCTTCCCTCCCCTTCCTGCGGCTGAACCTGTCCCTGGCGGCCCTGCTGTCTCTACTGGGCAGTTTGTGTTTTGGTGGCGTATGCGCCCTTCCCGACAGCCGCCAGGGGCTGGCTGCCGGTGGCGGATTGTGCGTACTGTTCATGCTCCTTCAGATGCTGTCCCAGGCTGGTGAAAAGTGGGAGTGGCTGCAATATCTGACGCCGCTGACTGCCTTTGACAGCGCAGCCCTGGCCCGGGGAGAAGGGTCTATGTGGCCCGCCTTGGTTCTTTTTATGGCAGCCTTAGCATTGTACGCTGCTGGTGTGGGGATCTTTACTCGCCGCGACCTGTGCCTCTGACTCCAAGGGTGCCAAGAGAATTTTATCCTACGTGTAAAAGTATAAAAAGCCGGGGGAGTTCCCCCGGCTTTTTATGCTTGTATTGGCCCAAACTGTGAAAAGTAAATATGCTTTACAACAGCGACAGCTGCTCGCTTTTATCATTTTTTTCCAAGTAGTTAGATGCAGTCGATACGGTCGCCTTCTCCTGCTGTGAGGGATTGGAACTGGCATCTGATGTCCCGGCGGATTCAGAAAAGGCACCACTACCCTCCAGCATGGCTGCAAACTCCTCTTCTGTCAGCACCGGAATTCCCAGTTCTCCCGCTTTCCGCAGCTTGCTGCCAGCATTTTCGCCAGCCACCACATAGGTGGTCTTTTTGCTGACGCTGCCGCTGGCCTTTCCGCCTCGGGCCTCAATCAGAGCGGCAGCCTCTTCCCGTGTAAACCGCTCCAGGGCTCCGGTGAGTACAAAGGTCATCCCCTTGAACTGATCTCCCGCAGGGGCCTCCGCCGCCTCCATAGAAACGCCTGCCTCCTTGAGTCTGCCAATCAGGTGCTGGGACTGTGGGCTTTCCAGCCAGGCACGGATATAAGCGGCGGTAACACCTCCCACGTCCGGGATAGCGGTAAGCTCCTCCTCGGAAGCTGCCGCTAAAGCGTCAAAGGTACGGAAGTGAGCAGCCAGTGTCTTGCCGGCTTTCTGTCCTACCTGCCGGATTCCCAAGGCGTAGAGCAACCGCTCCAGCCCCCGGCTCCGACTGGTATCAATAGCCCGCAGAGCGTTTTCCGCAGATTTTTCGCCCATGCGCTCCAGAGAGGCAAGCTGTTCCTTGGTCAAAAAATACAGGTCTGCCGGTGTTTTGACAAGCTCCTCAGCAATCAGCTGGCTCATGACGGCGGGTCCCATGCCCTCAATATCCATGGCATCCCGGCTGGCAAAATGGGTCAGGTGCCGGTGAAGCTGTGCCGGACACTCCGCTCCGGTACAGCGCAGGGCAGCTCCGTCCTCATCCCGCACCACAGGAGCGCCGCATACCGGGCACACCGATGGCATCTGGTACGGTACAGCCTCCGGAGGCCGCTTGCTCAGCACTACCTCTACCACCTCCGGGATGATCTCCCCCGCCTTCTGAACCATCACCGTATCGCCGATACGGATATCCTTCTCATCGATAAAATCCTGGTTATGCAGTGTGGCAGTGGTCACCGTAGTTCCTGCCAGCCGCACTGGCTCCACCACCACCTTGGGCGTCAGTACACCGGTGCGTCCTACCTGGACAACAATATCCACCACCCGGCTGGGCTTGCGCTCCGGAGGATACTTGTAGGCAATGGCCCAACGGGGACATTTTGCGGTACTTCCTACCGCATTGCGGTCTGACAAGGAATCAAGCTTTACAACCGCTCCATCCATATCAAAAGGGAGTGCCTCCCGCTCCTCATTCAGCCGCCGGATCTCCTCGTTAATTTCCTCCGGCTGAGACAACTGTTTGCGGGGGATCACCGGGAATCCCTGGCTCTCCAGATAGGCAAGCGTCTCGCTGTGGCTGGAAAAATCCTTTCCTTCCGCCAGCTGCAAATTGAATACCCGAATATCCAAGCCTCGTTTGGCGCAGATCTT
>JAGHHM010000016.1 GCA_017887695.1 Oscillospiraceae bacterium | reverse complement strand
CGGTATGCTATCATTTTCTTACAGGAATTTTACGACATGCAGGGAGAAAAGCCATGACAAATAGTAACAAATTGTTTCGATGGCGCAGCCCCTATGATCTGAAGGGAACAGAGGGGCTATTTGCCGCAGCCATGGCGGAAAACGCCCGCTTCCAGGCGCAGCACTGCCCGGACTACGCCCGGATCCTCCGGGAGCAGGGTGTGACAGATCTGACCGACCCGCTGTCTCTGCCCCCGCTTCCTACCCTCTATTTTAAGCGTCACGCCCTCTTCTCCCTTCCGGAGAATAAGTTTCTCATCAAGGCCACCTCTTCCGGCACCAGCGGCTCCATGAGCCGCATGGCCTTTGACGCCGGAAGCCTCCTCCGGGGCCTTGCCATGGTCTGGCGGATGACCCGATATCACCATCTTCTCTCCCCCGTCCCCTGTCACTATCTGATACTGGGTTATCAGCCCCACCGGGGCAACGACACCGCTTTTTCTAAAACCGGCTATGGCTTCACCTTCTTCGCCCCAGCCCTCAGCCGAACCTATGCCCTGGTATGGCGGGAAGGGAGCTATCAGCTGGATCTGGAGGGTCTGCGGCGGAGGCTTCTCCGCTGCGCCAGGGGCCCCTTCCCCATCCGCACTATCGGCTTTCCCGCCTACACCTGGCTGCTTCTCAGCCAGATGGAAAAGGAAGGCATCCACCTGAAAATGCCAAAAGGGTCCAAGATCACCATGGGCGGCGGCTGGAAACAGTTTGAGGGCCAGCAGGTGGAAAAAGCGGAGCTCTACCGCCTGGCGGAGTCGGTGCTGGGCATTGAGGAGAAGAACTGCGTGGAATTTTTCGGCGCGGTGGAACACCCCATCCTCTATACGACCTGCAAACATCACCACTTCCATGTGCCGGTATACAGCCGGATCGTGATCCGGGACCCGGACACCCTGGAGCCGGTGCCCAACGGCACGCCGGGACTGGTAAACCTCATGACCCCCATGGCCAGGAGCGTCCCCATCCTCAGCGTAATGACCGACGATCTGGGAATCCTCCACGATGGGGGCACTTGCGGCTGCGGTATTGAGAGTCCCTGGCTGGAGCTGCTGGGCCGGGTGGGGGCAAAAGGCCTTGTGACCTGTGCCGCCGGAGCGGCGGACTTTCTGAAGGGAGGCGGCGACGTATGATCCTTTATCGCGGTGAGCTGCGGGATGACCGGGAACTGCCGGTACTGCTGAAGGCGCTGGAAAAGGACTGCCTTGCCGCCCTGGAAGCGGAACCCATTACAGCAGAAATGGTCGTCGCCGCCTGCGACAGTCTGGCCCGGGACATGGCCGAGGGACAGTTCGACCATCTGCTCCGGCCCTTCCTTGAGGCCTTCCAGATCCCCCAAAGCCAACTGGACGCAGCTCTCTCCCTCTTTTCCCGAGAGAGCCTGGAGCGCAAGCTCCGCATGGAGCTGGGGGCGGATCCGGCGGAAGAAGATCTGCCCCATCCGAGCTTTTCCCCTATCCGGCGGGAAAGATACCCTCTGGGAATCCTGCTCCACATCGCCGCTGGCAACGTGGACGGCCTGCCGGCATACAGCGTGGTGGAGGGGCTGCTGGCGGGGAACATCAATCTGCTGAAGCTGCCCTCCATGGACCACGGGGCCTCCATCCTACTGCTCCACCAGCTGGTCCGGCGGGAGCCCCGGCTTCGGGACTATGTCTACGTCTTTGATGTTCCCTCCACCGATCTTGCCACCCTGGGCGTTCTGGCGGAGATCGCCGATGGCATTGTGGTCTGGGGCGGCGACGCCGCCGTTACCGCCGCCCGGCAGCTGGCCGCCCCCAACACCAGGCTCATTACCTGGGGCCATAAGCTCAGCTTCGCCTACGCCACTGCTGCCGCCACGGACGGGGACCTCGCCGCCCTGGCCCGGCACATATGCCTCACCCGGCAGCTCCTCTGCTCCTCCTGCCAGGGAATCTTCCTGGACACGGAAGACATGGCTGCGGTGGAGGTTCTCGGGGAACGGTTCTTTGCCTTGCTACGGGAGGAGAACCGGCGGCACCCGCCGGCAGACCTGAGCCTCCGGGCCAAGGCCGCCCTCCACCTGCGGACCGAGGAGCTGGAGGCGCACGAGAGCGGCCGCCGTATTTTCCGGGGGGATGGGGTCAGTGTCACCGTGGCCCCAGACAGCAGGCTGGAGCTGTCCTGGCTGGGAGGCAACTGCTGGGTGAAGCCCCTGCCCCGCCGCAAGCTTCTTGCCGCCCTCAAGGGGCAGAAGGGGTACTTGCAGACCGCCGGGCTCCTCTGCGCCCCGGAGGAGCGGCAGGAACTCTCCGCCCTGCTGGCCCGGGCGGGGCTGGTGCGGATCACCGAGGCCGGAGAGATGTCCCGCACCCTTTCCGGGGAGGCCCATGACGGGGACTATCCCCTCCGGGCATACAGCCGCATTGTGGAGATGGCATAAAGGCAATACGACAAGAGCCGGAGGCCGGCGGAAGGATCCTTCCGCCGGCCTCCGGCTCTTGTCGTATGG
>JAGHHM010000168.1 GCA_017887695.1 Oscillospiraceae bacterium | reverse complement strand
GCTGATTGACACTTTTATTAACGCCATTTTCCTGTACGATGACAAAATGGTGATAACCTTCAACTACAAGGAAGGGACAACGACCATCACTTTTGATGACCTCAAAACCGCATTGGCCGATCAGAAACCAGGTTCGGATTTGGATTGCTCAACTGCACCAAAAATCTCCCCCGGGATTCCGGGGGAGATTTTTTATGGATGCTCTTTGTATTTCTTGTTTTCACAGGCAGCATACGCTGCCCTATGATCATTGCCGAGCTGCCACTTACTGGGCGGTACTCCTGCAAATTGGCCTTGGGAATCTCTCTTTGTCAATCCATCTGCATGGAATCCAGCAGTTCATTGATGGAAGCACGGACGCTGCATGTCCCGTCGTCCCACACCACTTCGCTTCCCACCAAGGTAGCCGTGCGGAACAGTTCCGGCGAAGAAAGCCGCCCGAACCGAATGGCATGGACCCTGCGCTTCATATCCACAATGGCTTCACTTCCATTCTGAAAGCTGAGCTTCAGCTGATACTCCGGCAGTACCTGTAAGGTTACCCCTGTCGTATCCATATGGCCTCCCCCTCTTCAAAATAACAACATAGAGTTCCTGTATCATCATCATACAGGAACTCTATGTCGTCTACATCCCCCAAAGTAGGGATTTTCAGGGAATTATTTCAGCAGGCCCACCAGATGGCTCCGCCGGTTGATATTGGTTTTATTGAAGATACTGCGGATATGGCTCTTTACAGTTTCTTCGGAGATAAACAGCTTTGCGGCAATCTCCTTGTTGCGCAGCCCTGCCGCCACCAGCTGCGCCACCTCCCGTTCCCGTTCGGTAAGATCGGTCACCTGCTCCGGGTATTTCTCCAGCATGGAGAAAATCCGGCTCTCCTCCGCCTTGGTATAGTGAATCTCCAGGTTCTTGATTTCCTGGATCGCCTGCCCGTGCTTTTTCTTGATAGAGGGGAGCAGGAACAAAATGGACAGGTACTTGCGGAAACAGGCCAGGAACGTATAATTGTGATCCTGTTCCGCCAGGGTCAGGGATTGATCCAACCATTCCGCCGCCCGGTTAGGCATACCGATCGCCAGATAACACAGGGCAAGCCCCACACACATGAAGTTGCGGGTGGACAGGGAGATCAGCCGGCTGTCCAGGGACAGGGATGCCTCCACGCTGGCAATGGCCCGCTTGTATTCCTTGCGCAGAATCAGATCGGTTATGCGGTTGGTTTTGGCCATAAAGTTGGTGAACGTCAGGTCATTGAGCATATCCGCCGGGCCTCTGGCCCATACAGCGGAGCGGTCAGGTTCCATCATCAGGCCCAGCAGGTACGTACGCACTGTTTCCGCCATCTGAGTGTTGATAGCGGTATGCTGCAGGAAGGGATAAGCCAGGGCTTTGTTCTCCAGATACTCAATGGCATGCTGCAGGGAGATCATATCCGACTGGTAGATGGCGTTGATCCCCAGCAGCAGCGCCGCGCCATAGGTCACACTGGCATTTTCCCAGCGCTCTGACAGCATGGCCGCCTTATGGGCATAGATGTCCGACTCGTCAAAGCGCCCCTGGACGCTGAGAGCCTCGCCCATATACAGCTCATAGGCTCCGGCGGCATGGTGATTCGTCAGGCGGTCATAGACCTCCAGCATATCCTGCAGTTCCTCCGCCGTCTCCATCATCTTCCCAGGGGTACGATAAAACAGATACCACATGGAGGTGGTGCCAAACATATATGGTTCCTTGCGTATGAAGATCTGTGAGGGAGCGGTCATCAGCTGGTCCGCCTCCAAATACTGCTCCTTCATCCGGGGGATATCCGGAAATTCCCGGAAAGCCGCCACCATATGCCATTCTCCCATGAGCTGGGCGCTGCCGCTCTCCTCAATGACGCTGCGGCACTGTTCCAGGGCTCCTTCAAACCCATCAAAATCAGTCCCCGCGAACAAAGCAAGGCACAGCCGCAGCATGGACAGCGGATACCGCTCCAGCGTCTCCCGGGAGCAGCGGCCCAGCACAGTCTTGGCCAAGGTGGTATAGCTGATATCGCCAAAGATCTCACTGAGCAGCCCTGTCAGCTCGCAGGAAAAAAGCTTTTCATCGTTTCCTGCCTGGAAGAAGCACTCCACCGCTTTTTTGTTGTTGCCTGCCCGGCGATAAATTTCCCCGGCAGTCTCATAGACCTGGCCCCGGAAATCCGGCTGCGCGGCGGAAAGCATCCGTAAAAGGAAATGGCGCAGCAGCTCGTGGGGATAGCTGGCCCGTTCCCTGAGATCATGGTGCACCAATGGGATCCGCACCAAAAGGCTTTGGAGCTCCGGCTCCCGACCGGGAGCGATTTGGGAGAACTGCTCCTGCCGGATACAGTCAAACACCGCCACCCGCAAGAGAAGATCCTGCTCCCCGCTGGAAAGCTTTCCCCAGAAGAACTCCAGCAAAAGGGAATCCATATCATGGAATTCCGGCAAGGTCCCGGGATTTTCGCTCAGGTTTTCCTGGCACAGGTTCTCAAAATACAGGGACACGGCCGCAGCCCAGCCTTCCGTGTTCCGGTAGATGGCTTCTATCTGCTGCTTGGACAGCTCCAGCCCCAGCTGATAGCCGTATTCCTTGATATTTCTCCGGCTCAGCAGCAGATCCCGGGAGGAAAAGCGGTACACGTTGGTGGTGTTTTCAAATACCGCCCGCAGCTTTCCAAAATTCTGGGAAATCAGGATAACATGCAGAGCATCCCGCTTCCGGTCCGCCAGGGCCTGCAGGAGAGGCAACGGCCAGTTGTCCCCAATCAGCTGGAAATTATCCAGAATCAGGTAACAGGGTGCAGACACATGAAGATCTGTCAAAATATCTGCCGCCGCGCTTACATTGCTCCGGTTCAAAAATCCCAGCCCTCGCAGGGCCGCTCCTGCGGCGGCATCCAGCTGTCCTATCTGCCGGATAAACCAGTCCAGACTGGTGTCCTGAAGAAAGCTCACCGCCGTAAACCAATGAATCTGTTCGGAGGGTATATTGCGCATCGCCCAACGGACTGCTGTCGTCTTGCCATAGCCTGCCGGAGCTTCCATCATTACCAGGCTGCAATCCTGCATCTGCGCCAGCTTTTGGGATATTTCCTCCGAAAAGTAGAGCTTCTCCATCGAGTCCCCCCATTCTCAATGTCTATCTTTATATATTATAAGAGAACCGACCCCATTTGTCACTCCCACGAAAGGGGGATTTTCTACCTATTTCCCCAGGCAAACAACAATATACGACACCGTTGCACACCAGCCCCCGGTTGTGGTATCATCAACGCAGTAAAAAGGAGGCGTTTTCTATGTCCGACCCTATCGGCGTCATCCATGGGCGCTTTCAAATGCTCCACCTGGGGCACATGGAATACCTGCTGGCGGGAAAGGCCCGCTGTGAGCGGCTGATTATCGGCATCTCCAACCCTGACGCCACCGTCACCCGCTTTTCCAGCGCCAGTCCCCACCGCTCCCTGGAGGAGGCCAACCCCCTGACCTACTTTGAGCGCTATGAGATGATCCGGGGATCTCTCCTGGAAAGCGGCGTCTCCCGGGAGGAGTTCGATATCGTCCCCTTCCCTGTCAACTGCCCGGAGCTTCTTTTTAACTATGTACCCCAAAAGGCCAAATTCTATATGACCCTCTATGACCAGTGGAGCCTGGAGAAAAAGGCCATGCTGGAGGGCCTTGGCTGTGCGGTAGAGGTCATGTGGCAGCGCACCGACGCCGACCGGCTCACCAGCGGCACAGAGGTCCGGGAGCGAATCCGCAGCGGCCAGCCCTGGGCCCATCTGGTGCCCCCCTTTGTTTACCAGTACATGACGCAACAGGGCATCGACCAGCGGCTCCGGGAAAAAGCGTGACCTAGCCGCCCGGAAAACGTTTTTCCGGGACCCTCCGTATAAAGCAGAAAGCAGGCAGAGGCCAAAAAGCCTCTGCCTGCTTTTCTTTTTTACCACACCACGGTGGCAAAATAATCCTCCGGCGTCTCAGCCCGGCGGATCAGCTCCACAGAGCCGTCCTCCCGGAGCAGCAGCTCCGCGGAACGGAGCTTGCCGTTATAGTTATAGCCCATGGAATGGCCGTGGGCGCCGGTATCGTGGATCACCAGCAGATCTCCCATGTCCACCTTAGGCAGCATCCGATCCACAGCGAACTTGTCGCAGTTCTCGCACAGGGACCCGGTGACGTCGTATTTATGGTCGCAGGGAGCATCCTCCTTGCCCGCCACGGTAATATGATGATACGCTCCATAGATGGCCGGCCGCATCAGGTCCGCCGCGCAGGCGTCCACCCCGATGTACTCCTTATAGATGTGCTTTTCGTGGATGGCCCGGGTCACCAGGCACCCGTAGGGCCCCATCATAAACCGGCCCAGCTCGCTGCACAGCTGCACATCCCCCATGCCGGCAGGCACCAGGATCTCCTCATACTGGCGGCGCACGCCCTCGCCGATGACGGCAATGTCATTTTCCGTCTGTTCCGGCCGGTAGGGGATGCCGATGCCGCCGGAGAGGTTGATATAGCGGATATGGCAGCCGGTCTCCGCCTTCAGCTCCGCGGCCAGACGGAAGAGGATCCCTGCCAGGGCAGGATAGTAGTCGTTGGAAATGGTGTTAGAGGCCAAAAAGGCGTGGATGCCAAAATACTTGACGCCCTTCTCCTTCAGCCGCCGGAAGGCCTGGGCCATCTGGTCCCGGGTCATGCCGTACTTGGCGTCGCCGGGGGTGTCCATCACCTGGAAGCCCTCCTTGCTCTCCCCCAGGGTGAACACCCCGCCGGGGTTGTAGCGGCAGAGCACCGTCTCCGGCACCCGGCCTCCCAGGGACTCCTCCAGGAAGTCCACATGGGTGAGATCGTCCAGGTTGATGATGGCGCCCAGCTGATCCGCCAGCCGGAACTCCTCCGCCAGGGTGTTGTTGGAGGAGAACATGATCTCATGGCCCTTAAAGCCGCACTTCTCCGCCATCATCAGCTCCGTCATGCTGGAGCAGTCCGCTCCGCAGCCCTCCTGCCGCAGAATCTTCAGCAGGGCCGGAGTAGGGGTAGCCTTTACGGCAAAGTATTCCTTAAACCCGCCATTCCAGGAAAAGGCGGCATTGACCCGCCGGGCATTTTCCCGCATCCCCTTCTCATCGTAGAGATGAAAAGGGGTGGGATACTGCTTGACGATTTCCTCCAGCTGCTCTTTTGTTACAAAAGGCTTCTTCATCTTCTGTATTTCCTCTGTCTTGCCTCTTAGAAATCTGCGGTGCCTACGGTACGGGGATGGGGCAGCACGTCCCGGATGTTGCTCACGCCGGTGAGGTACATGACCATCCGCTCAAAGCCCAGTCCGAAGCCCGCATGACGGCAGGAACCGTAGCGGCGCAGGTCGCAGTACCACCAGTAGTCCTCGGGCTTCATGCCCAGCTCCTGGATCCGGCTCTCCAGCACCTCCAGCCGCTCTTCACGCTGGCTGCCGCCGATGATCTCGCCGATGCCGGGCACCAGGCAGTCGGCGGCGGCCACGGTCTTGCCGTCGTCGTTGAGGCGCATATAGAAGGC
>JAGHHM010000167.1 GCA_017887695.1 Oscillospiraceae bacterium | reverse complement strand
TGATACCGCTGCCGGAAAAGCTGTGCGATGAGATACGGGCCTATGAGAACGCCCTATACGACCCCCAGCCGGATGACCGGCTCTTTCCGTTCACGAAGCACTACTTCCGGCGGGCGATGCTCAAGGGATGCGCGGAGGCCGGTATGGACCCTATCAGGCTCCATGATCTGCGTCATTCCCACGCAGCCCTGCTCATCCACCTGGGGACGCCTATCCTGCTGGTGAAAGAGCGCCTGGGCCATGAGGACATACAAACGACGCTGCGGACCTATGGACACCTGTACCCCACCACCAGCGATGAAGCAGTCAAAAAGATGGATGATTTGATGCGTTAATGCCAAAGTAATGCCACGGAAACAGAAAAAGCCCCGCAAACCCTTGATTTATCAGGGCTTGCGGGGCTTTTGTACTTTATTCCCACTCGATGGTTGCCGGGGGCTTACTCGTGATGTCGTAGACGATGCGGTTGATGCCCTTGACCTCGTTGACGATGCGGGTGGAAACCTTGTCCAGCACATCGTAGGGGATACGGGCCCAGTCGGCAGTCATGAAATCGCTGGTGGTCACCGCACGCAGAGCCAGAGTATAGTCGTAGGTACGTCCATCGCCCATGACGCCCACGCTGCGGGTATTGGTCAGCACAGCGAAATACTGGTTGATGTTCTTATCCTCCCCGGCGGCGGCAATCTCCTCCCGGTAGATGGCATCTGCCTCCCGGAGAATGTCCAGCTTTTCCTTGGTGAGGTCCCCGATAACCCGGATGGCAAGGCCAGGACCAGGGAAGGGCTGGCGGCTCACCAGATACTCGGGGAGGCCCAGCTCCCGGCCCAGCTCCCGCACCTCATCCTTGAACAGCAGCCGCAGGGGCTCGATGATCTCCTTGAAATCCACATAGTCGGGAAGGCCGCCCACATTGTGGTGGCTCTTAATGACAGCGGCGTCCCCCGCACCGGACTCGATGACATCGGGATAGATGGTGCCCTGGGCCAGGAAATCCACCGTACCGATCTTCTTGGCCTCTTCCTCAAAGACCCGGATAAACTCCTCACCGATGATCTTGCGCTTCCGCTCCGGCTCCGCTTCACCGGCCAGCTTCAAAAGGAAACGGGCCTCCGCGTCCACCCGGACAAAGTTGATATCCCAGGGGCGGAAGGCAGCCTCCACCTCGTCCCCCTCGTTTTTGCGCATGAGGCCGTGGTCCACGAACACGCAGGTGAGCTGATTACCCACAGCCTCCGCCAGCAGAGCCGCGCACACAGAGGAATCCACACCGCCGGAAAGGGCCAGCAGCACCTTTCCGCTGCCTACCTTCTCCCGGATGGCAGCAATAGCGGTATTCTTGTAATCCCCCATGGTCCACTGGCCCTTGGCCCCGCAGACCTCATAGAGGAAGTTGCGGATCATATCCACCCCGTGCTCTGTGTGGTTGACCTCAGGATGGTACTGCACCCCATAGAAGCCCCGGCTCTCGTCGGCAATGGCCACATTGGGGCAGGCGGCACTGTGGGCCACCAGGGCAAAGCCCTCCGGCACCTTGGCCATATAGTCCCCGTGGCTCATCCAGGAGATTCCCTTCTCCGGCAGGCCTTTGAACAGGCGGCAGGCGGTGTCGTAGAACGTCTCGGTCTTGCCGTACTCCCGGGCGGAATCATCCTGGGCGGCAGTAACCTGGCCTCCCAGGGTGTGGGCCATCAGCTGACAGCCGTAGCAAATCCCCAGAATAGGCACTCCCAGACGGAAGATCTCAGGATCCACATGAGGGGCCTTTTCATCATAAACACTGTTGGGACCGCCGGTAAAAATAATCCCCATGGGATCAAAGGCCCGGATCTCCTCCAGAGAAACGGTATACGGCTTTACCTCACAATAGACATGGCACTCCCGGACCCGGCGGGCGATCAGCTGATTATACTGGCCGCCGAAATCCAGCACAAGAACAGATTGACGGGGCAAACAGGGTCACTCCTTCACAATTGGTATCGTTTGAATGGGGGACGCTTTCTGTTTACTCGTCGTCCCGGAAGATAATGCCGTCCTCGTCGGCTTTTTCAATCACTGCCAGAGCGTGATAGTTGAACCCAGCCTCCCGCAGACGGTCACCGCCGCCCTGGAAGCCCTTCTCCACTGCCACGCCGATGCCCATCAGCTCCGCGCCGGCCTGGTTTACCAGGTCGCACAGGCCCCGGATCGCCTCGCCGTTAGCCATAAAGTCATCAATAATCAGCACTTTATCATTGGAGGTGAGCCACTCCTTGCTGAGGATCTGAGTCACTTTTTTCTTGTATGTATAAGAGAAGATCTCGCTCTGGTACAGTCCGCCCTCGATATTGTCGCTCTTGGCCTTCTTGGCGAAAACCATGGGAACATTGTACTTCTGGGCACAGATGGTGGCCAGGGCAATGCCGCTGGCCTCGGCGGTAAGGACCATGGTGATATTGTCGATATCAAAGTACTTGGCAAATTCGTCGGCAATATCCCCCATCAGGCGGGTATCCACCCGGTGATTCAAAAAGCCATCCACCTTGATAATATTGCCGGGCAATACCTTGCCCTCTCTACGAATACGGTCCTTCAGCTGCTGCATCGTATCGTCACATCCTCTCATTCGTTCATGGTGAGATCAGTTTTACGCACTGGGTGCTCTTATGCTTTATTATGCCAAGAATTTGTCCGGCTTTCAACCGTTGTTTTGGACAAAAATTGACAAATTTCTATTTCTCCTCCCGCCGACCTTCTGTCCGCCTTCCGCCCAGGCGGCACAGCCTTCCCCGACTGTCCTCTTTCTATTGGCCGCCGTCCATTTGGCTTTGTGTTATGGTAAATATTTACACAGTCGAATTATGGGATTTTTATGTAAATTTTGTTGATTGTTTTTTGCAATTGTGGTAGGATGCAGATATATTGGGATAATTTCCCTTCCCCCTTGCGTGGGGGAAGAAAAATGGTGAGTACCATGTATGCTGTGTGTGTGGGCGGCGCTGCCTTTGCGCTTTTTTTCCTGTATGATCTCAATAGTGTCCTGTGGAAGAACCGGCTGCTGCACGGGAGCTTCACACTGGGCTGCCTTCTGCTGCTGGCCGCCACCGCCGGAGACCTTTGGATCGCCTGGCCGGGCAGCGGCCTTTTGCACCCGGTACGGCTCATGTGTCTGGCTGCCGCCGCAATGTGCCTGGCCCTGCTGGTCTATACCCTTTTTTTCGCCCTTCCTTTCGACGAAACCTACCGACAGAGTCAGGACGAAGAACGTCATGTCTGCGACCGTGGGATGTACGCCCTCTGCCGCCATCCCGGCATCCTGTGGTTCTTTTTCCTTTACCTTCTGCTGGGGCTGGCAATGACGCCGTCCCCGCTACTGTATCATGGCCTTTTTTATAGCCTCTGCAATTTTCTGTACGCGGTTTTCCAGGACCTGTGGACTTTCCCCAGGACTTTTTGCGACTACCGGCAGTATCAATTGAAAACGCCCTTTTTGCTTCCTACTCCCGCCAGCCTTCGCCGGGCCGTGGAAACAGGCCGGGCGCCCCGGAGGTCCCTATGAGATTTCAGGAAAAGATAAGAGAATACAGTAAGGAAGAGATCTGGAACGAGTATTGCGGTTTCCTGGATATCTCCGTTGAGGAATTCATGTACATCCAGAAGCGGCTGCTGCTGGAACAGATCCAGCTTTTCGGCAAATGCAGCCTGGGCCGTCAGATTATGCGGGGACGCCAGCCTAGCACCGTGGAGGAATTCCGTGAGATGGTGCCCCTTACCACCTACGACGACTATGCTCCCATCCTTATGGGCAAGCACAAGGAGAGTCTGCCCGCGGAACCCATTCTCTGGATCCAGACCACCTGGGAGGGCGGACTTCACCCTTTGAAGGTGGCTCCCTATACCAAGAGCATGCTGGACACCTATAAGCACAACATGATGGCCTGCTTTATGCTGGCCACCAGCAGCCGCCGGGGAGATTTTGATATTTCCGTTACTGACCATATGCTCTATGCCCTGGCTCCCCTGCCCTATGCCACAGGGATACTGCCTTTGCTGCTCCATGACGAAATCGATATCGAGTTCCTCCCCTCCGTTAAGGAGGCGGAAGCCATGACCTTCAAGGAGCGCAACGTCCGGGGCTTCAAGCTGGGCCTGCGCAAGGGCATCGAGTACTTCTTCGGCCTGGGCAGCGTCACCTACTACGTCAGCAAAAGCCTCTCCTCCATGCAGAGCAGCGGCGGCTCCCTGAAGGACAAGCTGGCCGACGCCTCCCCCGCCATGATCGCCCGGTTGCTGCGGGCCAAGCGCCGCTGCAAAAAAGAAAACCGGGAGCTGATGCCCAAGGATCTCTTTCAGCTAAAGGGCTTCATGTGCGCCGGCACGGACAACGACTATTACAAGGACGACCTGGAGGAGCTGTGGGGTCTGCGGCCCATGGAGATTTTTGCCGGCACCGAGCCCACCTGCATCGGTACGGAAACCTGGAACCGGGACGGCATGTACTTCTTCCCTGACGCCTGTTTCTATGAGTTCATTCCTCAGGAGGAAATGGACCGGAACATGGAGGATCCCTCCTATACCCCCCGTACGGTCCTTATGGATGAGGTCCAGGCAGGGCACCTCTATGAGATTGTCATTACTGTCCTTAAGGGCGGCGCTTTTGCCCGCTATCGGGTGGGAGATCTTTACCGCTGCATGGGCCTTGAAAACAAACAGGATCAGACCCGGCTGCCCCGCTTCGCTTATGTGGACCGGGTACCCTCAGTGATTGATATTGCCGGCTTTACCCGGATTACGGAAAATTCCATTGCCCACGCTATCGAGCTTTCCGGCCTGAAGATTGCCGGCTGGACCGCCAAAAAGGAGTACACCTCCAACAAGCGGCCCCTCTTCCACCTCTACGTGGAGCTGGATCGCTCGGCGCTCACCAGCTGTGCCGTCAGCGAGCACATTCTGAAAGAGCATCTGAGCGTGTATTTCAAATATCTGGATCAGGACTATAAGGATCTCAAAAAGATCCTGGGAATGGATCCCCTGGAGGTCACGATCCTCCGCTGCGGCACCTTTGACGCCTTTGCCCAGCGGTTTGGCCGGCCTATCCGGCGGATGAACCCCAGCAGTCAGGATCTGACGGATCTCCTGCGCTCTGACGACTACATCACCGGGAGGAGGGATCTGTATGAGCGGGTTTAGCTGGATCTCCGTGATTGCCCTGGCCTGCTACCTCCTGCTGTTCATTACCTTCCTGGCCGCCTCTAAAACCAAAAAGGTGATCCGCACCTTCATGTTCTTCCTCTTTATCATGATTTTGTGGGTTGGCGGCTCCTTTGCCATGCGCAGCCAGTTCTGGCCCTCTACCCGGGTATGGAATCAGGTGTCCCTGGCAGGAATCATGTTCCTTCCCTACGCCTACTTCTGCTTTGTCATTGATTTTCTGGAGGAGAAAAAGCACTACGGCCGCAACGTGTGGCTGGTGCTGATGCTCATCTGCTACGTCATCAACTTCTTCACCGGTATTTTTATCCCAGATCCCCGGGTAGTATCTGTCGGCACAAGCGTCCAATTCCTCTACGACTACAACTGGCTGGTGGCTATTCCTCTGGCATTGGGTGGTCTGGTACTGCTGGAAAGTATTTTTCTCTTCGTACGCTACTGCCGGGGAGACACCACTACCGGCCAACAGCTGCTGCCGGTGATCATCGGTGCGGCCATCATGGTGGCCTGCCACATTCTTTCCGCCTTTTCCATTTTTAAAGGCTTCCCCCTGGATATCATCTCCGGCGTAATCAACGCCTTCATCCTCTTCTACGCCCTCTATAAAAAGCGGCTGTTCCGCATGACCCTCCTGGTCTCCCGCTGGAACTGCTATGCTGTGGCCCTGCTCATCAGCATTGTTGCGTTCTCCCGGTGCATCATCCCCATCCAGGAGTTTCTCTCCCGGGCTGTCCATATCTCCGAATCCACCTCCATCATCGTCATCTCCATCGGCATGATGCTGGCCACCTACCTTCTGTATCTGGCTATGAAACGGTTCATGGATGAGCTGTTTATCAAGGAAGAGGCCATGCTGGACGACCGGCTCCGGGAGTTCAGCGAGGCGGTGTCCCGGACCCTGGATATGGACGACATCCTCCAGGAGATGGCGGACGTGATCCGCCGGAGCATCGGCATCCAGCACATGTTTTTCTGCATCAAGAACGACCAGGGGATCTACCAGATTGAGCACACCGGCAGCCCCCTGGACGAAAAGGACTTCCAGCTGGACGCCTCCCACCCCCTGCTGACCTACATCCGGGGAGTGGACGGCTGCCTGATGATGGAGGACTTTCGCCGCACCACCGCCTACAAAGCCATGTGGGAGGGGGAGAAGCGGCAGCTGCGGATCTGGGAAGTGGAATGTCTGTCCGCCTTCAAGGCAGAGCACGACCTCATCGGCTTGGTTATGTTCTCCAGCAAGCCCCAGCATAAACCCTTTACCAACGAAGATATCAATTTCATTCAGTCGGTGAGCTCCGTGTGCGCCATGGCGGTGAAAAACGCCCGGCTCTACCAGCAGGCCTATGAGGAGGCCCGGAAGGATGAGCTGACCGGCCTCATTAACCGCAAATATTTCTACGAGATTCTCCAGCGGGAATTTGACCAGTCGGGAGGCACCTCTCTGGCCCTGGCCATTCTCAATGTGGACGATTTCAAGCTCTATAATCAGCTCTACGGCAACAAGGAGGGGGATGTGGTCCTCCAGCGCGTTGCTGAGATCATCAGAGCCATGATCGCCGACCGGGGCTACGGCGCCCGGATCAGCGGCAAGGAGTTCGGCATCATCCTGCCGGGCTACGACATCTACTCCGCCAAGGTCCTGGCCGAGAGCATCCTCAGCCAGGTGAAGGAGATCAACCGCTCCCAGGAGAATTACAGCCTCAAGATGGTCACCATGAGCGGCGGCGTCTGCGCCGCCCCCTATATGGCCTCCTCCCCTAAGGAACTGGTAGAGAACGCGGATATGGCGGTGTACCGGGTAAAGCGTACCGGCAAGAACGCTGTTATCATGTACTCCGAGGACATTGAAAAGCGCAGCAGCGAAGGGGCGGAAAAGCACCGCAGCAGCTACAATGAGTACGCCTCTACCATCTACGCCCTCACCGCCACTATCGACACCAAGGATCACTACACCTTCAACCACTCCCAGAACGTAGCTTATTACGCCTCGGAGCTGGCCAGAGCCTGCGGCATGAACCAGGACTATGTGGAAATCGTCAAGGAGGCAGGACTCCTCCATGACATCGGCAAAATCGGCATCAATGAGGAGATCCTCAACAAGCCCGGGCGGCTGACTCCGGATGAGTACGAAATCATGAAAAGCCATGTGGAAAACTCCATCGGCATCATCCGGTACCTGCCCTCCCTGGACTACGTCATCCCCGCCGTTATCTCCCACCACGAGCGCTATGACGGCCAGGGATATCCCCGAAAGCTCTCCGGCGAGGACATCCCCGTTATGGGACGGATCCTGTGCATCGCCGACTCTTTCGACGCCATGGTATCTGAGCGCAGCTACAAGCGGGCCATGGCAGTAGACCGGGCGGTGGAGATCCTCTGGCGGGAGGCGGGACGGCAGTTCGACCCCAATCTGGTGCCCGTGTTCGTGGAGCTGGTTCGCAGCGGCAAGCTGGAGGTCCGGGCCCCGGATTATGCCAAGAATTTACCACCCGCCGCTGAACCTCAGGCTTCTGTTCCTGATCCGCATATCTGATGCTTGTACCGCACCAAGCAGCGGCAGGCGATCGCCTGCCGCTGCTTTTTCCTTTTTCCCGCCGCCCTGCACGTTTTCCTTCCGCCGCTCCCGGCACGCTTCCCGGGAAAATACTCTATCCGCCCGCAATACCGCAAATAACTTGAAAATACCCTATCCTTTGTCAGGAGGGATCCCATTATGAAGGAATTGAAGATCCGCCGGGCCCAGCCCGGAGACGAGGCTGCCCTGGCTCATATTCAAAGCCAGGCCTGGCAGCAGGCTTTTGCTCCCATTCTCTCTCCTGAGGAGCTGGCGGGCCACACCGATGCCGCCAGGATCCAAAACATGTACGGGGCCGTTCTTTCCCGGCCTGAGCTGCACATCGCCATTGGCTCCGCAGATGGCAGTCCCTGCTGTCTGGCTGCGTGGGGTGCCTTCCGTGGTGCAAACGCCCCTCAGACAGCGGAGCTGATCTGCATTCACTGCCTTCCCGCCCTGTGGCGCCAGGGATACGGCTCTGGAATGATGGCCCATGTGCTCTCCGAGATGAAAGAAGCCGGCTTTTCCACCGCAGCGCTGTGGGTGTTCGAAGCCAACATCCGCGCCAGGCGCTTTTATGAAAAACTGGGCTTTACCCCCACCGGAGGCAGAAAAGCCGATTACAGCGCCCCGGAAATGCTGTACACCAAAGTGCTGTAAACAAATTCTACTGCAAAGTGGGCGGTTTATAATCGGCGGAATCGGCAGCTGCCGCGAGGCATCGTTCCCGCGGGCACCAACCGAGGCGTATCAGAACCCAAATTGCACGGCAATGCAAAGAGGAGGCGCCGGAGCCACAATGGCTCCCGGCGCCTCCTCTTATTTTGCCCGGCAGCGGCCCAGGCCGCTCTCTCCCGGCAATTACAGACAATTACATATCCCTCAGGCAGTCCCGGTTCTTCACAAAATACTCCACACCGGACCAGATAGTGGTGACTACGATCACCGCGATGCAGGCCCAGTTGAGAGGCACGGGGATGGGCAGAAACATGATAACGATGCACACCATGGTGGAGGCGGTCTTTACCTTACCGGACCAGCCGGCAGCAATGACCCTGCCCTTGTCACTGGCCACCATTCTCAGGCCGCTGACGGCAAATTCCCGGAGGATCACGATCAGCAGGGCCCAGCCGGGCATCTGGCCGTTCTCCACAAACCAGATCATAGCCGCCGTCACCAGCATCTTATCCGCCAGGGGGTCAGCAAATTTGCCAAAGTCGGTGATCAGGTTATACTTCCGTGCGATCTTCCCGTCCAGCATATCCGTCAGACTGGCCAGAATGAAGATGGCCAGAGCAATATAGGCCGCGCCAGGCACATCCAGGTACAGCACCAGCAGGAAGGGCAGGATCATGATGATCCGCAGCAGGGTCAGCTTATTGGGCAGGTTCATAGCGTCTGTTCTCCTTATATTTCTCTCTCAGAATCGGCCGGCCAGGCCCAGAAGGCGGCCATCCGGCTGGGGGCAATCCTCAGGCGTCGCCCCTTCCTTCTCCGTGAATCCTGTGCTGGCAGCAAGCTGATCCGCCAGCCGCCTGTAAAAGTCCAGGTAAAAACCTATCCGCTTCCGCCACAGCGCTGTGGCAGCGGCGGTGGCAAAGGACAGCTCCCGGTACTCCGACAGCCGCGCCAGGGTCTTCTCCACATGGGCGCGCTTCTCGCCCAGAGACAGCTTGCTGAAGGCCATATTCTCCAAAGTCTCATAGAGCCGGTAAGCGTCAAAACGGTCAATGTTGTCCGCGTCCCCTACCGTGCGGGCAAACACAGTGGCCTCCCCGGGGAAGTCCGCCTGGTCGTCCACATGGATGGCGATACCGTAGCAGATCTCCTGTATCGTCTCCGGGGCAAAGCCCAGATTCTCCAGAAAGGGCCGGGCGATCCGGGCCGATACCCGGCCGTGCTCCCGCCAGGAGTCCTGATCCGGCATAACATGGCAGTAGCTCACGTCATGGAGAAGGCAGGCAATGGTCATGGCCTCCTCATCCATCCCCTCTGCCCGGGCAATGGACGCGCCGATCCGTGCCACACGGAAGGTGTGCTCCAGCCGGTAGGCCCCCGCCTCAGGATGCTCCGCGAAATAGGGGCTCTCCTTCAGTTTTTCCCGGAGGAAAGCCTCCGTCTTTTTAATTCGTTCTGTCATGGCTGCTCCTCCCGGGCCGCCAGGGCCCAGCTCTCCGGATAAGTCTCCTGCATATAGCGGGCAAAGGGAGTGTCCCCGCGGAGAAGACCGTTCTCCACGATGGTGTCCCGCTCCGCCCGGAGGATCCAATCTCTGTTCTCCCCGTTCACTTCCGGCCAGCGGATGATCCGCAGGGCTCCCGACCGCTCCTGATCCAGCAGCGCTTCCCACAAGTCCGGCACATGGATCTCCTCCGCCACCGGCACCGGCAGGGCCGTTACCAGCTCATTGGGGATAGCGGTCTCCTCCATGTCCGGCCGCCGAACACAGCGATACAGACTGGCGGACTTGCCTCGGTAGAGCTTCTCCAGAGCATCGGGAAAATACTCCATATAGTAGATGACGCCCTCCCGGGTGTAGCCGTAGGTATATTCAAAGTGCCGTATTCCATAGAACAGGGCCATAGGCAAGGAGGCCGTCAGGCACACCTGCCGGGGCTTCCCGAAGTATTTCGTCACGCTGGGCTCCAGTACCTGGATCCCGGTCGTGGGAGAGCAGTGATATACCAGCTTCTCTCCGCTCATTCCTCCACAGCCTCTCCGGTGAGCTCACCGTCCATGACGCCGGTAATACGCACGGGGACAAAGGTGCCGGCCGGGATCTCCTTCTCTGCGGTAAAATAGATTTTCCCGTCCACCTCGGGGCTCTCAGCATAGCTGCGGCCCGCATAGCACATGGCCTGGCTGTCCCAGCCGTCGCAGAGGATCTCCAACACCTCTCCCTGCATGGCCTCGTTCCACTCGTCCATGATCCGGGACTGGATATCCACCACCAGTTCCGCCCGGCGGACAGCCTCCTCGGTGTCCACCCGCTCCATTTTGGCCGCCGGAGTTCCCTCCTCCGGGGAGTAGGGGAATACACCGGCCCGGAGCATACGCTGGTCCCACAGGAACTGGCACAGCTCCTCGAACTCCGCCTCCCCCTCGCCGGGAAGGCCGGTAATAAGGCTGGTGCGAATCACCAGGCCGGGGATCCGCTCTTTCAGCTTTGCCAGCAGGGCTTCCACATAGGCCTTGTCTCCCCGGCGGTTCATCCGGCGGAGAATGCCGTCGTTGCAGTGTTGGAGGGGAATGTCCAGATACTTGACGATCTTGGGCTCCCGGGCAATGACATCGATGAGGCGGTCATCCATCTGGTCAGGGTAGAGGTAGTGGAGCCGGATCCAGTGGAAGGGCAGCTTCACCAGCTCCTCCAGGAGATCCGCCAGGTGGTGCTGCCCATCCCAGTCGGTACCGTAGCGGGTAATATCCTGGGCAATGACCAGCAGCTCCTGCACCCCCCGCTCCGCCAGGGAGCGGGCCTCCGCCAGGACGTTATCCATGGGGCGGCTGCGGTACTTGCCCCGGAGCTTGGGAATGATGCAGAAAGCGCACCAGTTGTCGCAGCCCTCGGCAATACGGAGATAGGCATAGTGAGCGGGGGTGGTGATCACCCGGTCCAGCTCGTCCACCGGGGCGCTGATGTCCCCGAAGAGGCTGGGATGGCCCCCGGCCATCACTGTCTCCACGGCAGAGACGATATCCTTGTAGCTGCCGGTGCCCAGAATGCCGTCTACCTCGGGCAGCTCCGCCAGGACCTCTCCCTGATAACGCTCTGTCATACAGCCGGTAACCAGGATCTTCTTCAGCTGCCCCGCCTTTTTCAGCTCCGCCATCCGCAGAATATGCTCAATAGCCTCCTCGTTGGCGCTGGAGAGAAAGCCGCAGGTGTTGACCACCGCCACATCGCAGCCCACCGGATCCTCCCGCAGCTCATAGCCCGCGTCACGGCACAGGGCCATCATCTGCTCGCAGTTAACCACGTTTTTCTCGCAGCCCAAAGAAATAAAATGGATCGTAAAGGCCATGGCCTTCCTCCTTCTGTCCTGCCGCCGGAAAGGCGGCGCTGTGTCCTGTCATGATGAACCCCCTGCCGGCCCCAATGGGTTCCCGCAGAGGGGAAATTGCTTGCAAAAATACTGCTGCTGCGGCTCTCCCGCGCAACTTGCTCCTTACTCCTCCTGAAGCTCCGTGTACCGGCTCAGGGCTGCCTTTACCTCGCCCCAGGAAAAGCCCCGGCGCATCAGGCCGTCGCTCAGGCGCTTGATCTCCCGGGGATCGGAGAGATCTCCCCGACAGCGCTTTTGAATCAGCGCATCCAGGATACCGCTGCTGTCGGGCAGCTCCCCAAGAGCTTCCTCCCACAGTTCCCGGCTGACGCCCCGGCGCTGGAGCTCCTGGCGCACCCGGGCCGGGCCATAGCCCCGCTGCCCATAGTGCCGTGCCAAAGCGGCGGCATAGGCCGGGTCGTCCACCGCGCCGATGCCCTCCAGCCAGTCCGCCGCTGCCTGAGCGTCGGAGGCCTCCGCTCCCCGCCGCACCAGGCGGCGGGTAAGCTCCGCTTTGGACAGGGCCTGCCGGCCAATCATCCCCGCGGCGGCAGCCTTTACCGAGGAGGCCTTGGCGCTCTGCCGCAGGGCCGCCAGCCCCCCATCGTCCATCTCCTCTCCGGGTCGCAGGCCAAAGCGCAGCAGCTCCTCCTCCGTCACCCGCAGAATCTCCCCGCCTTCCAGCTTTACCAGAAAACGGCCTTTTTTCCGCTGAGACGGCTTGATTTCCTCAATGCGCATAGAGGCCTCCCACTGTAATCATTTGGTCGGGCACTGTCCAAACCCGCCAGGGCGCCGCCCTGGCCTGGCCACCCTTTGTCGCCGGCACAAGCTTTGCACCCCTCCGCCCACCGCAGCCGGCAGACATCGATCGCTCCGCTGCGCCTTCTTACCCCACCGGCCTCGCTTCACCGGGCTCCGGCGGGGCCCCAGAAAGGCAGACGAAAACTTTACTCACGCGAAACAACGTTTCGCGCAAAAGTTCTTTTTGCCTCTTTTTCTTTCAAGAAAAAGAGGGGAATCCCCCGTACTTAGTCCGCGTCGTCGAAATCGTCGGCTGACACATCCACCGCCCGGCCGGCGGCCTTGGCGGCGATCTGGGACTGGTTGCCCATAAGCTTAAAGAAATCCCGGCGGATAGCGGCCTCCAGACTGTCGGCCACCTGGGGGTTATCCTTCAGATACTGCTTGGCGGCGTCCCGGCCCTGGCCCAAACGGGTCTCTCCCATGGCAAACCAGGAGCCGGACTTCTGCACCAGATCCAGCTTTACGCCCAGATCCAGCAGCTCGCCCAGCAGGCTGATGCCTTCGCCGTACATGATGTCAAACTCCGCCTCACGGAAGGGGGGCGCCATCTTGTTCTTTACCACTTTGGCCCGGGTGCGGTTGCCGATGATTTCGCCGCCGGCCTTCAGGGTTTCAACACGACGCACGTCGATCCGGACGCTGGCATAGAACTTCAGGGCCCGGCCGCCGGTGGTGACCTCCGGGTTGCCGTACATAACGCCCACCTTTTCCCGCAGCTGGTTGATGAACACCACAATGCAGTTGGTCTTATTG
>JAGHHM010000166.1 GCA_017887695.1 Oscillospiraceae bacterium | reverse complement strand
GACCACCAGCCTGCCCCTGAAGAAGGGCGATGTGATCCGAGTCATCACGCCGGGAGCCGGCGGCTACGGCGATCCCCGTAAGCGTCCGGCGGAAAAGGTGCTCAAGGACGTGATTGAAGGCAAGGTGTCCGTGGAAGCGGCCAGAGACCAGTACGGTGTGGTCATCAGCCGCCAGGGCGTGGAGTTCCAGGTGGATGAGGCCGCCACCGCAGCCGCCAGGGCGGAATAAAAAGGAGGAACATGCAATGGTAAAAGGCATGCAGGAAGTAATTGATGTCATGGAGAAGGTGAAGGGGGATCTGGACGCCAACGGCGGACTGCAGCAGGTGATTTTTGTGGCCTGCGGCGGGTCCTTCGCCTCCTCCTATCCGGCCCGGTATCTGCTGGGGCAGGAGAGCAGTCTGAAGGTGCTGGGCTATAACAGCAGCGAGTTTGTCAATGCCACTCCCCAGACCGTAGGTCCCAACACTCTGGTCATTGCCACCTCCACCAAGGCCACCGCGGAGACGGTGGAGGCCCTGCGGGTGGCCAATGAAAAGGGCGCTGTAACGGTGGGTCTGTCCGGCTATGCGGATTCTCTCACGGCTCAGACCGCCCGGTACTATATCACCTATTACCATGCGGACGAGTGGTATCAGGACCCCTCTCTGGTCCATTACAACAGCCAGGGCACGGCGCTGAAAATTGCCTTCTGGCTGCTGAAGGAATATGACCACTATGCCGCCTATGATAAGGCTATCGAGGCCTTTGAAAAGATGCCTGAGATCTACGGCGCCGCCCATGAGAGCGTCAAGGCCAAGGCGGCCCAGTTTGCCATGACCTATAAGGATGACACGGTGTGGAACGTGATGAGCAGCGGCGCTGCTTGGGAGGTCTCCTATTCCGATGCCTTCTGCTTCTTCCAGGAGATGCAGACGGTGCACTGTGTCCCCATCCACTCCGGCGAGTATTTCCACGGCGCCTTTGAGACCTGTGACAAGGATCTGGCTATTCTGCTGTTCAAGAGCGTGGGCCGCACCCGTCCACTGGACGAGCGGGCCGAGCGGTTCCTGAATCAGTTTGGCGGCCACCACTGGATCATCGATGCGGAGGAGCTTGGCCTGGGCCAGCTGGATCCTCAGGTGGCGGAGTACTTCAACGCCCTGCTGCTCCACCCCATCTCCAAGCAATTTATTGCGGCCATGGGGGATGTGCGGATGCATCCCATGAGCTATCGCCGCTACATGTGGAAGTTTGATTATTGAGATCTGGATTTTCCCAAAGGGCCGGCCCGGTGCTAAAGCAGTGGGCCGGCCCTTTTGTTTCAGTATGGACACGCCACGGACGGTCCGGCGCCGTGGGGGTGGCGGCGAGGAGCAGGCGGCCGGAAATCCGCGCGTACCGGTGGGTCATAGACGGACTCCCCACTCCCGCCGGGTCAGCTGTATATAGTGCTGGTACAGGATGCCGAAGCGGTGGATATATTTGGGCTTCCAGGGCTTCTCTTTTCCGCAGAAGTGGAGGATCGCCGTGTGCTCCATCACCCACCTGAGGTCACACCGCCCCCCGCTGCGGACCAGGTAGCTGCTGTAATTGCGGGCGTCATAGTTCCACAGCACATCCTCCAGGGGAAGGATCTTCTCACTGTACAGAGCGTTGAGAACGTCCTGATCGGGGAGGATCAGCTCTCTGCGGTGCTGCTGTACATATTGAAAGATCTCCTGGGGGACGATCTCCCGCCGCCCGGCCTCCAGATCCATCAGCAGGACGCCGGAGTTGTAATAGTCCTGTTCGGTGCCCAGCCGCAGCTGATTGACGCCGCTCATCAGCTCCGTCTTGCCGGTGTGGGCGGCGGCGGCAAAGAGCTTGCCCCTCAGGTCTGTCTCCCACAGGGGACGGATGGGGTTGATGATCAGGGTGTCCGGGTCCAGATAGAGGACCCGCCGGAGCTGTTTGGGCAGCAGGTGGGGGGCCAGCAGCCGGTAGTACATCTCCTTGGGATACTGCCGCGTGATGGGCGCCTCCTGAAACAGGGTGTCATCCACCGGAACGGGCATAAACGTATATCCGTATGTGCCGCACTGTATGCGCACCCTGTCCAGGGCCTGGTCCGAAATCCCGCTGTGGAGCAGGGCAAGGACGAAGGTATCCCGGGGATTGTTCACCCGCAGAGAGGTGAGCATCACCTGGAGCTGGGGAAGATAGGTTTCATCCAATGTGGCCAAAAGAAAAATCGGGTCCATACACAAACGCCTTTCTGTTTTGTTGTTTTCTCCGCGGGGGAGGCCTGCTCAGCCGGAAGCGGAGCAGGAGAAGCCTCAGCGACGGGTGCCCATGCGGCTGACCGCCGTCACCACGGCGTCAATGCCCAGCAAAATGAGGTAGAAGCCGGCAAAATAGCGCAGTGTGGCAAGGGTGAACAGCGGGCGCAGGATCATGAGGCAGCCCAGGATCAAACCGATGATGTTGATCACCAGCGCAAAGCGGTAGACCCCGCTGCCTGCCACATAGCGGACATGGTTCAGCTGGGTCAGGCGGGAGATGCAGTGGGCGATGAACCAGATAGGGAACAGCACTGTCAGCACCAGCACTCCCGTCCTGGGATAGACCGCCAGCATGACGCCGGACATGACGCTCAAAACCCCGGCGATCAGGGATAGGATGGGGCCGAAGCCCGTATACCGTTCCACTTCGATGTACAGGATGATGTCCGCGATGCCCATGACCACGGCGGCCACGCCATAGGCAAACACCAGACTGTTCAGGGCAAGGTCCGGCCGGAGAAAGGCCAGAGCCCCCAACAGAATCAGAAGGATGCCAATGGCCAGTTCCAGCCAGCCAAATCCGGAGCGCCTTCTCATTTCCTTTCGCCGCCCATCAGAATTTCCATAAACTCCTCGCCGGTGAGGGTCTCCTTTTCATAGAGGAACTGGGCCAGCTGGTCCAGCTTTTCCCGGTTCTCCTCCAGAATCCGCCTGGCCTCTG
>JAGHHM010000165.1 GCA_017887695.1 Oscillospiraceae bacterium | reverse complement strand
CTCAGGGGCTCCCAGAACCGCCAGGTATCCGCCCTTAGAGTGATGACCAGCTGCCGTACCGGGTAGGGGTCCTCCCCAGAAACGGTCCACTCCTCCACCCAGGCCCCGGACACGGTGAAGCGATAGTGGCCCAGGTCTACGGCGCCGTTGATGTCCCAGACTTCAGGGACGGTGATCTCCCTGGCGTAACCGGTGCAGAACTCCCGGGTATAGGAGCCCTCCTCCACGGAGAAGGGAAAGGGAGGGTCATACATTTCGTACTGGAGATACTCCCGCAGCCGGGGGACGGCAGAGAAAACCGTGGCCAGCAGGACGATGGCCAGGGCCCACTGGCTCAGCCGCCAGAGCCGCCCCCACCAGGGGCTGTGAATCCGCCCTAACTCCTCCGCCAGGGCCACAGGGTCTCCCATGGCGGCAGTGGCCGCGGTCTCTGCCTCGTAGGGAGAGAGACCCTGGGCCTTTCCCGCTTCCATCCGGTCCTCCAGGTGGTCCTGGAGCTCCCGGCGCACCGCCTTCCGATCCGGAGTGAATCGGATTTTGCTGGTGGCAGTGTCCAGCCAGTAATCGGCATTCATGGCTCCACCTCCTCAGGCGCCGGCCAGAATGGCAGTCACTGCCTGGGAAAAGGTCTGCCACTCCTCCTTTTTGGCATCCAGGGCTTGCAGGCCTGCCGCGGTGATGTGGTAATACCGCCGCTTCCGGCCGGAGGGAGTCTCTTGGTCACGGGCAGTGACCAGCTTTTCTTTTTCCAGACTGTGAAGAATGGGATACAGGGTCCCTTCCTTCAGCTGAAACACCTGATTGGAGCGCTTTTCCAGCTCCTCAATGATCTCATAGCCGTACATTTCCCGCGCCTTCAGCAGAGCCAGCACCAGCATGGCTGTGCTGCCGGGGAGGACCGATCTGTCGCTGCGGGCCATAGGGATCCCTCCTTATACCTAGATTATCTAGGTATATTATACATAGATCATCTAGGTATGTCAAGCCCTGGACGAAATGCTGCAAAAGCTGGAGGAATCGTCCGCCGGGCCCCGGTACGGCAGAGGGCGGCGGCGGGCCGCCGTTTCGCCGCCGCCGGGACGGGGCGGCGGCCCAAAGGGGCGGGTGCTGGGAATTGACACTAATTTTTTCCACGGCTCTTAACGCAATTTTGGCAGAATCCTCCGTTTTATGCAACGTATTCCTGTGGTATACTGCAAGTGTGAAAATCCAAGATCCAGAGAGGAGAGGTCTCCTATGCGTGTGATCGATATGCACACCCACATTTTTCCTGAGAAAGTTGCGGAGAAGGCTACCCTGGCCACCGCTGAATATTTTGACCTTCCCGAGCCCCCCAACCACTATGGCACCGTAGCGGAGCTGGAGACAGTGCTGCGGGAGGCGGGCATCGACTATGCCATGGTGTTCTCTGCCGCCACCTCCGCCCATCAGGTGGAGCACATCAACCGGTATATTGTTTCCAAGGCGGAGAAGGGGCCCCGCTTCATTCCCTGCGGCACCCTCCACGCGGAGTATGAGAACTATAAGGAGGAGCTGCGCTGGCTCCGGGACCACGGCGTCCACGGCGTCAAGATCCATCCGGAGTTTCAGCATTTTACCCTGGACGACGCCCGGATGTTCCTGATGTACGAGGAGATGGAAAAAACGGATATGTTCCTCATCGCCCATATGGGGGATCCCCGGGTGGACGTATCCGGTCCGTCCCATATGCTGCCCATTGCCGAGACCTTCCCCCGGCTGCGGTGCATCGCCTCTCACCTGGGCAACTGGGGGGATTGGGATGTGGAGAAAATTCGTCCCCTGGCCAAGCTCCCCAATGTCTATACGGATATCAGCAGCTCCTTCAGCTATGTGAAGGACAAAAAGCCTCTCTATGAGATTCTCCGCTGCTATGATCCCACCCATGTGTTCTTCGGCAGCGACTACCCCATCTGGTGCCCCAAGAAGGAGCTGCAGAAGGCCCTGGAGCTGGACATCCCCGGGGAGATGCTGGAGGGGATCCTCTTCGACAACTTTGCTGACTTCTATCACTATAAAAAGCTGTAATAGGGCGGATAGCCGCCGTGACATTTTTGCGCCTCCGGGTTACCCGGAGGCGTATTTTTTGCCTTTTTGTAACGGGTTTGTTGCCATCCTGTAACAGGAATGGGGGAATTTTGATGCAATGGCATGATACGCTGTATTAGAAAAAGAAGCTGCTGCCCTGGCTTTTAAAAAAGCGGGGCATGAAGAAGAAAGGAGTGGATATCTGTGAAAAAGCTCAGTAAAAAGGCAAAGATATGGCTGTTTTCTGGCCTGGGGGCGCTGGCGGTGCTGGCTGTGGTGCTGGCGGTCTGGCAGCCCTGGAAGGAGCCGGAGGAACCCTCCCAGCCCCAGGGGCCGGGCCAGCCTGTGGAACAAGACAAGGAACCGGAAGAGAAAGGCCTTACTCTGACGGTGGGCAATGAGGAGATCCCCGCTGTCCGATACACAGGGGAGGACTGGAGCATTCTGATCCCGGAGACCTGGAAGCGGGAGACGGTGGACGGAAGCGGCGTGTTTACCCAGGACGAGGAGAGGGGCGGGCCCCAGGTGCTAATCAGCCGGAGCAGCGGGTACTTTGGCACCTTCATGTCCCTGGCGCCGGAGGAAGGGGAGGACGGCCCGGGGCTGGTGCGCCGGTTCTACACCGGCGGCGCGGACGAGAGCTGGCAGGTAAGCTGCCGGGCCCAGACCCGGGACTGGGCCCAGGCGGACAAGCTGATGACCGCCGTGGCCCGGAGCTTCACCCTGGGGGAGGAGACCCCCTTTGCCAGGCTCTACCCGGCGGCGGTGGAGCCGGACTGGCAGAATGATGAGGGGCACACCGCCCTGTTTCTGGACAAGAGCGGCTACCTGGTGGAGGAGGGGGCCAGTGACGCGGTCCGGGACCATATGCTGGCCTGGTCGGATGAGGTAAAGAAGTGCTTTACCGGCCAGTACCGGCTGGAGGACCTGACCTGGGCCGGCAGCTACACCGGCCTGGGGGAGGGGTATATCGACATCTTCACCGCCCCGGTATGGTACGAGCGGGCCCAGGGGGAGGAACTGCCTCTCATCCTCGAGAGCGACCGGGTGCAGAAGGACGGCTGGCTACAGGACTGGGAGCGGCTGGCGGCGGCGGTGTGCCACGACGGCAGCGAGGTGACGGATAAGCTGTTTTTGTGGCTCTCGGACGAGACGCCGGGGGAGCCGGTCCTGGCGGGCCTGCTGGCCGGCGAGCTGGGGCTTTCGGGCCCTCAGGGGGAGACGGCGCTGACGGCGGCGGAGCGGCAGAGCCTGGAGGACTACTTCAATGCCCGGGAGAACAACGGCCTGCTGCGCTTTGAGATGGATCCCGACCGGTACAAGGGCCTCTCGGAAAATCTGGCGCCCTACCTGACATGGATCTTCTACGACCTGGGGGAGACGGATTTCAGCAAGGCGGAGGAGGCGCTGTTCCAGAAATGGATCGACGCCGGGGAGTGGCTGGATCTGGACAAGAGCAGGCTCAGCCGGCAGTATATTGCCGCCTACATGGAGAAGAAGTTCGGCCTGAGCGCGGGGGAGACGGACAGTATCCTTGCCTCCGCCGGGGATCCGCCGGGGAAATACGCTGAAGAGTTTGACGCCTGGTATATGTG
>JAGHHM010000164.1 GCA_017887695.1 Oscillospiraceae bacterium | reverse complement strand
GTACTCGCCCGTCCGCCTCAGCGGCGGAACGTACTCTATCTTACCACGTCGTTCGGCTTTTGTCAAGCACTTTTTTCAACTTTTTCGAAGTTTTTTCGGCGCTTGCCTCGGCTTTCCGCCGCTCTCTCAGACAGCCCATTTATTTTACCAGAGCCTCCAGAGTTTGTCAAGCACTTTTTTCACTTCGTTTTGAAGTTTCAAGGCGCTTTCCTTTCGGCTTACCGCCCTTCTCAGATAGCTCATCAAGTATATCAGAGCTTCCAGAGTTTGTCAAGCACTTTTTTCACTTCGTTGAAATCTTTTCGCTCTCTCGCTGGCACGACCGCCGCGTTTCAGACAGCTTGCTTACTATATCAGACACTTCCCCATTTGTCAACAGGTATCTTCCAAATTTTCCAACTTTTTTTCAGGCCCACCCAAAGACATTTTTCCCTCTCCGTGATATAGTATACCTATCACATATGATACCCAAGATATGGATGCAACAGGAGGCTCCCTATGCATATTCGCAAACTGGCCGCCACCTTCGGTCGGCTGGAGAATTCCACCCTGGAGCTGGATCCGGGTCTTACTATTATAGAAGCGCCCAACGAAGGCGGCAAATCTACCTGGACCGCCTTCCTCCGGGTTATGTTCTACGGGCTCAACACCCGGGACCGCACCCCCCAGGCAGACAAACGCCGCTATCTTCCTTGGAGCGGCAGCCCCATGGAGGGCCGCATGGATCTGGTGGCCGGCAATGACGCCATTACCCTGATCCGCCACACCGCCCGCGCCAATTCACCCATGGGCGCTTTTTCAGCCCAGTATACCGGTTCCGCTGAACCGGTGCCCTGGCTTACCGCCGCCAACTGCGGCGAGGAACTGCTGGGTGTACCCCAGGAGGTCTATGAACGCAGCGCCTTTATCCGTCAATCGGGTATGGTTGTGGATCAAAGCCCCGCTCTGGAGCAGCGGATTGCCGCCCTCATTACCACCGGTGAAGAAGACACTTCCTATACCGCCGCCGCCGAGCAGCTGCGCCGGCAGCAAAACCGCCGCCGGTACAACAAGAGCGGCCTTCTCCCTCAATTGGAGCAGGATTGTGCCCAGCTGCGAAATCTCCTGGAGCAGATCCGCAATCTGGAGGAAGAAGCCGCCGCCTGTGAGGTGCGGCAGGAGCGCCTGGCCCAGCGGGAGCAAGAGCTGCGGCAGCAGCTGGCCCTGCATGATGCGGCGGACCGGTCCCGGGAGGTAAAAGAAGCTCTCTCTGCCCGGGACACCTGGGAGGCCGCCCGGCAAAAGGCCCAGGCCCTGGCCCAGGACGTCCAGGCTCTCCCCAGCCGTTCCGATCTGGAAGCCCTCCGGGGTGCTCTGCAAAGTCTGACCGTGGAACAGGAAGCTGCCAGCGACGCAGCCCAGGAGGCGCAAAAAGCCAAAGATATTCTGGCGGATGCCGACAGAGCGCTATCCTCCGCCCCTCTGCCTGACCAATCCCTGCCGGAAGCGCCGCCCAAAAACGGGCTCCTTCTCCCGCTTTTGTCAGTAGCAGCCGGCATACTGATTGCCGCCCTGCTCTCTCTTGTCAGCACCTGGCCGGTCGCCGTCATTGCCGGTATTCTGGCAGCAGCACTGGGAATTGGCAGCAGCCTTTTCCTCTCCCGCAGCCGCCGCTCCCGCCGGGAGGCCGGTCAAGCCGCCCGCCGCCGGCAGCAGGAACAGGAGACCGCCGCTTATACCGTATTAAAGGAGCGTGCCGATGTTGCCCGGGACGCCTGGCAGCGGGCATCCGCCATGGCCGAGGCATCCGACCTCCGCTGGCGGCAAAGCCTGCAGCGGGCCATGGAGCAGGTTCGCTCCTTCCAGCCGGAAGCTGTCTCCGATATTGAGGACGCCCTTGTGGCCGTAGAAGGCGCTCTTGCCCGCCGCAGTGCTGCCGAACAGGCCCTGCGGGAGGAGGAGGCCGCCGCTCTCCGCTGGGAGCTGCGCCGCCCCACCGTCCAGGATGCTCCCGCCGCCGCAGTGGAGCGCCCCGTCCTGTCCCGCTCCCAGCTTCAGGCAGAGCTTTCCTCCAACACCGCCGGACAGGAGGAGCTGCGCCGGCGCCGCCACACTGCCCAGGGGCAAATCCAAGCCCTGGGTGACAGCGCCCAGTTGGAGGCGGAGCTGGCAGAAAAAGAGGAGCGCCGCAAGGCACTCCAGGAGGAATATGATGCTGTCACGCTGGCCTCCCAGGTATTAGAGCAGGCCAATCTTACCTTGCAGCAGAGATTTTCCCCGGCGTTGGGAGAAAAATCCGCGGAAATCTTTACAAAGCTTACCCAAGGGAAGTATAATAAGGTTTTGCTGAACAAGACGCTTACTCCTTCCGCCCAGGAAAAAGGCTCTCTTCTCCCCCGGGAAACTTTCCAGCTGAGCCAGGGCACTGCGGACCAGCTCTATCTGGCGGTTCGGCTGGCCATCTGCGAAATGGTGCTGCCGGCGGACAAGGCCGCCCCCCTGGTACTGGACGACGCTCTGGTAACCTTTGACGACGACCGTATGGCCCAGGCCCTGTCCTATCTTGTCCAGCTGTCCCAGCGGCGACAGATTCTACTTTTTACCTGCCAAAGCCGGGAAGCCGCCTGCCTGCGGGACCGGCATTTGCCCGGCGTCCGCCACATCCGGCTGTAACAGCCCCACTTTTTTGGGAGGAACGTTATGCTTAACGCCCTTTATCACGCCGCCGGGATCTTCCTGCTGCTGATTCTATACAGCTTTCTGGGCTGGTGCGGCGAAATGATCTACTGCTCCATTGGCCAGGGGAAGCTCTGCGAGAAGCGGGGCTTCCTCAACGGCCCCCTCTGCCCCATCTACGGCCACGGCGCCTTACTGGTGCTGGTAGTGCTGGGGCAGCGCTGGAACAACCCCATTTCCACCTTTCTGATCGGTATGGTGCTCACTTCTGCTGTGGAGTATCTCACCAGCTACCTGATGGAAAAGCTTTTTCACATGCGTTGGTGGGACTATTCCCACCACCATTTCCAACTCAACGGCCGGATCTGTCTGCTCAATTCCACTCTCTTCGGTCTTGCCTGCCTGGTGCTGCGGTATGTGGTCCATCCCCGTGTAATGGAGCCCATTCTCTGGCTCTTTGACCACGGTCTGGCCGTACCCTTGGCCCTGGCGCTGTTTGCCCTGTATGTCACGGATATCGTTCTGTCCGTCCGCAGCGCCATCCAGATCGGCAACCGCCTGGAAAAACTCCACGCCATTTACGACGAGCTGACAGAAAAGCTGGAAGCCCTCAAGGCCGAGCAGCTCCAGAAGCAGGAGGCGCAGCGCTCCCGTCTGGAATTTGCCCTGTCGGAGGCCCGGCAGGCAGCCGCAGAGCGCCGGGCGGAAGCCGCCCAGGCCCTGCAGGAGCGGTTGGAACCTCTCAGCGAACTGGGCGACGAGTTTGCCCAGCGGCTGGAGCGGGCAAAAGCCGAGGCCCGGCAGCGGCTGGAGGCCATCTATGCTGGCCAAGACATCTTCGAGCGCCGGCTGATGCGTTCCTTCCCCGCCCTTCGTTCTCCCCGCCACGGGGAATTTCTCAAAAAACTGCGTGAATATTGGGAGAATCGGAAAAAATAATCCCACTCCCTTTTGTCAGTCTTTTATTCCATTTTATTTATTACATCAACGAGGAGATGCAGAGCTATGTCTGAATGTACCCATGATTGCAGCACCTGCGGCGAAAGCTGCGGCGAGCGCACCGCCCCCCAGTCCTTTCTGAAGGAAAAAAATGCCGCCGCACGGGTAGGCAAGGTCTTTGGCGTCGTATCCGGCAAGGGCGGCGTAGGTAAGTCCATGGTCACCAGCCAGCTGGCGGTGCTCATGCGCCGCAAGGGCTATAACGTCGGCATCCTGGACGCCGACGTCACCGGCCCCTCCATCCCCAAGGCCTTCGGCGTCCACGACCGGGCCATGGGTGACGAGCGGGGCATGCTGCCGGTGGAAACCGACGGTGGCATCCAGCTGATGAGTGTGAACCTGCTGCTGGACAACGAGACCGACCCTGTACTGTGGCGGGGCCCCGTCATCGGCGGCGTGGTCACCCAATTCTGGACCGATGTTGTCTGGGATGTGGATTACCTGTTTGTAGATATGCCTCCGGGAACCGGCGACGTGGCCCTGAGCGTGTTCCAGTCCCTGCCTCTGGACGGCATTATCATCGTGGCCTCCCCCCAGGAGCTGGTGAGCATGGTGGTGGAAAAGGCCGTGAAGATGGCGGAGATGATGAACATTCCCATCGTGGGCGTGGTGGAGAATATGAGCTACCTGGTCTGCCCCGACTGCGGCAAGGAGATTCCTCTCTTCGGCCAGGGCAAGACCCAGGCCGCCGCTCAGGCTCACGGTCTGAAGCTTCTGGCCCGGATGCCCATCGATCCCAAGCTGGCAGAGCTCACCGACGCCGGCCGCATCGAGGATTTCGATGGCAACTGGCTCTCTCCTGTGGCTGGAATCCTGGAGAAATTTGAAAACTAATCGTAATGGAAACCGTGAAAAATACCGGCTGTTGTCAAAACAGCCGGTATTTTGTCGTCTTTGCCGTCTCAGGCTCCTATGCCAAGATTACGTTGGCGTCCACCCGCCAGCCCCCTTGTTCCGTGGCGCTGGGGCTGAGGGTCAGGCGCATGGGCGCGTCCATGGCCGTCTCCCGCCCGTAATCGGTGCGGACAAATTCATTGGTGTAGAAAAGCACGCACCGCCCGTCCGCCTGCCGGTAGCCGGTGTCAAAAACGTAGGCGCGCATCTCCGTGTCCCCGTGGCACATATACCAGGCGTCAAACTCTTCAGCGTATTTCCCCGGCGGATCCCCGGCGGAGGCAAGGATACTGTCCGTCTCCCCCGCGCTCAGGCCGAACTTCTTCTCCATGTAGGCGGCAATATACTGCC
>JAGHHM010000163.1 GCA_017887695.1 Oscillospiraceae bacterium | reverse complement strand
GACCAACATGCGGGCCAGCGGCAGCGACGAGGCATTGCGGCTGGTGCCTCCCCGGAACCTGAGCCTGGAGCAGTGCCTGGAGTTCCTGGCAGACGACGAGCTGTTGGAGGTCACCCCCAAGAGCCTGCGTATCCGCAAGCGGATCCTGGACCACGAGAAGCGGATGAAGGCCCTCAAGGGCGGCAAAAAGTAAGGCGCATTTTCTGTAAACCAATAAAAATCCCCCGGACCATGGGTCCGGGGGATTTTTTTCTCTTATGGATACTGGACAATCACAGACGGCCGTACATTTTGGTGTACCGGCGGATCTTGTTAGCTAGGCTCATGGTGGCCTCGCCGGGCAGCAGACGCCACTGCCAGTTGCCGGAGGAGTTGCCGGGGGTGTTCATGCGGCCCTCGGCTCCCAGGCCAAGGTAATCCTGCATCTGAGCCACAAAGGTATCGGCTACGCTGCCCATACCGCCCCGGATCACGCCCCAGTTGAAGCCCTCTGCCTCGCTGAGGCCCAGGTATCGCCGGGCGTAGGTGATGTCGGCGGGATCGGCCTTGCCCCGCCACTGCATGACGGTTTCATTGTCGTGGGTGCCCACATAGCATACGCAGTTGCGCTCGTAGGTGTGGGGCAGGTAGTTGCTGGGTTCCCGGCTGTCAAAGGCGAACTCCAGCACCTTCATGCCGGGCAGGCCGGAATCGGCCAGAAGCTTGTGAACCTCCGGGGTCAGGAAGCCCAGGTCCTCGGCGATGATATCCAGGCCGTGGAACCAGCTGGTGAGGACGCCAACCAGGTCCATGCCGGGGCCCTTGCGCCAGTGGCCGCCCCGGGCGTTTTCCGCCCCGTAGGGTACCGCCCAGTAGCTCTCCAGGCCACGGAAATGGTCGATACGGATCACATCGAAGAGGCGGCTGGCGCCTTCCACCCGGCGGATCCACCAGCCGAAGCCGTCGGCGCGCATCCGGTCGTAGTCGTAGAGGGGATTGCCCCACAGCTGGCCGTCGGCGCTGAAATAGTCCGGGGGCACGCCGGAAACCTCGGTGGGCACGTTCCCCTCCCCCAGCTGGAAGAATTCCGGCTCGGCCCACACGTCGGCGGAGTCCATGGCCACATAGATGGGCAGGTCTCCGATGATCTTGATGTTCAGGCTGTGGATATAGTCCCGCAGATCCTTCCACTGGCGGTAGAAGAGGAACTGGAGGTAGGTGTAGAAGTCCACATCCTCCTGAAGCTCCTTTGTGTAGCGCTCCACGGCCTCGCTCTTGCGCAGCCGGATGGCCTCGTCGGGCCAGTCCAGCCAGCTCTTCATATCAAAGTGGCTTTTTACAGCCATGTAGAGGGCGTAGTTGGGAAGCCAGGGGTTCTCCTTCCGGAACGCCTCCACCGCCGCCTTGTCCCGGGCGAAGCCCTTGTGGAAGGCCTTGCGGAGGATGGCGAAGCGGGATTCATAGATCTTCCCGTAGTCCACGTACCGGGGCTCAGTGCCCCAGTTGATGGCGGAGAGCTCCGCCTTGTCCAGAAGGCCGTCCTCTGCCAGCAGATCCAGGTCGATGAAATAGGGATTGCCGGCAAAAGTGGAAAAGCTCTGGTAGGGGCTGTCGCCATAACTGGTGGGGCCCAGGGGGAGCAGCTGCCAGTATTTCTGCCCGGCGGCATGGAGGAAGTCAGCAAAAGCATAGGCGGCCTTTCCCAGGGTGCCGATGCCGTAGGGAGAGGGCAGGGAGGAAATATGCAACAGGATTCCGCTGCTGCGATCCATGGGGATCATCCTTTCTGTTTGGAAATGTATAGCGGCTTTTAACAGAGATCAGCCTTTCACGGCGCCGGCTACCACGCCCTTGATAATGTGGCGCTGGCACAGGAGGTAGACAATGATGATGGGCAGAACCGTGAGAATGATGCAGGCCATCATGGGGCCCATTTCCACGGTGCCGTAGCTGCCGCGGAAGTATTGGATCAGGATGGAGATGGTGGTGTAGCCCTTGGTACGGTCCAGCACCAGGTAGGGCAGCAGATAGTCGTTCCATACCCACATGGTTTCCAGGATACCCACGGAAATAAGGGTGGGCTTGAGGATGGGCATGACCACCAGGAAGAAGGTGCGCAGAGGGCCGCAGCCGTCGATCATGGCGGCCTCTTCAATCTCCAGGGGGATGGACTTCATAAAGCCGCAGAACATGAACACCGCCAGCCCCGCGCCAAAGCCCAGGTAGATGATGCAGATGCCGTAGGGGGTGTTTACCGGCAGCAGGGAAATTTCCGCGGCGGACTTGGATACGGTAAAGCCCAGAGCGTCAGCCAGGTTCCCCAGGGTGAGGCTGGTGCCGATCTTGTCGGCGGTGGCGCTGAGGGTGAACATGAGCATCTGGAAGGGTACCACCATGGAGAAGATGAAGAGGTAGTAGCAGGCCTTGCTCCACCAGGTATTCACCCGGGTGATGAACCAGGCGCACATAGAGCAGAAAATAAGGATCAGCGCCACGGAAGTAATGGTGATGAGAAGGGTGTAGCCGAAGGCGGAGAGGAACCCTTTGGAGTCGATGGCATTGACGTAGTTTTCAAAGCCTGCAAAGGTTGCCCCATTGGGCAGCTGGAAGGCGGAGGAGGTGGTGATGGCGGACTCCTTCTTCAGGGAGTTGAGGAGGATCATCAGCACCGGATAGATCCAGGCCAGACTCAGCACCGTCAGCAGGGCGGTGAGGAGGGTATTTGAAATCTTGGTGGCTTTATGCATTACTGCTGCACCTCCTTGGAGCGGGTAGCCCGCAGCTGAATGAGGGAGATGGCGATGACCAGCAGGCAGAAGAGAACTGCCTTGGCCTGGCCGTAGCCCTTCCACTGGGGCCCGGATCGGGCGTAGAACGTATAGTAGATGTTCAGTGCCAGGCCCTCGGAAGCATGGGCGGGCTCGCCGGCGGTAAGGGCCAGGTTCTGGTCAAAGAGCTTGAAGCCGTTGGTGAGGGTAAGGAAGGTGCAGATGGTAATGGAGGGCATCACATTGGGGATCTTGATGCGCCAGAGGGTCTGCCAGCTGGTGGCGCCGTCGATCTTGGCGGCCTCCAGGTAGTCGGAGGGGATGGACTGGAGTCCGGCAATGTAAATGATCATCATATAGCCGATCTGCTGCCAGCACATGAGGATGATGAGGCCCCAGAAGCCGTAGGTGGCATCCAGGGAGAGAAGGGGCTTTTCCAGCAGGGACAGCACGCAGTTGAGAAGGATCTGCCAGATATAGCCCAGGACGATGCCGCCAATCAGGTTGGGCATAAAGAACACGGTGCGAAAGAGGTTGGTGCCCTTGATGGCCCGGGTCAGGGCCAGGGCGATGGCAAAGGCGGCTACGTTGATGGCCAGAGTGGAAACGATGGTAAAGGCGGCGCTGAAGAGGAAGGACTGGCGGAAGCTCGCGTCGGTAAAGGCATAGATATAGTTGGCAAGGCCGTTCCAGGTGGGATTGTCAATGGTGATGAATTTGCAGAAGGACAGGTACAGCCCCTGGATAAAGGGGTAGATAAAGCCCACGCAGAAGGCGGCGAAGGTAGGCAGCAGGAATACCGGCCACCAGCGTTTCAAGGATCGTTGCAATTGGCTCCCTCCTTATTTTGATAAAATACCCGGATGTTGGACAAGATCCGGGCGATAAAATATCCGCACAGCGGGGTATCTCCGGGAAGCGGCCCGGAGGGCCGTTTCCCGCAGACCAGGAGGGCGGGCGATGAGCCCGCCCTCCTGCTTTGCCGCACGGTATCAGATATGCTCAGTGGAAAGAGGATCAGCCGTTGGCCAGGGCATACTCGCTGGCCCAGCCGTCCACAAAGGCAGTGACCACGCCGTCCCAGTCGCCGGTGCCGGCAGCATAGGCGGTAAGAGCGGAGCCAACGCCGTTCTTCCACTCCTCAGAGGGCATGGTGGTGAAGTTCCAGCTCACAGGGGTCTTGCCGGCAGCCAGCATCTCCGCATCCTGCTTGACGAAGAGGTTGGGGGACTCGATGGCGCCCTTGAAGGGGATGACGAAGCTCATGCCGGGCTCGCCGGAGGGCATGGCACCCTCGCCGCCGCCCATAGCCTGGGTGCCGGTTTCAGAGGTGACGCACCAGTAGAGGAAATCCAGAGTGGCCTGGATGTTCTCCTCGGAGGCAGAGTTGTTGACACACCAGTAGTTCTCTGTACCGGTGCACAGGCCCTGGTTGGCCTCGTCGCCGGCGCCGATGTAGATGGGGATCATGGCCAGATCCTCGTCGGTGTACTTGCCCTCGCCCACCAGGTTGGCATACTCCCAGGAACCATTCTGGAAGAAGACGGCCTCGCCGTTAAGGAACTCGTTCTTGCTGTCGTCACCGGTCTTGCCGGCCAGCTCCGTGGGGGAGCAGGTGGAGTTATTGATGTACAGATCCCAGATGGCCTTGTAGTTATCCAGGTAGGTGCCCTCGATGGCATCGGTGGAGGAAATGCCCTTGTCCTGATACTCAAAGTAGATAGGCAGGTTGGCCAGATGGGTCTTGAAGCGCCAGTCGGAGGAACCGTCCATACCGGCGGAGGTGAAGGCAGCGAAGCCCAGCTCGTCCTTCCGGGCGGTAATGTCCTCGGCCACCTTCTTCAGATCCTCGAAGGACTGGATGTCCTCTACGCCGTAACCAGCCTCAGCCAGCAGGGTCTTGTTGACGATAATGCCGTAGGACTCGATAACGTAGGCAATGCCCAGCACCGCGTCGCCGTCCTTGAGGGCGTATTCATCGCTGGTGAGCTCACCGTAAACAGCGCTGTCGCTGAGGTCATAGCAGTAGTCCTTCCAGTTGGCAAGACCCACGGGGCCGTTGACCTGGAAGAGGGTGGGCGGGTTGCTCTTGCCCATCTCGCTCATAAGGTTGGTCTCGTACTCGCCGGAGGCGGCGGTAACCACGGTGACGGGAACGCCGGTCTCCTCGGTGTAGAGCTGGGCCAGCTCCTGCCACTGGGCATCCTGCTCGGGCTTGAAGTTCAGGTAGTAGACTTCGCCGCCGGCGGCAGTGCTGTCATCGCCGGTCTGATCATTGGCAGTGTTGTTGCCGGAGTTGTTTCCGGTGTTGCTGGAGTTGTTTCCGCCGCAGGCCACCAGAGCAAATGCCATGGTCAGGGCCAGAAGCAGTGCAAGCATTTTTTTCATTTCATGCAATCTCCTTTTTTAGTTTTGCCTTGTGAGAGGCTGTATTTTCACGCCGTTTGGCGGGAAAACCAAAGGTTACAGGGGCCGTACGGAGCCGCCCTGGCGGAGGGTGGCCTCCAGGCGCACATGGCGCTGGCGGCTGCCGCCGGAGAGCATATCCAGCAGGATCGCCACCGCCTGACGGCCCATTTCCTCGGCGGGCTGGACCATGGTGGTAAGGGTGGGAACCAGATATTCGGACATGCTCAGGCCGTCGATAGCGATGACGGAGCAGTCCCGGGGCACCTGGCGGCCGTGGTCGGTGAGAGCCTTGAGGGCGGCCATGGCCATGGTGTCGGAAATGGTAAAGAGGGCGGTAAAATCCTTCCCTGTTTGCACCAGCCGGGAGACGGTGGCGTAAGCGTCCTCCATGGCAAAGCTGCCGCCGGTTTCCGCCAGGAGAGTTTCGTCAAAGGCCACGCCGTTGTCCCGCAGGGCGGCCAGGTAGCCGTTGCAGCGCAGCTGGCTGATGGAGCGGTCATCCCGGCTGGGGATCAGGGCGGCGATGCGCCGGTGGCCCAGCTGGAGCAGCACCTCCACCGCCCGGTAGGCGGTGAGATGGTCGTCAATGGATACGGAGGCGTAGTCCTCCTCCCCCAGGGAACCAAAGCAGTTGGTGTAGGAGCAGCAGACATAGGGTACGCCGATGAGAGCCAGCTCCGCCGGGGTGTAGTCAAAGCGCCCTCCCAGGAAGATCAGGCCCCGGAGCTTTTTTTCCCGCTCCAGGATGGCACCCTCCTTCACCTCGTCAGCGTCGGAATCAATCTGCCGGAGAACCATGGTGGAGCCGGCGGCGTCGATGGCCCGGGAAACGGTTTTGAGCATATCGGAAAAGAAAAGGTTGCCGGAGCCGCGGACCACCACGCCGATGGCGTCGGACTGGCTGCGGACCAGGTCCCGGGCGCTGTTGTTGGGGATATAGCCCTGGCGCTCCACCACAGAAAGCACCTGGCGGCGGACCGCAGGGCTCACGTCCGGACGCTTGTTGAGGACCCGGGATACGGTGGAAACGCTGACGCCGCACTCCCTGGCAATATCCCGGATGGTCATAGGCGCTGCCTCCCTTACTTGTTACACACAAAGTATTGTCACACACAGCCGGTACTCTGGCATTTTTCTAAAAAAGCACCGTCGATAAGTGACGGATTTTCACTGAAAAACGTTACCGGTAACGATACCGGTAACGTTACCGGAGTCCTTATGCTTCGATAGTAGCAACCTTTTCCCAATTTGTCAAGAAAAGGCAGGCGACAAAAGATAATTTTCAGCGAATTGCTCAAAAAGAGTAAAATTCTTTTGGGAATATTACCGCCGGGCCTGGGGAAAAAGGGGGAAATGGGAAGGAAGGTGCCCCGGGAGGGGGCTGCCTTGCCGGAGGGGCGCATCTGGGGAGAAGCAGAGCAGAGGGAACAGGCCGAAAAGGATGCGGCGCCGACGGATTGGCGATTGACCCGCTGGGGCTTTTTTGGTAAAATAAGCCCGCATCATCAATACACGAATGGAGGATATGCGTTATGAAAGAAATCATCGCCACTCAGGCGGCTCCCGCCGCCATCGGCCCCTACTCCCAGGGCGTCAGCGCCGGCGGTATTGTTATCACCTCCGGCCAGCTGCCGGTGGATCCCGCTACCGGTGCCTTTGCCGAGGGCGGCATTGCCGGCCAGACCCGGCAGTCCCTGAAGAACGTCCAGGCGGTGCTGGCCCAGGCCGGTCTCACCATGGACAATGTCATCAAGACCACTGTGTTTCTCAAGGACATGAACGACTTCGCCGCTATGAACGAGGTCTACGCCACCTTCTTCCCCGGCAATCCCCCGGCCCGCAGCGCTGTGGAGGTAGCCCGGCTGCCCAAGGACGCCATGGTGGAGATTGAAGCCATCGCCGTTCGCTGATCCCTGAAGGCCCGGCGGAATGTTCTGCCGGGCTTTCTTCTGCTTTCTCCCCCTGGAAGGAGGAATTTTTATGATGAAAAAACGAATTGTCCAGCTGCTGCTGGCTGCCGCGGGCCTGCTGTGCCTGGGGGTGGGGCTGGCCCAGGGAGGCTATCAGACCACCCTGGCCAAGGCGGTGCGGATCTGTATGGAGTGTATCGGCATTGGATAAAAGAAAAAAGACGAAACGGCCGGACTTCCGGCGCAAATGCATCCAGCTGGTCAGCGCCCTGCTGTATAACGCCAATCTTTCGGGCTTTGCCTCCGGTACCATTTATAAAGGGGATCTCAAGGGCGTCTGTGTGCCGGGGCTCAATTGCTACTCCTGTCCTGGAGCGGTGGCCTCCTGTCCCCTGGGGGCCTTGCAGAACGCCCTGAGCGCTATGCCCAATAAGCTGCCCCTGTATATCGCGGGCTTCCTGCTGCTGGTAGGCCTGGGCCTGGGGCGGATTGTGTGCGGCTTCCTCTGCCCCTTTGGCCTGATTCAGGAGCTGCTCTATAAGATTCCCGGGCGGAAGCTCAAAAAGGGACGCTGGAGCCGGAGGCTCTCCTGGCTGAAATACGCCGTGCTGGCGGTATTCGTGGCGGCGATCCCTCTGTGGTACGCCTACACGGCGGGCTATCCTCTGCCCGGCTTCTGCAAGTATATCTGCCCTGCCGGCACCCTGGAGGGAGGTATTCCCCTGGTGGCCCTGGGCGAAACCTACCGGCCCCTGATTGGCTGGCTCTTTACCTGGAAAACGGCGCTGTGCGCGGCAATATTGCTGCTGTGCGTGTTCTGCTACCGGGCCTTCTGCCGCTTTTTGTGCCCTCTGGGGGCCATCTATTCCTTCTTCTGCCGAGTGGCCCTGGTTGCTGTCCGGGTGGATGAGGGGAAATGCGACGGCTGCGGCCTTTGTACCCGCAAATGCCTGATGGATGTGGAGAAGGTAGGGGACCGGGAGTGCATTCAGTGCGGTCTATGCCGCCACACCTGCCCCAGAGGGGCGATTTATTTCGGATGGGAAAGGAACAAGAAGCATGAAACTGAAACGACTGTGTCTGACAATGCTGCTGGTGCTGGCCCTGCTGCTTCTGGCGGGGTGCCGGAGCAATAACGCCGGGAACGGCAGCGATGACAACACCGGCAACAATACGTCCTCTGATACGGCCGGCGATCCTTCGGAGAACGCCGGGACAGACGACCAGGAGAGCGGCGGCGACGCCATTCCCTCCGGCCCCGTGGCCCAGGGCGACGCCTACCGGGATTTCACCACCACACTGGTGGACGGCAGCGATTTCACCCTCTCCGACTACGAGGGCAAGGTGATCCTCCTCAACTTCTGGGCTACCTGGTGCGGCCCCTGCGTGGGGGAGATGCCCGCCTTTACCCAGCTGGTGGAGACCTACGGGGAGGATTTGGCCCTGCTGGCGGTGAACTGCGGCGAGGACGAGGAGACGGTGACGGCTTTCCTGGAGAAAAACGGGTATACTTTCCCGGTGGCCCTGGATCCGGAGTATGAGATCTCCAGCCTCTACCCTACCGACGGCATCCCCTACACGGTGGTCATCGGCCCTGACGGCACCGTGGCGGTCACCCAGGTGGGAGCCGCCGACGCGGACACTATGTACGCCCACTACTGCGAGGTCATCGACGGCCTGCTGGAGGAGTGACGGGTGCTGTTCTCCGCAACCCAACAGCCCGTTTTACCGGCCCGGCTCCGGATGTTCCGGGGCCGGGGCGGTACAGGGAGACCCAGGAACGCCCCTGGGGGAAATTCCCCCTTGCAATCCAGGGGCTGATCGTGTATAATACCGAGTACACCATGAAATACCCTCCGCAAGCATTCGTGTTGAGGCTCCGGTCTCGCGCAATGGATGCCTGTGAACCATGTCAGGCGGGGAACCGAGCAGCATTAAGCGGGACAACATGTGCCGCGAGGGTGCCGGTTCGGAGCGGATGCTTGCGGAGAGTATTTCATGGTG
>JAGHHM010000162.1 GCA_017887695.1 Oscillospiraceae bacterium | reverse complement strand
TGCTGTCCGCCGGGGTAGGGGTGTTTTTCCAGAATGACAACATCAACACCCTGGATGAGGACAGCGAGCTGCGGTTGACCATCATGTCCGGCATCGCCCAGGATGAGCTGCGCAAGCTGTCCAGCCGTGTGAAGTTTGGTCATCAGCAGGCCATCAAGAAGAGTGTGGTGCTGGGCAACAGCCGGATCTTTGGTTATCGGAAGGACGGCGGCCGGCTGGTGATCGACGAGGAGGAGGCTCCCATGGTGCGGGAGTTGTTTGAGCGCTACGCCACCGGCGAGTATTCCATGAAACAGTTGGAGACCTTGTTCTGGGAAAAGGGGTACCACAATCATAACGGCAAGAAGATCGCCCATACCACGATGTCCGGGATCATCGCCAACCCAAAGTACAAGGGCTACTATGTGGGCAATAAGGTGAAGGTTATTGACCTTTTTACTAAGAAGCAGAAATTCCTCCCACCAGAAGAGTGGGTGATGTTCAAGGATGAGACGGGGGAGATCGTCCCCGCCATCGTGGGCGAGGCCCTGTGGGATCAAGCCAACGCCGTGCTGAAGAAGCGCAGCGAGGACGTGAAGAACCGCCGGGGGATCTGCAACCATACCAATCTTCTGACGGGTAAGCTCTATTGCACCCACTGCGGCGCCGCCTACTACCGTCGGGACAGCGTAGACCGCTCTGGGCGAAAGAACAGCAAGTGGGTCTGTTCCGGCAAGATCAAGAACGGGGCGGACTCCTGCCCCTCCTTTGCGGTCTATGAGGAGGAGCTGAAACCGATCCTCTATGAGGTGCTTCGGGAGACAGAGGTGGATGTCCAGGCCCTCATCGAGGAGTATGTGGAGATGTATAAGTCCCTGGACCGGGAGGGGGGCCTGGAGCAGCAGATCCGGCGTCTGGAAGACACCATTGCCACGGTGGAAAAAAAGCGGCAGAAGCTGTTGACCTTCAACGCCCTGGGAGAGCTGTCGGACAAAGAGTTCCTCACTATGAGCCGTCAGTGCAGCCGGGAACTGGAGACGGCGCGGGGGGAGCTGATGGAACTGACGGCCCAGCGAGACAGCGCCAAGGATTTCAAGGAGCACATCGATACCATCCGCCGGGTGCTGCGGGAGGCGGAGCGGGACGCCGCCCGGGGCATCATCAACAAGGAGTTTGTGGACAAGTATATTGACCGGATTTTTGCCACCATGGAGGACGATGGTTCCATGCACCTGCAGATCAAGATATTTACCGGGGAGACCACAGAGAAATACCTGCAAAATCTCAGAGGTCGTACGGGCCACACGTTCAAGAAGATGATCGAGTCCTACGAGAAGAACCTGTAAGGAATCTGCATCTGCAAATAAAAGGAGGGGCGGCAGCCCCTCCTTTTATTTTGTTCCAGAGCCGCAGTGAGCCGACGGCAGGAAAAATGGATGCTATGGTAGTATTTGCCTTTCTGAAGGGAGGAAAATCTGCTCTTTGCATCCGGCGCGGAGTGTGGTACACTAAAATTACGCATATATTTTAAACACCGGAGGTATGAATGGTCACTTATGACACGCTGCGGCAGGATGCCGCTATTAATACGTATATTACCCGAGCAGATGAGTCGCTGTCTGCCCTGGGATTTACGGAGCACAGCTTCCCTCATGTTTGCCGGGTAGCGGAGCTGGCGGGGGATATTTTGCGGACGCTGGGCTATGATGCCCATGAGATCGAGCTGGCCCGGATTGCCGCCTATCTCCACGATATCGGCAATCTGGTCAATCGGGTGGACCACTCCCAGAGCGGGGCGGTCATGGCCTTTCGCATTTTGGATCATATGGATATGGATGCCGCAGACATTGCTACGGTGGTCACCGCCATCGGTAACCATGACGAAGGAACCGGCGTACCGGTAAACGCCACGGCGGCTGCGCTGATTCTGGCAGATAAATCCGATGTGCGCCGCAATCGTGTGCGGAATCGGGATATTGCCACCTTTGATATCCATGACCGTGTAAACTACTCTGTGGAGCATTCCGCACTGCGGGTTCTGCCGGAGGAGAAGGTGGCCTTGCTGGAATTGACGGTAGACACAAAATTCAGCTCTGTAATGGACTTTTTTGAGATCTTCATGAAACGGATGCTGCTCTGCCGCCGGGCGGCGGAGCGGCTGGGTCTGCGGTTCCAGCTGACCATCAATGGCCAGCAGCTCATCTGAGGAGGCGTCTGGAATGAACTGGTGGGGGCATTTTCGGACCATAACCGCCCACAAGATCCTGGTGATGAAGTACTGCTTTAAAGTTGGCTTGTATCGGCAGGGGCTGCTCCATGATCTATCCAAGTATGGGCCGACGGAGTTCCTGGTGGGTGCCAAATACTATCAGGGCAATCGCAGCCCTAATGAGATCGAGCGCCTGGAGACCGGGGTGTCCTCAGCCTGGCTTCATCACAAGGGCCGCAATAAGCATCATTTGGAATACTGGGTGGACTACGCACCGGAGCGGGACTATCACATGAGCGGCATGGAGATGCCGGTTAGGTATGTGGCGGAGATGTTTTGCGACCGGGTAGCGGCCAGCCGGATCTACCAGAAGGAAAAATATACCGATGCTTCTCCCTGGGAATACTATGCTCATTCCGCGGACCATTACCTTATCCACCCCAAAACAGCGGCGCTGTTGGAGAAGCTGCTGCTGATGCTGCGGGATGAGGGGGAGAAAACGGTCTTTGCCTATATCCGCCGGGAGCTGCTGGGAAAGAGGAAGTAGCCTATTACGGCGGATCGGAAGAAAACAAAAATTGCTGTAGACATATTAATATGAAGCGTGCATTGGATATTGGAAAGAGGTGACCTATGACAGAAGAGCATGCGGCAAAACGGAACGAATTACATCACGAGCGCCTGATCCTTGTACCGCTGATGCTGGCGGGGATACTGCTGATTTTTGCGGTGATTGCCCAGCCGGACGTGTCGCTTTTTACCGGGTGGTGGCAGATTCAGATGAGCGAGGCGGGCCTGATTACAGACTCCGTAGCGGCTGGTGGCGTGGGCGGAGCCCTGCTCAATGCTGCGTTGGTCCTGGCTCTGTGTACATTGGTGGTATGGAGGATGAGACTGCCCTTTACAGGCGTGTCTTTCGCGTGCCTTTTTATGATGGCAGGGTTTGCTCTGCTGGGGAAAAATCTTGTCAATATCGCGCCTGTTATTCTGGGAGGGTGGCTGTATGCCCGCTATCGACGGGAGCCCTTTTCCCGGTATGTGTATATGACATTTTTCGGAACCTGCCTTGCGCCGATGGTCAGCTTTCTTCTGGTGCATCTCAAGCCGGGAATCCGGTGGCCCGCCATGGTGGTGTGCGGCGTGGTGATCGGATTTCTGATTCCTGCCATTGCCCGGTATACGGTCCGTGTGCACCAGGGGTATAACCTGTACAACGTAGGCTTTGCCGCTGGTTTCCTGGGCTTGGGCGTGGCCAGTATCCTGAAAGGGGTTGGCGTGGAGTTTGAAATCCACAACAGCTGGACCAGGGAGGGTCACGTGCTTTTGTGTATACTGGTGGCGGTGATCCTGGGGGGACTGCTGATAGCTGGTGTCTGCCTGGGCTGCCGCAGCTGGCGGGCGTACCGACCCATTCTGCGCCACTCCGGCCGTGCGGTGGCGGATTTTATTCTGATGGATGAGCTGGGAAGCTGCCTTGTCAACATGGCACTGGTAGGGGCTGTAGGTTTTGGCTACCTGCTGCTGCTGATGCCGCTGGGCGTACGTCTCAATGGTCCCTTGGTATGCTGTATTCTCAGCATGACGGGCTTTGGCGCTTTCGGCAAGCACCCAAAGAACATTGTGCCGGTGATGGCGGGAGCGGTATTGGCAAAGTTTTTGCTGGTGGAAGTGCCTATCGTGGCGCCTGGCGTGCTGCTGGCCTGCCTGCTCTGTACAGGCCTTGCCCCCATTGCGGGACAGTTCGGCTGGTATTGGGGTGTGGCGGCAGGCTTCCTCCATATGACCATTGTGCAGAATACGGCACTGCTTCACGGTGGTATGAACCTGTATAACAACGGCTTTGCGGCGGGACTGGTATGCGTTCTGCTGATCCCGATTATCGAGGGGATCAAGCCGGAACCAAAGGAGTAACAGCTATGAAAAGAACGGTCCATATGGCTCGCAGAAGGATGAGCCATGTGATTGACGAATTATATACGGCTCTTTTCCGCATGGGCGGGAAAGAGGTGGACATGCAGCTGCGTCGGGAAGAGGATGGGCTGCGGCTGACGATTCGGGGGGATTTCCCGGTGGAGAATCGCCGTCAGGTAGAGCGCATGGCGGAGATGCTTCAGCCGGCAGTGCGCAATTGCGCGCTGGTGGAGACCTATTGGGAGCTGGCCGGCGGAGACCAGTATACCAGCGACAGTGAGCTGTCGCTGGTAGGACAGATGCTGGATGAAGCCCGGGTGGATATCGGAGACGGGGAAGTACGGATGAACCTGTATCTGGCCTTCTGATACACCGGGACAAAAAGGCATTGTATTTTACGACAGTTTGATGTATACTATCACCACAGTTCAAATACGGGAGGTTCTACCATGAAGAATACATGGCATATCGTTCTCAAGATCGTAGGTGTGTCTCTGGCATTGGCCGGCCTGATTTGTCTGGTAGTCGGGTATTGGGACAAGCTGGCGGCAGGTGCTGCGGAGCTGAAGAAAGCCGTGGCCGGCAAGTGCCAGTGCAGATGTTCGGAATTTGACGATTACGACGACGACCTGTTGTATGAATAATGGTTTCTGCCTTATGGAGCAGGACAGCAAGAAGCCCGCAGCGAGAGAACGCTGCGGGCTTCTTGCTGTAAAGAAGAGAAGAGAAATGAGGATTGAAAAGGGATAGGGGGGATTATACCGGCAGATGTGTACCGGGCAGGGGTTTGCGCCGGGGAGCCGTTTCCTCCAGCATGCAGAGAATGGAATCAGGAATCGTGTTGCTGTAACTGATTTCCAGCAGCATCCGACCGGTTTGGTCGGCTGTATCCCGTGCCAACAGGTCGGGATCCAGAAAATCCATATGCTGCAAAGTGGTGCGGATGTCGCTGTCCAGAGCGACCCAGAGATTCATACCGTCTAAGGTATAGGCTTCACGGTGATAGGTCAGGAGCACCTGGGGCAGCAGCATCTGATCGGTAAGGGCGGTGTAGAAATCCCGCAGGACAGGATTGCGACGATCCAGAAGCCAGCTGGTTTCTCCGGAAAGAAGGGCCCGGCATTCCGCTTCTGTAACCATGGCGGAGTCCTGCTCTTCTTCCAGATAGCGCTCCAGGAGCAAATAGGTGGGATCATTGTTGTAGTAGTGCAGCGCGAAAGTGGAAAGGCTTTCCGGCTGCTGCATATGGGCGGGTAGGACGCGGCTGCGGTAGCTGGTAAAAAGAAGGGTGTGGATCCAGCTGTCCGATGCTCCGGTATCCTGGACCGCGGCGTTGGCGAGGCGATTGCGCAGGGCCTCATAGTCCTTTTTTGTAATCGCGTACTTCATCGTATGCAGATAGGGGTGCGTCGTTGCCATTGGGCATCCTCCTTTTGACACTGTTAAAGTAAACAAGAAAAAAGAACTGGGTATGTCTGGAATTTAAACAAAGTGTTAAGAAGGATGAAGAAATCGTAAAGTGAGTGAAAACAGGAAGGCGGGTCCCTCCTGAGAGGGATCCGCCAGAGGTTATTTGACAGGGTTCGCCAGGGACTCCAGGAGGGATACATTGCCAGCCAGCCGCTGATTGCCCGGTTCCAGAGCAAGTGCCTTCCGTGCTTCTTCCAGAGCCTCCGGCAGCCTGCCCGTCCGGTGGAAGGCAATGGCCCTTAGATCGTGGGGAAGGCTGCCCCATGGAGCGGATTCGCAGATATAGGTCCTGGGGCGAACAGTTATGGCCAGGGAACAGGACGTAAAATAGAGCACGCCATCCCAGCAGCTGTCCTCATAAAGAAGTAAGGCCAAATCCATATAAGGTTCCCGGAGATGGGGCGCTTGGGCAATAGCGCGCAGGTACCAGTTCCGGGCAAGCTGCCGCTTGCCTTTCATGGCCCAGGAGTGGGCGATATAGCGCATGGAAGCAGAGCGCTCGTCAGCCCAGGTGGCAGAGGGCATGGCGAGATGCCGCTCCAGGGTGCGGATACAGTCGTCCCAACGGCTGTGGTACATGTACTCCCGGCCCAGATAGTGGACGTTCCGGTCGTTGTCGGGATCCTCTTTCACAGAGAGCTCCAGCAAGGGCAGATACTGTGCCCGGGATTTGGCGGGATCGGGCAGATGGTCCAGCTGCATTCCTTCCACGGTCACTGTGGGGCCCGGACGCCCCTTCCCGGTCCAGTGCAGTATTTCGTGGACCGGATGTACCCACTGATAGCCGTGGCGGGCGTGTACCTTTTCGTACCAAAAAACCACACCCTCGGAACCGTCTGGATTAAAGCTCCAGGTGTAGCGGTAAGTTGCCTGGCCTGCGCCGGGCCGCCAGGCTGCTTCCAGCAGCTTCCGCCAGCCGGGATGGAGCACCTCGTCCAGGTCGGTGCATACGCAGATATCCGCATCCTCTGGCACCAGTTCCATTGAGCGATTTCGGGCGGTATCAAAACGCCAGGGGGAAATGACCTCCACTTCCACCCGGGCGCCTCTGTCACGAAGCCGCTGGACGGTGTCATCACTGGAGCCGGTGTCCAGTACCACGACTTCGTCCGCCTCGGACATGGAGTCCATCCACCGGTCCACAAACTGCGCCTCGTTTTTGCAAATGGCATAGACCACAATCTTCACTGTTGACCCATCCTTTCGGAAAAAGATGTCAGGGGCAGGCGGGCGGCGCGCAGCGCCGCCCGCCTTTTGGCGTATGGGAATGACTGGAATGGTGCGTTAGTCCAGCTTCTGGATGCTCAAACCAGCGTTGGTAAGATTGACATTATCTTCGGTGGAGTTAAGCGTGATCTCCTCACCGCCAGTCACAGTAACCAGGACCGTGGCAGCCAGGTTGGCCGGATCGGAGGTGTTGTTGATCTTAGCGCTGGTCTCGCTGCCGTCAATAGGGGTACCATCCTCCTGAAGCTCCAGGCCCACATTGCCTGTGCTGGAGGTGTTGGTGGCGGTGGCGGAGTAGGAGATGGCGTAGGTGCCGGGATCATTCAGGGTAAACGTGTCAGTGCTGGCAGTGTGGGTAATGGCGCTGCCTTCCTCCACCTGATTGGTATCAAAATTAGCAGGATCGCCAGTAGAGGAAAGATCCTGGGAACCGGTATTGGTGGCGTACAGGGCATTCAGCGGAGCGGGGGCGCCGGTAGGTCCGGTAGGACCGGTGGGGCCTTCCGCACCAGCTGCGCCGGTAGCACCGGCAGGTCCGGTGGGACCAGTGGGACCTTCCGCACCAGTAGCGCCGGCAGGTCCGGTGGGACCGGTGGGACCTTCCGCGCCGGCGGCACCGGTAGCCCCAGTGGGACCAGTAGGCCCGGTGGGACCAGTGGCGCCCTCTGCGCCGGCAGCCCCTGTGGCGCCGGTGGCACCTGTGGGCCCGGTAGGACCGGTGGGACCGGCGATGCCAGTGGGGCCGGTAGGACCGGTGGCGCCGGTAGCTCCGGTGGCACCAGTAGCGCCAGTGGCTCCGGTAGCGCCGGCAGGTCCGGTGGGGCCGGTAGGACCGGTTACAGTGACCAGATTAAAGTCCGGGGAAGTACCGGGAGTTCCGGACGGGTTGCTGCGGTTGACCTGATAAAGGGCGCCGTCGTAATAGAGCAGAGTGTCCAGGGCGTAAGGGGTGCCGGGAACGAACTCGGCGACGGTGTCAAGTCCGGCACCGATGGGGCCGGTAGGCCCGGTGGGACCGGTAGCGCCGGCAGGCCCGGCAGGGCCGGTAGGACCAGTGGGGCCGGCAGGGCCGGTGGCGCCAGTGCCGCCGGCGGGACCGGCAGTGCCGGCGGGGCCGGTGGGACCAGTAGCGCCGGTGGGGCCCATGGGACCGGTGGGACCGGGGCACCCTCTGGGTCCCATAGGACCGGTGGGGCCGGCCACACAGCAGATATCGGTGCAGGTATAGCGGTTGCAGGGATCACAGCAGCTGTTGCCGCCGCAGTTGCTGTTGTTGCAGTTGCTGTTGCAGTTGTTGTTACGATTGCAGTTCATAGGGAAAAAACTCCTCCCTGTTATGACAGATGGCGGCGCTGCCGCGCCGCGGGGCAGAACGCGGCAGCCCGCTTCCGGCGCCGGATAAAAGGCTGTGCGTCTGTTCCCATTCTATGCGGCGGATGGAAAAGCGTGCGGGGAAAGGGAGAAGCGCAAAAAAAGACTCCGGCCTGGCATGCAGACCGGAGTCGAAAAAATATCGAAAATAGCTTGACAGAAAGAAAATAAAATGGTAAAATCAAGTGCTTATGTCCATAGAGGATGGCAAACTTACTCCCCACCCTCAAATTCAGTATAGCAGTTTCTCACAGAAAAGGCAATAGGAATTTGCGATAAAAATATCAACCGATCCGCGCGTGTCACGAAAACGTGCGTTCCGGGGCGCCGAGGGGGCGCGGCGGCCGGAGCGCAAGAAAGGTAGATGAGTGAATCAAGATGGCAAAGGATAAGTACTACGGTAAGACGCTGCGAAAGAACTTCGCTCGGCATGAGGAGATTATGCCCATGCCCAACCTGCTGGAGATCCAGAAGACCTCCTACCAGTGGTTCCTGGACACCGGACTGCGTGAGGTGTTTGCCGACGTAGGGTCCATCACGGACTATGCCGGTACCCTGGAGCTGAGCTTCATCGATTACAGCATGGATGAGCCGCCCAAGTACGATGTGGAGGAATGCAAGGCCCGGGACGCCACGTACGCGGCGCCTCTGAAGGTTTGTGTGCGCCTGCGCAACCGGGAGACCGAGGAGATCAAGGAGCAGGAGATCTTCATGGGAGATTTCCCCCTCATGACCAAGTCCGGCACCTTTGTCATCAATGG
>JAGHHM010000161.1 GCA_017887695.1 Oscillospiraceae bacterium | reverse complement strand
CTCCGGTCTCGCGCAATGGATGCCTGTGAACCATGTCAGGCGGGGAACCGAGCAGCATTAAGCGGGACAACATGTGCCGCGAGGGTGCCGGTTCGGAGCGGATGCTTGCGGAGAGTATTTCATGGTGCTTCTTTTTGCCGTGAGAGACCCGGCAGCGGGGCTTTCCCGGGATTTTTCCAGTTTACTGACAGGAGGTGGGCCCATGTATCAGGCGCTGTATCGCAAATGGCGGCCCAAGACCTTTTCTGACGTGGTGGGCCAGGCCCATATTACCGAGACCCTGCGCCGCCAGGTGGCGGAGGATCGGCTGAGCCATGCCTACCTCTTTACCGGCACCCGGGGTACCGGCAAGACCACCTGCGCCAAGATCCTGGCCAAGGCGGTGAACTGCCGCCACCCGGTAAACGGCGATCCCTGCAATCAGTGCGACGCCTGCCTTGGCATTGACAACGGCAGTATGCTGGACGTGCTGGAGCTGGACGCCGCCTCCAACAACGGCGTGGATCATGTCCGGGCCCTTCGGGACGAGGCCATCTACTCCCCTGCCAATGTCCGCTACCGGGTGTATATTGTGGACGAGGTTCACATGCTCAGTACCGCGGCCTTCAACGCCCTGCTGAAGATCCTGGAGGAGCCGCCGGCCCATCTGATTTTTATTCTGGCCACTACGGAGCTGCACAAGGTGCCCGCCACCATCCTCTCCCGGTGCCAGCGCTTTGCTTTTAAGCGCATCCAGCCTCAGGACATTGCCCAGCGGCTTCTGTATGTGGCCTCCCAGGAGGGGATGACCCTGACGGAAGAGGCGGCGGGGCTTCTCTCCCGACTCAGCGACGGTGCCTTGCGGGACGCCCTGTCTCTGCTGGATCAGTGCTCCGGTGACGGAGAGATCACCGCGGAGCGGGTGCTGGACGTACTGGGCCTGGCGGGGAATCTCCAGACTGCCCGGCTGATGGAGCTGATTTTGGCCCGGGACGCCAAGGGGGCCCTGCTGCTGCTGGACCAGCTGTACCAGGGCGGCAAGGACGTCAGTGCCCTGCTGGGAGAGCTGTCGGTGTTGGCCCGGGACCTGCTGATCCGTGCCACCGCTCCTGAAGGCGGCGCGGCCCTCCTTTCCGGGGGCTACGATACCTCCGTGATGGACAATCTCAGCCAGGGGCTGTCCCCTGCCCGGCTGATCCATATGGCTACCAGGCTCCAGGATACCCTGGCGGCCTTACCCCTCAGCGCCAACCGCCGCACCGACGCGGAGCTGTGCCTGCTGCGGCTGTGTGACGAGAGCCTGTGCGGCGATCTCACCGCTCTGGCGGCCCGGGTGGCCCGGCTGGAGGAGGGCGGCGTTTCCATCCGTCCCACCCGGGGGACTGTTCGGCAGGAGACGGCGGCTTCGGTCCCCTCCCCTGCCCGGCAAAAACCGGCGGCGGAGCCGCGCCGGGAGAAGGCCCCTGCCTCCGGCGGCAGCACTCCTCCGCCCTGGGAGGATCCCACTCCTATTGCCGCCCCGGCGGGAAAACCGGCGGCCGCTGCCCCACCCTGGGAGGACCCCGCGCCCATCGGCGGCGATGCGCCGCCCTGGGAGGACCCTGCCCCCATTGCCGCCCCGGCGGCTAAGGGAGCAGCACGGAACCAGGGCAGCTCTGTGGCGGAGAGGGCTGCCTATGACAGCGGCGACGCCCCGCCCCTTCCCGATGACAGTGACGCCCCGCCTCCGGAGGACGGATATAGTGCCGGGGCGGCAGCCCCCCGGGGGGGCGGAGCTGCCCGGAGAGAGGGAGGTTCTGTGCCTTCTGCCGCCGCTCCCAGGAGCGGGGGAAGCGCTGGAGCCGCTTCCGCCCCGTCCCCGGCCAAACAGACCGGCGGGCTTGGCGGCGATGACCTGTGGGGCCGGCTCATTGAGCGCTACAAGGACCAGGTGATGCCCATGTACCAGTTCATGCTGGACGATGCCCGGGGCACCCTGGAGGGGGATATGCTGGTGGTGCGCTGCGGCGACGACCTGACCCTGGAGACCCTGGACTGCCCGGCGGTGACGGAGGTGCTGAAATCCGTTACCGGGGACTACTTGGGCCGGCCGGTGGGAGTGCGCTATCTTCTCAGCGGCGGGAAAAACGACCCTGCTCCCCAGGTGGACAAACTGGACGAGCTGATCCGGCAAGGGAGAAATTACGATTCCTTCACGGTAAAATAACCGAAAAACAATACAAAAGGAGATAACAGCCATGGCGAAAGGCGGATTCCCCAGAGGCGGGATGATGGGCGGCGGCATGATGCGTCAGCAGGCCCAGATGCAGCAGAAGCTGCTGAAGATGCAAAAGGACATTGAGAAGGCCCAGCAGGAGGTGGAAGCCACTGTGTTTACCGCCTCTGTGGGCGGCGGCACGGTAAAGGTGTCCTGCAACGGCAAGAAGGAGCTGACGGAGGTGGTTATCGCCCCGGAGGCCCTGAACCCCGAGGATGCCGAGATGCTCCAGGATATGGTTCTCTCTGCTGCCAACGAGGCCCTGCGCCAGGCGGATGAGGCCATGAACAAGGCGGTGGACAGCGCCAGCGGCGGGCTGAACCTGGGTGCTTTCGGACTGTAAGCAAGCCGGACAGCTGTGACGGAATTTGCCGAAATTCTGCGGAAAAATCGGCAAACTGTATGAGAATACCGCGTATACATTGTAAATAATTCCAAAAAATGGATGGCCGATTTGACAGGGCCATCCATTTTTTGGTATAATTAGCTTGCTAAATAGCTGCTGGCCCCTCAGGGGGACGGCAGCGGCTCCGCGGCCCACGGCCGCAAAGTATGGATCTGGCAAAGGAGAAAGGTACAGAGAGGATCATAAAACAGGAATGCCAAGGCGTTGCCGTTGATGCTCATAGTTGTCTTTTACAGTGAACGCTGCCTTTGCCGCCTGCGCTTTTGCGCGGGCGGCTGTCGTTTTTCAGCGGGAACTGTCCTTTGCCGCCTGGGGATTGCCCCAGGCGGCGGCTCCTTTTTGCGGCAGGTGCGGAGTTTCCCTCTGGCCATAGGTGAGAAAGGAGTGTGCGATGTCTGAAATTACCGTGTTGGATCTGGGGATCATCGGGCTGTACCTGGTGGGGATGCTGCTGGTAGGCGTGTGGTTTGTCAAGCGGATCCGGAACACAGACGACTTCTATGTGGCGGGCCGCACCCTGGGCCCCGTGGTGCTGATGGCCACGGTGTGCGCCACCATTATCGGCGGCAGCGCCATGATGGGCCGGGCAGCGGTGGCCTATCAGGAGGGCTTCAAGGCGGTGGCCACCGCCATTCCCTATGTGCTGGGCATGTTCCTCTTTGCGGGCTACTCCGGCCGTATCCAGCGGGTGGGCGAGAAATACAGCATTGAGTCCATTCCGGAGCTGTTTGGCTACCGCTTCAGCAAAACGGCCAAGTGTGTCCTGTCCGTAATGGTGGTCTTTGCCATGGTGGGCACTGTGGCCGCCCAGGTCACCGCCACTGCCACCATCATCAAGCTCCTGGGTGACCAGGTGGGCATCAGCTATGAGATGGGGGCCTTTATCGCTACATTGATCTTTATCATTTACACCGCGGCCTCTGGTCTTTTCGGCGTGGTGTACACCGACGTGGTGCAGTTCTTCATGCTGCTGATCTTTGTCTATATCCTGATCCCTACCTCCAGTATCAGCTACCTGGGAGGCTTCGGGAACTTCTGGGAGAACCTGGACAAGAGCTATATTACGCCCTATATCAACGGTGAGATCCTGGGCGATATCATCACCTACCTGGTGTTCACCATGGCGGGGGCGGAGATGTGGCAGCGCTCCTTTGCGGCCAAATCCCCCAAGGCGGCAAAAAAGGGTATGTTCTGGGGCACCTTCGCCTATGCGGTGACCATTGTCCTTCTCTTTACCATGGGCCTGGCAGCCCAGCAGATCCTGCCGGACGTGGCGGCGGAGTATGGCACCGCCGACGCGGTGATCCCCGCCCTGGCCATCAAGATCCTGCCCCCGGGCCTTACGGGCCTGGCCCTCTCCGGTATCCTGTCGGTGATGATGTCCACGGCGGACAGCTATCTGCTGGTGTCGGTGCAGACGGTGGTCCACGATCTGGGCAAGACCTTCAAGCCCGATATGACCCAGAAGCACGAGATACTGTTCTCCCGCATCGCCTCGGTGGTGCTGGCTCTGGGGGCCCTGGTTATCGCCCTGTACATCCACAGCGCCTACACGGTGGTGACGCTGTCCTTTACCTTCTACGCGGCGGCAGCGGGCCTGCCCGCCCTGGCGGCCCTCTACTGGAAAAAGGCCACCAATGCCGGCGTTCTCTCCGCCATGATCGGCGGTTTTACCGTTACGGTGATCTGGAAGGTGCTGGGCCAGCCTCTGGGCCTGGGAGCTGCCATTCCCGGTTCCCTGGTGTGCGGCGT